>CAZFSA010000073.1:0-22191 GCA_964521535.1 uncultured Gemmatimonas sp.
CACCGCGGCCAGCGCCGCGAGCCAGGCCAGCGTGGCGGCCCGAAGGGCTGGCGCGGGCGCTCCGATGAACGCCACGTAACAACTGATCCCCACCGTCGCCAGGAACCGGGCCCGATGCCGTGGCATCCTGGCTGCGCGGAACAGAACGAAGAGCCAGCCACCGATCAGCCCGACGTGGAACCCGCTGATCGAGAGGATGTGCACCAGGCCCGCCCGCGCGAAGGCGGTATTGAGCGCCGGCTCGATTGCCCCGCGCCGCCCGAGCATCAGGGCGTCGACCATCCCCGCCCGGTGGCCGTACAGGTCGCGGTTGGTTCGGTGGAGCCAGTTCCGAATCCGCTCGCTCGCCGTGGGATCGCGGCCCAGCAGCTCGGTCCGGCGCACGACTAGCAGGCCATCGCCGCGGCCCAGAGACGCCGGGCCGGCAATCCACCGCGCCTCCACCCGGTGGCGTTCGCCGCCTTCCACCGCAACGTCGGGCCCGAAACGCGCCTGCACCGCCCCGCCGCAGCCGATCTCCGGCCGGACCAGGGCGGGCACTCGACCGGCCGTGGGCTCCACCACCCGCACCACCAGTGCTACGGGACCGTCCGGCAGTCTGGCGGCACACCGCACGCTGTCGATCCGGCGGCCCAGGGCCCCGTGCAGCGCCCCCGTTGCCAGGACCAGCGCCACCGGTGCGGCACCCGGTCCGAATCGAAGGGCGGCGGCCGCTCCCATCGCACCGACGACGGCCCCGGCCGCTCCCGCTCCGGCCAGGCCGGCTGCCAGGCCCGACGCGAACGATGCAAGCGCCACCAGCGCCGGGGGCACCGCCAGACCGCGCATCCCTCACGCTAGGGCAGCGCGCCGTCCGCCCGACAACCCGAATCACGCAACTGGTGCCGGAAAGCGCCCGAGCTCCCCTATAATAACCGGAGGGCCGGTGGCCCTTCCGGCCACCGGCCCTCCACCCCACTCGACCTGGCTATCCTCTATCCCCGCGCCGGGGCCCCCCGCCCGCAACGCGGCGACTGAGTTACCTTCTTGAATCCCTCCATCACGGCCACGTCGATTGGCGCCCGACCCTGCTGCTTGTCGAGCGCCACCTCGGTCACCACGCTGCCTTCCAGGGTAGCCACGTACCGGGGCTGAAGCCGGTTCAGGGCGTACACCACGACGTCGGCGTGGCACACTTCGCAACCGCAGAAGTCCGGGAAGTGCGAACGCAGCGCGGTATAGGCTTCCAGCACATGGTCCTCGATCACGTTCTTGAACTTCATAGCACCGCCAGGGATGGTTGACCGACAGGTGTGCCTGTGAAGGTAGAACCGGTGGTGCCGGTGAGGCGAACCCGCAAGTATCGCCCCACAGCGTCCGGCGCCAGGTCGAGCAGGACCAGAAGATTGGTTCGGGTCCGGCCCAGCATGCCGCCGCGTCGCGCCGGCTGCTCCACCAGAACCTCGTGCTCGGTACCGACCCGTGCCAGGTGGCGTCGCCTCGCCTGGGCGCGAACCGCCTCGATCAGGCGGCCCAGACGATCGGCGGCCACGTCGTCCGCCACCTGGCCCGGAATCCGGATCGCCGGCGTCCCCTCCCGGGGAGAATACCGGAAGGTGTAGGCATCGTCGAAACCGGCCTCCGCCACCAGGCTCAGGGTCTCCTCGAACTGGGACTCCGTCTCCCCGGGAAACCCCACGATCAGATCGGTCGAGAACGTCATCCCGGGCACCGCCGCACGAAGCCGCGCCACCACGTCCAGGTACGACTCGCGGGTGTAGCGACGGAGCATCCGCTTGAGCACCGCGTTCGACCCGCTCTGCGCCGGCAGATGTACATGCTCGCACACGGCGGGCGTCTCGGCCATCGCCTCGATCACCCGATCGGTGAAGTCGGCGGGATAGGGACTGGTGAAGCGGAGCCGCCGGATACCGGGAATGGCGCCCACCGCCCGCAGCAGCTCGGCGAAGTCGGCGCTTCCATCGTGGTAGGAGTTGACGGTCTGCCCGAGCAGCGTCACCTCCGAGGTGCCGGCGGCCGCCAGGCGCTCCACCTCGGCCACCACGTCGGCCAGGCGCCGGCTCCGCTCGGGCCCCCGGGTGTAGGGCACGATGCAGAAGGTGCACTTGTAGTCGCAGCCACGCTGAACCGTGACGAAGGCCGACGGGCCGACGGCCCGGTCCGCGGGCACCTCCTCATAGTGTTCCCAGGAGCGGAACTCGGTGTCCACCACGCGGCGGCCGTCCCGCGCCTGGGCGATCAGCGCCGGAAGGCTGCGATACGCGTCCGGCCCCGCGACCAGGTCCACCCTGGGCGCGCGTTCCAGCAGCACCGTGCCCAGTCGCTGCGCCATGCAGCCCACCACACCGAGGACGCTCCCGGGCCGCTTGTAGCGCTGGAGTTCGCCCACCCGGCCCACCACCCGTTGCTCGGCGTGCTCGCGGACGGCGCAGGTGTTCACCAGCATCACGTCGGCCTGGGCCGGATCGTCGGTCCGGGCGTAGCCCTGCCGGCCGAGGGCCCCGAAGAGGACCTCGGTGTCGGCCACGTTCATCTGGCAGCCGTAGGTCTCGATATAGACCCGCATCACGGACGCCGCCTCACGGCCGGATGCTCACGCCCACGGTCACGACGGTGGCCCGTTCGCTGTAGCCGTCGCTGTCGGAGCGCCAGAGCTGCTGGAGCGCGACGTCCAGACCGCCCCGCCCACCAACGAATCGGAGGCCGGTGCCGGCTGCCAGGCCGAACTCGTGGGCCTGCTTGCCCGCGCGGAGCGGGAACGGAAGGGTGGCGTAGTGCACGCCCAGCCGGATCGGCCGGTGGTCGGGCCGCCGGACGTCACGCCAGATCTCCACCCCGCCCGAGACCTCGTACGCGTCGAGGGCCGCGATCCCGCCCTGGGCCTTGAGGTCAGCATCCGCGGTGGACCAGTTCCGCCGGAGGTAGGCCGCGGCCAGGTTGAGCTTCTCCGCCGCGCGCCACTGAAGCCCGCCCCCGAAGGAGATCGGGAGGTCCGTGCGAGCCGTGGGCAGGGTATCCCGCTCCACGTTCGCATGGCCGTCGCTGCGCACCACCGCCGCGAAGGTGAGGCGGGGCACCACCCGGAGCATCACCCCTGCCGACGCGCCGAACCCGAGGTACGACAGCTCGGCTCGTTCGGCGGCCGAGGAATAGGCCGAGTCGCCGAAGGCCCGCCGATTGTCGATCCGGTTGTGGCCCGGCATCGCGTGGACCGCCAGGCCCAGGTTCACCCCGGGCTTCGCGGCCCAGGCCAGCGCCACCCGGATATCGCTCAGCCCGCCGCTCGAGCTCAGGGTGTCGAACACCGCCACCCGCTCGCCGCGGAGGTCGATGGTGTCCTGGGTGCCGAGTGAGAAGCTCCGGTCGGTATAGCCCGACACGCTCACGGCGGCGAAGAGCCTGGTGCCGCCCAGCGGACCCGCCGCGACGACCTGCGGGTACCGGGCATCGCGGCCGGAGGCCGAGCCGAAGGGATTCTCCGAGCTGCGATAGTTCTGCGAGAGCGTCAGCAGCGAGGTGAACTGCGGCACCGCGGCGGCCGCGGCCGGATTGAGACTCGACTCCCCGTCGAAGAGCCCGAAAGCGCCACCGGTGGCCAGCCCGCGGGGCGAGAGCGGGCGCATCGGGAGTCCCAGTCCGCGGATCCCGAACTGCGACGACTGCGCGGCCAGGCCCGTCGGCAGGGCCAGCGCGATCGCGAGCGCCAGGCTCCACAACCGGATCACGGCTGCCCCGGCCGCGTGGGCAGCGCGTAGGTCACCCGAAGCCGGGGGCCCGGACCCGAGCGGCTCGAGTGAAAGACCGGTTGCATGAAGGTGTTCCCCTCGGAGAGGTGGGCCACGAAGAGCACCGGAGGCGGGCCCTTCTCCACCTGCCACTGCCGCACCAGGCTCAGCATGTCGATCACCACCGCCTTGGTGGTGCCCTCGAACACCCGGCCCGCAGGGGTGAGACCGAGCGCAAGATTGGGCGGCGACTTGGCCCCGAGATCCGCCACCACCCCCCGGGCCACCAGGCTGTCGCCCACGGGGTTGTTGGGAAGCCCGGCGAGCGGCGCCGCCGGGGTCAGCTCCAGCGTGGCGCGCACCAGCGTGGCCGAATCGCGGATGGTGGCGGGGAGGGAGAACCGGAGCAGCGCACGGCCCGCCGCCGGCCCGCCGATATAGAGCAGGTCGGGATCGGGGTTCGAAGCCAGCTCCTCCGAGAAGAGATAGCCGAAGGCCCCGGCGTCGGCGGGTCGCCCCTGGATCCTTTGCCGTCGCTTGGCGGTATCGGTCACCTCGGCCCGCCCCCGGAACTCGAACAGCGGCGCCGTTCCCGTCCCGATCGCGTCCACCGCCAGCCGCACCCCGGTGGGCTTCGAGGCCCGCACTGTGAGGCCAATCGCCACCTGGCTGCTGTCCTCGGGCGGGCCCTCGAAGAGCGCCAGCTCGTCGCCGGTGAAGATCGCCTCGATCCGCCCGGCCCGCAGGGTGTCGGGCACCACGATCGAGTCGAGGATTGCCTCCGGCACCAGCAGCGCCTCCAGCTCCGGGTAGGTGATGGTGGTGTCGACGGTGACCGGAATCCGGTGGAGATAGACCGTAAGGCCGGTCGCGGTGGAGTCGCGCGCCACCAGCTGGAAGGAGATCGCCGCGGTGTCGATCGTGAAGCCGACCAGGAGGCCGTCCACCGTGATCGAGTCGGTCCGCTGCAGCTTGGGGAACACCACGAACGACCGGACCTCGGCCAGCGGCAGGCCGTTCGACACCAGGAGCGAGGTCCGGGCGGTGCGCGGCTGGTAGCCGAAGAAGCTGGTGTCGCTGGCGGGGATCACGTCGAGAATGGTGTCCCGCACCACCAGCTGATTCCCCGGGCAGAGGGCCGGACACTCGCCGGGCGTCGCCAGCTTCTCGACGCAGCCGGCCAGGCCGAGCAGCAGGCCCAGCGGCCAGAGCCGGTGGGTCACGCGAGCCACTCCTTCCTGAACGCGTCGGGCAACAGCTCCTCCAATCGCCACTCCCGCCGGCTCCCCGGCCCCACCGACTCCACCGTCAGGTCACGGCCGAACTCGGCCAGCATCTGCCGGCAGGCCCCGCAGGGCGGCACCGGCGGGTTCGCGTCGGACACGATGGCCACCCGGCGGAACGAACGGGCTCCCGCCGCCACGGCCTGCACCACCGCAGCCCGCTCGGCGCAAATAGTGAGTCCGTACGACGCGTTCTCCACGTTGCACCCGGCGAACACCCGGCCGTCCGCCGCCTCCAGCGCCGCCCCCACCCGAAACCCCGAGTAGGGGGCGTAGGCCTGGGCCTGAACGCGACGAGCCGCTTCGACCAGGCTCTCAGCCATTCCAGATCTCCCGGAGGAACGACCGACCGCTGGCGAGCGGCCCCACTCCCAGGAACTCGGCAACGGTCTGCCCGACGTCGGCGAAGGTGGCCCGCTCCCCGATACCAAGGGGGCGGACTTTGGCCCCGTACGCCAGCACCGGAACCCGCTCCCGCGAATGATCGGTCGACGGGGTGGTCGGGTCGTTGCCGTGATCCGCCGTAAAGATAACCAGGTCATCCGGTTGGGCGCGCTCCAGGAGCCCCGGGAGGGCGGCGTCCAGTTCCGCCAGCCCGCCCAGATAGCCGGCGACGTCGTTCCGGTGTCCCCAGGTCTGGTCGAAGTCGATGACGTTGGCGAAGACCAGACCCCGAGGCAGATCCTCCAGGGCCTGGGCGATGGCGCGGTACGCCTCGGCGTTGCTGGCAGGGTGCGTGGAAAAGATACCGCGACCCGCGAAGAGGTCGTCCACCTTGCCCACCCCAATCCTCGGCACCCCGGAGTCCTCCAGATGGTCCAGCAGCGTCGGCCCGACGGGAGAGAGCGAGAAATCCCGCCGCCGGGGCGTGCGCCGGTAGCCACCGGGCGCACCCTCGAACGGCCGGGCGATCACCCGCGAGACACCAAAGGGCCCGGTGCAGAGCCGGCGCGCCACCTCGCAGGCCCGATACAGCTCCTCCACCGGCACCGTGTCCTCGTGCGCCGCCACCTGGAAAACGCTGTCGGCCGAGGTATAGACGATCCAGGCGCCGGTCCGCTGGTGCTCGGCGCCCAGCTCGTCGATGATTGCCGTGCCGGAAGCCACCCGGTTGCCGATCACCGGTCGTCCGGTCTCGCGGGCGAACGCCTCCAGCAGGTCCGACGGGAACCCGCCCGGGAACACCGGAAACGGACGGTCCAGGATCAGACCGCAGATCTCCCAGTGCCCGGTGGTGCTGTCCTTGCCCGGGCTCGCGGGCTGGGCGGTACCCCAGGCGGCCAGTGGCTGTGCCACCGGTGGCACCAGCGGGAGCGGCACGACCCGGCCCAGGCCCAGACGGCTCAGGTTGGGGAGGGCGTACCCCGCGGGCGCAGCGCCAGCCGCCGCCCGGGCCAGCACGTTGCCCAGGCTGTCGCTCCCCTGGTCACCGTAGGCCTCCTGGTCGTGCGCCCGGCCGCACCCCACTCCGTCCAGCACGATCAGCGCGGCCCGGCGCATCGGCGTCAGTGCGCTCCCTGCCCCTGCACGAACTTGAACCGGAGCGCGGTGAGCGCCTCGGTCAGCAGCTTGGCCTCGTCCTCGTCGAGGTTGCCCCGCGTCTTCTCTTCCAGCACCGCCAGGGTGTCGATCAGGGTCTGGGCCATCTGCCGGGGGGTAGCCCCCGGCACCTGCTCCGCGCCCGGCGGGAGCTGGCCGTTGAGCGCGGTCTCCGCCTGATGGGCGATCCCCAGGACCAGCGTGGCGAAATGCGGATTCATGCGGCCCCCCGATAGTGGCGAACAACCCGGGAACCTAACGAGGTAAGCAGTTCGTAGGCGATCGTGCCGGCGGCCTCGGCCTGCCGATCGATGGGCAGCTCCGGCCCGTACAGCACCGCCCGCTGCCCTACCTGCGCCGTGCCCCGCGGCGTCACCGTCATCGTCATGTCCATGGTGACGCGCCCGGCGATCGGGAAGGCGGACCCATCGAGGAGCACCGTGCCCCGATTGCCGAGCGACCGCAGCACGCCGTCCGCGTAGCCGATCGCGAGGGTCACCACTTCGCCATCGGCAGTGGCCCGGAACGTGGCGCCGTAGCTCACGGTGTCGCCAGCCCGGATCGGTCGGACGGCCGCGACCCGCGCCGAGAGCCGCACCACCGGCTCGGGACGCAGGGCCCCCGCCTGCCCGCCGTACAGAAAGATCCCGGGCCGGGCCAGCGTCCCGGCATACCGCGTCCCCCACTGGCCCGCCGCGGAATTGGCCGCGTGGACCAGGGGCGGAGTTCCGCCCAGGCGCGCCAGCACCCCGTGGAACCGGGTCCACTGCAGCTCCGTCGCCTCGGACGACTGATCGGCGCTGTGGAAGTGGGTAAAGGCGCCCTCGTACCCGGGCGCTGCGGCCAGTAGCGCGCCGGCCCGCTCCAGCGCGGCGCCGTCGTGCCAGCGCAGCCCGCTCCGACCCATCCCGGTGTCGATCGCCAGGTGAAAGGGGCGTCCGCTCCGGCCGATCCAGCACTCCAGCGCCTGCACGTCCCCGATCGCCGGGCGCACGTCCAGATCCAGCACCGACTCGAGGTCGCCCGGAACGAAGGGAACGAAGGCGATGATCGGGCGGGTGACGCCGGCTTGGCGCAGCTCCCGCGCCTCCGCGAGGGTGGCCACGCCGAAGCCCCAGGGACCGAGCGCCTCCAGGGCCCGAACCACTGGCACGGCACCCAGGCCATAGGCGTTGGCCTTGACCATTGGAAGAAGGCGAACGCCCACTTCGGCGGCGTAGGCGCGGGCGTTCCGTTGCACCGCCCCGAGATCCACCTCCGCCCAGGGGCCCTGCGCGGCCCCGAGACCCTCATCCATCCCCGCACCTCCAGTGGTCACACCCCTGGGCCGAACTTGCCGGCGAGGCTAGAATTTGAGACGGAGGAACCTAAATGCAAGAAACATCGGCGCTTGGCCGAGCGATGGCGATGGTGCGCGATCTCCGGGCCCGCTGCCCCTGGGACCGGATCCAGACCCGCGAGACCCTCCGTCCCTATCTGATCGAGGAAGTCCACGAGCTGGCCCACGCGATCGGCGAGGGCGAGCCCGGCGCCATTCGGGCCGAGGTGAGCGACCTGCTCCTCCACCTGGCGTGGCAGCTGGTGCTGGCCGAGGAACGGAACGAATTCAGCGCCGACGATGCCGCGGCCGACCTGGAATACAAGATGAAGCGCCGGCATCCGCACCTCTTCGAGCTGGGGCCGCGGGAGCCTTGGGAGAAGCTCAAGCGCGATGAGCGCCACGCGCACGAGCCCCGCGGGGTCCTCGACGGCCTGCCTCCAACCCTGCCCGACCTCCTCATGGCGTACCGGCTCCAGGAGCGCGCGGCTGCCGTGGGCTTCGACTGGCCCGACGTGGCCGGTCCGGCGGCCAAGGTGCGCGAGGAACTGGCCGAACTGGAGCGGGAGCTGGAGCAGCCCTCGCCGAATCGGGAAGCGCTGGAGCACGAGGTGGGCGACCTGCTCTTCTCGGTGGTGAACCTGGCCCGGAAGGCCGGAGTGGTCCCGGGCCCGGCCCTGGAAGGCGCCAATCGCCGGTTCCAGGGGCGATTCCGGGCGGTGGAGCGGCTGGCCGCTGAGCGCGGGCTGGACCTGCACGCGGCCAGCCTGGAGCAGCTCGACCGCCTCTGGGACGAGGTCAAGGCGGCCGGGAGCGGCGCCGGATGATCCCCGGCGACTTGGGCTGCCAACGGCGCGCCGCGCTCTCGCGTACTGGCATCGAAGCCCGTTGCCGCCGCCGTCGCGGTCCGGGGGGTCGAAAGGCGCCCCGGCCCGTTGGCTGCCGTCCATCCAGTTGGAGTCCCGATGTCTGAATTGTCGCTCCGCTTGGGTCCGCTGTCGCTGGTCATGCTGCCGCTCCTCGCTCTGGGCGCGGCGTGCTCCGGAGGTGGTCAGGCCCAGCCCCCCGCGGGCGGTCGCAGCAGCGGAGGCCCCACTCCGGTGGCGGTGGCCCCCGTGGAACGGCGCGACCTGGCGCGCGAGGTGGTGCTCACCGGACCGGTGGAGCCGCTCCGGCTCGTCGGGGTCAACAGCCGCGCGGCCGGCACCATCCTCTCGGTGCTGGTGGTCGAGGGCGACCGGGTCCGCCCCGGCACCCTGATGGCCGAGCTGGACGCGCGCGAGACCAGCGCCCAACTGGAGCGGGCCCGGGCGGTACTCGCCAACGCCCGGACCGCGTTCGAGCGGTCGCAGCAGATGAAGGCCGCCGGAATCGTCACCGAGGCCGAGTTCGAGCAGGTCCGCGCCGCCCATGCCACCGCCCAGAGCGACGTCGACCTCTGGGAGACCCGGCTCGACTTCACCCGGGTGCTCTCGCCCACGGCGGGGGTGGTGACGGCCAAGCTGGTCGAGGCGGGGAGCGCCGTCACCGTCAACCAGCGCCTCTTCGACGTGGCCGACGACTCGCTCCTGGTGGTGCGGGTCCAGATGTCGGAGCTGGACGTGGTCCACCTCAAGCCCGGCGCGCCGGTGGCAGTGCAGCTTGACGCCCAGCCCGGGGCGCTGCTTGCGGGCTGGGTGCGGCGGGTCTTTCCCGCCGCCGAGGCCCAGACCCGGCTGGTGCCGGTGGAGGTGGCGCTCCGCTCGCCACCTGCCGGCGTCACCGTGCGGCCGGGCTTCCTGGCCCGCGCGCGGTTCGACCTCGACCCCCGCCCCAACGCGCTGGTGGTGCCGGCCGCCGCGGTGGGCGCCGGGGCCACCGGCGCGTACGCCTTCGTGGTCGAGGCCGACACCCTCGTGCGCCGCGCAATCGAGACCGGGATGACCTCGGCCGGCCTGGTCGAGGTGATCCGGGGCCTCGCCGCCGGCGAACTGGTGGTGACCTCGGGCCAGGTGAACCTCCGTACCGGAATGGCGGTACGGGTGGCCACCGGCGCCCGGGGCGCGGACTCGGCGCCCGCGCGGGAGGTGACGCCATGACCACCCGACGCGGCCTCTTCTCCAGCTTCTCGATCCGCCGCCCGGTCGGCACCCTGGCCATCGCCTCGGTGGTGGTGGTGCTGGGGCTCTTCTTCGGCGGCCAGCTTCCGATCGACCTCCTCCCCCACATCGTCTACCCGCAGGTGCGGGTAGTGGTCCGTTACCCCGGGGTGGCGCCGGAAGTGATGGAGGAACAGGTGGCCCGGGTGCTGGAGACCTCGCTCGCCACCACCGAGAACCTGATCCGGCTGGAGACCGAGGTGCAGGAAGGCCGGGTGGACGTGAGCCTCCACTTCCGGTACGGCGCCGACATCAACTTCGCGCTCCAGGACGCCTCGAAGAACCTCGACCGGGCCCGAGGCCGGTTGCCGATCGACATCGAGCCGCCCACGATCTGGAAGGCCGATCCCTCGCAGATGCCGGTGTACGAGGCCGGTTTCAGCTCCTCGGTGGTCAACCCGGTGGACCTCCGCCGCTGGATCGACCTCCAGCTGGTGCCGCAGCTCCTCACCGTCGAGGGCGTGGGGTCGATCGACGTCTCGGGCGGGCTGATCCGCGAGATCCAGGTGGTGCTGGACCAGGAGCGGCTCCGCTCCTACGGCTTCACCGTCACCGACGTCCTCACCACCCTCCGGAACGAGAACCAGGACCTGGCCGCCGGCAACGTTACCTCCTCCACCTTCGAGGTGATCGGCAAGACCAGCGGGAAGTTCCGGACGGTAGACGATATCCGCCGCACCCTGCTCACGGTGCCGGGCACCGGCCGGCGGGTGCCGCTCGCCGATCTGGCCCAGGTGGCCGACACCCACCGCGATCAGCGCCTCTGGGTCCGGCTCAACGGCGTCCCGGCGGTGAAGCTCTCGGTGCGGAAGCTCCCCGAGGCCAACACCGTGGGAGTGGCTTCTGGCATAGCGCAGCGGCTCCGGCAGCTGGAAGCGTCGCGCTTCATGCCGGCCGACGTGGATTACCGGGTGATCGCCGACCAGTCCTTCTTCATCCGGAACGCCATCAAGAGCGTGCAGGGCGCGGCGCTGGCCGGGGCCGCCCTCGCGATGCTGGTGGTGCTGCTCTTTCTCGGAAGCCTCCGCAAGACCTTTATCATCGGGCTCGCGATCCCGATCGCGATCCTCACCACGCTGGCCCTGATGGGCTGGAGCGGGCTCACCCTCAACATCATGACCCTCGGCGGGCTGGCGCTGGGGGTGGGGCTCCTGCTCGACAACTCGATCGTGATGCTGGAGAACATCTTCCGGCACCGGGCCCGGGCCCCGGACGCGGAGGCCGCCGCGCATTCGGGCTCCGCCGAGGTGACTTCGGCGGTGGTGGCGTCGACCGCGACCAACCTAGCCGCCGTGCTGCCCTTCCTGCTGATCTCCGGGCTCGCCGCGCTGATCTTCCGGGAGCTGATCCTCACTATCACCTTCGGGATGCTGGCGGCGCTGGGCGTGGCCCTCACGCTGGTGCCGATGCTCACCGCGCAGCTGGCCAAGGTGAAATGGAGCACCGGCCTCGCCGAGTCCCGTCCGCTCCGGGCGTTTGACCGGGCAGTGGACCGGGCGCGGAACGGCTACCGGCGGACGGCCCGGGCCACCCTCCGCCACCGGGGCTGGGTGGTGGCCGGCTCCTTCGGGCTGCTCTTCCTGCTCCTCTCGCTGGCGCGAGACCTCCCCAACGAGTTCCTCCCGGTGGTAGACGACGGCTCGGTATCGGTCAACATCAACATGCCGCCGGGGACGCCGCCCGAGCGCACCGACGAGATCGTCCGCCAGTTGGAAGCGATGCTGATGGGCCGGCCGCACGTGCAGGACATCTTCGCCACCGCCGGTGGCTTCCTCTTCGGCGGCTCCACCTCCGAACGGGGCGGCCGGGGGTCCATCAACGTCCAGCTCACACCGGCCTCGTCGCGCCGCGGCGTCACCGCCTCGCAGTGGGTGGCCGAGCTGCAGCGGGACATCGACGCGCTGGGAATCCCGGGCGGCCGGATCAGTGCCCGCCCCCCACGGATCCGCGGACTCCGGACCAACATTGCCGGGAGCGACGTGGCGGTCTCGGTCCAGGGCGACGACCTGGCGGTGCTCCAGCGCCTGGCCGGCACGGTGCTCCAGCGCCTCTCCGGCGTGCGGGGCCTGGAGGGCCTGCAGCTCTCGACCGAAGAGGCGAGCCCCCAGCTCTCGATCCGGATCGACCGTGACCGGGCCGCCGACCTGGGGCTGAGCGGCGCCGCGGTGGGCCAGACCGTGCGCACCGCGCTCGATGGCTCGATCCCCACCCGCTTCGCCGACGGCAACTTCGAGTACGACGTCCGGGTCCGGCTCCCGAAGCGCCAGTTCCAGAGCGCGGAGGACCTGGGCGGGATCGCGCTCTTTCCCGGCCGGGGCCAGCCGATCTACCTCCGCGACGTCGCCACCGTGCGGCTCGGCACCGGACCCACCACGATCCTCCGGGAGAACCAGAACCGCCTGATCCGGGTCACCGGCGACGTCAACACCTCGGTGGCCAGCGTGAGCCAGGTGAGCCACGAGATCCGGACCCTGTTGGCCGATCTCGATCTGCCCGACGGCTTCGCCCTCATCTACGGCGGCGAGGAGGAGGCGATCAAGGAGAACAATCGCAACCTGGCGATCGTGATCGGGCTGGCGGTGTTCCTGGTCTTCGTGGTGCTGGCGGTACAGTACGAGAGCGTGGTGGACCCGCTGGTGATTCTGGTGGCCGTGCCGCTGGCCCTGATCGGGGTGATCGCGGCGCTCCTGATCACCGGGACGCCGCAGAGCGCGCCGGTGCTGCTGGGGGTGATACTGCTCGCGGGCATTGTGGTCAACAACGCCATTCTGCTGGTGGAGTACGTGGGTCTGGGCCGGCAGGAGGGCCTGAGCGTGCAGGAGGCGGTGGTGGAGGCCGGCGCGGTGCGGCTCCGGCCGATTCTGATGACCACGCTCACCACGGTGCTGGGGATGCTGCCCCTGGCGCTCGGGATTGGCGAGGGGACCGAGCTGATGCAGCCCCTGGCGCTGGCGGTGGTGGGCGGGCTGATCGTGTCGACGCTGCTCACCTTGCTGGTGACACCGGCGGTGTACCTGCTGGTGCACGGGGCGGCGGCGCGGCTCAAGCTGTGGGTGACGGGGATCCCGACGCCGGGGTTCGGGCTGGAGCGGCCGGCGGGGTTGCCGACGGCGGAGGAGTCGGTGGGGCGGTAGGGTCGAGCCGGCCATCCTCCTGGCTGTCCGCGAGTTGTGAGCATGACGCCTTCATCCGATGATGCCATGGCGGCCGCTGATTCGAGGGTCACGATTCACATGGCCGCAAGCCTCGACGGCTACATTGCCCGACGGGACGGAAGCGTCGACTGGCTCGAGACCTCCGACGCCTTCCCGGGCGGCGAGGCCATGGACCCGGATGCCGTCGAGGCATTCGTGAAGACCATCGACTGCTACGTCATGGGCTCGCGAACCTACGAGACCGCGCTCCGGTTCGAGGCCCGGGAAGCCGGGTGGGCCTACGGCGACAAGCCGACCATTGTCCTGACCACTCGGGCGCTGCCGCGGACGCGCGACAGCGTCGAGTTCTACGCGGGCGATCTCGCAACCCTCGTGAATGACCGCCTCCGGCCGCGGTTCCGCAGCATCTGGTTCGTGGGCGGGGGCATGGTCTCCGCGCAGTGCCTTCGCCTCGGGCTGGCCGACGAGGTGTCGTGCTCGATTCTGCCGATCCTGATCGGTGACGGCATCGCGTTCTTCGAGAAGCTCGACCGGGATGTTGCCCTTCACCTCGTGCAGGTGAAGGCGTATGCCAGCGGCGTCGTTGAGCTGCGCTATGAGGTGCCAGCGCCCCGAACCGCATCCGGGGCCGCTCCCTGATTGCCGCGCTTGCAGCCCGGCGCCCGAGGAGTCATCGCTTCCTCCTGAGGTCCCGCCATGCAAATCAAAGATCATTGGGAGCGCGTCTACTCCACGAATGCAGCGGACGCCGTCAGCTGGTACCAGGTGCACGCGGAGCACTCGCTGGAGCTGATTCGCGGCACTGGTATCCCGCAGACCGGGGCCATCATCGACGTCGGCGGCGGAGCGTCTACCCTCGTAGATGACCTGCTGGCAGACGGCTACGCTGCGCTGACGGTACTGGACCTCTCCGCCACCGCGCTGGAGACTGCCAGGCGCCGCCTTGGCCCACGCGCCTCGGCCGTCAACTGGGTGGTGGGCGATGTGACGACCATTCAGCTCCCGGAGCACTCGTTTGACGTCTGGCATGACCGGGCTGTCTTCCACTTCCTGACCAGGCCGGAGGAGCGAAGGGCGTACGTCGCCAACGTCCTGCGTTCGGTCAAGCCGCTGGGCCACGTCATCGTCGCTACATTTGCCGAGGACGGGCCCACGAGGTGTAGCGGCCTGCCAGTGATTCGGTATTCGCCTTCGGCGCTCCACGCAGAGTTCGGGAGCGGATTCACGCTGCTCAAACAGGAGCGGGAAGCCCACCACACCCCGTCGGGCACCGTGCAGCAGTACATCTATTGCTACTGTCGCCTCGCGCCGGGATAGCCTCACCTCGGCGAATCCCTGTACACTATGGAATCGAGTCCCCGCGCGTTCCTCATCGTCGGATGCACCCTTCCCGCAGGGCTTGCCGCGCAAGCCCCGGCAATCGACTACCACCAGCACCTGTTTAGCCCTGCCGCCGCGGCCCTGGTCACGGGCAGCCCGAGCGCGCCCGGCATCGACGCCCGGCGCGTCATTGGGCTGCTCGACTCGGCCGGCATCCGGCGCGCGGTGGTCCTGTCGGTCGCGTATACCTGGGGCAAGGCCACCCGCGAACCAGTTGCCGACGAGTACGAACGGGTCCGGGCGGAGAACGACTGGACCGCGGAACAGGTGGCGCTGTATCCCGACCGGTTGCTGGGGTTCTGCAGCGTGAACCCGCTCAAGCCCTACGCGTTGGAGGAGCTGGCGCGGTGCAGCCGAGACCCGCGGCTCCGCTCCGGCCTCAAGCTGCATTTCGGCAACTCGGACGTCGATCTCGACAACCCGGACAACGTCTCGCGGGTCCGGGAGGTCCTGGCGCGCGCGAACTTCTACGGGATGGCGATCGTGGCGCACATCCGGACCTCGATCGACAACCAGCGGCGGTATGGCGCGGACCAGGCCCGCGTGGTACTGGATGAACTGCTCCCGGCCGCGCCGGACGTCCCGGTGCAGTTCGCGCATCTGGCCGGAGCCGGCGGCTACGAGCCGGCGACCGACTCGGCCCTCGGCGTGTTCGCCGACGCCATCGCCCGGGGCGACGGGCGGCTACGGAACGTGTGGTTCGACGCCGCGGTGGTGGTGCGACCCGGGATGCCCGGCGAGGTGCTCCAGCAGATCGCGACGAGGATTCGGGCGATCGGGGTCGAACGGGTGCTGTACGGCTCGGACGCGGCCGCCAGCCCGGCGACCTACCCCAGGGTGGGCTGGGACGCATTCCGGCGGCTGCCACTGACCGCGGCCGAGTTCGGTATCATTGCGGGCAACGTCGCTCCGCATGCGGGCCCCGGTCTGCCGATCCCCCAGGCCCTCCAGCCACAGCGGCCCGGCACGCTCACCGGCAGGGTAGCCGCCAACGGCCGACCGATCGCGGGGGCCGAAGTCGGGATCGTCGACTCGCCACTCCGCACGATCACCAGCTACTCCGGCACCTTTGTCCTCGCTGGCGTGCCAGCCGGGCCGGTGACCGTGTTCGTCAGGGCGATCGGATTCCTTCCGACCGTGACCCGGCTTCGTATCCCGGAAGGAGCGCCGGCGCCGCCTCAGCCGATCGAACTCACAGCGGCCGCGCAGCTGCTGCCCGAGCTACGGGCCGAGGCGCGTTGGGCCAAGCCGGCTCGCCTGGCCCACACCACCAGGTACGACGACTTCTACCGCAGGAGGCGGAGCGGACTGGGGACCTTCCTCACGCGGGAGGACATCGAGCGCGCCGCCGCGATGCGCTCGTTCGAACTGCTCCGCGGCCTGCCCGGCATCCAGGTGGCCTGGAACCCGCCCGGCGTTCCTGGCACCCGGGTCCGATTCGCGCGCTGCGAGCACTTTCCACCGCGCGTCAGCGTGTGGATCGATGGCAGGAAGCAGCCGTTTTCACCGCCCCCACCGCCACCAGACGTCGGCCGGCGGTCGGACCTGGACCTCGACCCTGTGCTCCGCTGGCAGTCCGAGACCTGGCGTGAGTGGCTGGAGCTGTTCGACGCGGTCAAGCCGTCCGACATTGAGGCGGTCGAGGTCTTTCGCGGGGTGGCGCAGATCCCGGCCGAGTTCCTCGACGACAGCTGCGCCGCGGTCGCGATCTGGACCCGGGATGGCGGCACGCCGTAGCGCGCTCACCCGGCAGGGCAGTTGCCCCCCGCGGGTGCGGCCATCGGGACGACCGGCCTTGCCGCCCAGTCGGCCGGCCAGGGCGTCCAACTCGGCCTGGTCGCCGGACTCGCTCCTGGCCGGGCGGCGCCGAGCTCCCTGGCGCGCTCGGCGCTGAGTTTCGCCTGGCCCCGATTGGTCGCATCGAGGGATCCCTGACGCTGAGTTGTTGGTGGTTCGTGGCGGAATGCGGTCTGATCGCCGGAACGGCTGTGCGGCGAGCGGCCTGTCGCCCCATGTCGGTCGGTCGTCTTGCGTCGGCGCATGGAGTTCCCGCCTGGGGCTGGCCCCGGTTCCTGGCCTCGGTCCCCGGCAGCGGTTGGTGGTCGAGGTCAGCGACGATGGGCTGATCGCGGACCGCCCGCGTTCCGAGCCGACTCGGTCTGACACCAACGACCGTCCGATGATTCACACGGGGCTGCTCTGGCGGCCGCAAGCCCAGCGGAGACGCACTCGACCGATGCCGACCGATGCGGTGCCGCCCAGAACCCGCGATCTGGCGTGGCTGCTGCCCAGAAAACCGCCCGCCTGCCCTTCCGGCTCCCGCCCCGCCGCCGACTACCGAGGGGGAACGCGTTCGGTCAACGAACCCGGTCCTTGACCCCGCCCAGCTGCCGGGACCGCCCGCTATCGGTGCCGGTGGGCCCGCCGAACTGATCGATCCGGCACCGCCCGGGCGCTGACGGCCGAGAGAAACTCGCGAAGCTCCTGCTCACGGTTGGCCGCGAGCGCGCTGCGCAGCTCGGGAACGAGAAGGGGGTTCTTCATCACTCACCTCCCAACGGGCGGCGCCGCTGCCAGCGCCGCCCGGAGGTGAGTCCAGGAGAGCTACGGCAGGGTCGGGCTCAGGAGCGGGGCGGTGCGCACCGGAGTGCGGCGACTACCACCAGGGTCGTTCATCGGTCCTCACCAAGGGTCCTCAAGGGCCACCCGGGTCCGGGCGGCGCGGCAAGTTTAGCGGCCGTCCGAAGACACGTCAATCGTTGAACGCGATCAGTCGCCCTGCCGTAGCGGTGCCGGGTATCTTTGATCGAGTTTTGTTACCCTTTCCGCTACCGCCCCAAGGGCCGTGAACCACCGACTCCGAGACGAGCTCCTCGCCATGAAGGATGGCGACCTCCGGGTCCGGGCCCGCCTGGCCGAGGAGGGCTCCCTCTTCCAGGGCTACCACCGCGAAATGGAGGCCGTGCATCGGCGGAACGCCGCCCGGCTCCTGGAGATCGTCGAGGACGTGGGCTGGCCGGGATCGAGCCTCGTGGGCGCCGAGGGCGCGGAAGCGGCGTGGTTGATCGTGCAGCATGCGATCGGCGATCCCCCGCTTCAGCGTCGCTGTCTGCCGCTCCTCGAGGCAGCGGCCGAGACGGGCGAGGCGCCCCGGTGGCAGGCCGCGTATCTGGACGACAGGATTCGAGTCCTCGAAGGTCGGAAGCAGCGGTTTGGAACGCAGATGGACGCCGCACCGGACGGCGAACCCGTTCCCTTCCCGATCGAGGACCCGGAGGGCGTCGATCAGCGCCGGGCCGCGATCGGTCTGGAGCCGCTGGCCGAGCGAGTGGCGAAGGCGGAACGGATCCCGGCCATGGATGCCAGACAGCGGCGCGAATGGGAGCGGGAGCGGGACGTCTGGCTCCGACGGGTTGGATGGCGCTGACCGGGCCTTCCGACGGCCGATGGTGGCCGGGCTGCCCCGCCTACTCCAGCGTCACCAACCGCAAGCGCACCAGCTGGCGAACCCAGCGGGCCCGATGCCGGTCCTCCGGCACCACCACCCGAAGCGGCCCGTCGCGGGCCGGGAGGGGCCGGCCGTCCTGGGTCAGTGCGACGATCGCGACTCTCCCCCCGAACTGCTCGTCGATCTCGGACAGCATGTAGCCGGCCCGGTACCCGTCCGACGCCTCGGCGACCACCGCCAGCAGCTTGGCGCGGCCGCGGAGCGCCTGTCCGGATGGAGCGCCCTGCCGGGTCATCGGTTCCCGAATGCTGGGGCCGCGAGACACCGTTCGGCTGCTGCCACTCTCCTCGACGACAACCTCGATCCGGGGCATGGCCGACAGCTCCGCCATGGTGTAGTCGCGAGACGTGCCGGCCTTGCCCACGACGGTGAGGGTGGCCGCGGATTGCGCCGCAACCGGCGCAGTGAAGACTGCGGCGGCGACGGCCATCGCTACCAGGGGTGACCGGATCATGCCGAACCAGCCTCCGGAATGTTATGGGGACGAGACACGGGCCCGGACTGACCGGTGGTCGGGCGCTGGCTGCTGACCCGTCCGGGTCCCCGAACTCAGTGGGCCGCGGGAACCCCGAGCTCGCCGAGCGTCGCGGCGATGTCCTCCGCCGAGGTGGCCGGGTTCACCGACCGGTCGATCGCCAGGATCCTCCCGTCCACGCCGATGTAGAACGTCCATCGATGCGCCATTCCGACCGCGTTCAGCACCCCGTACGCCCTGGCGGTTTCCTTGGTGGGGTCGGAAAGAAGCGGGAAGTCGGCCTGCTGCTCGGCGGCGAACTTGGCGTTCTCATCCACCGGATCCACGCTGGCCATGAAATAGGCCGCCTGATACCGCCGGATCAAATCGCCCTTCTCGGCCAGCGACTTGCATTCGATGGTGCAGCCTCGGGTGAACGCCTTGGGAAACCAGGCGAGAACCACGGCGCTCTGGCCCTTGAAATCGGCGAGCCGATAGGTCTTGCCGTCGGACGCGGGCAACGAGAAGTCGGGCGCGGGATCGCCGACCGCGAGCTGGGGTCCCGCCCGGCTGCAGCCAGCGCTTAAGGCGACGGTCGTGACAAGGTAGATGGCGGGCCTGATCATGGACGGCTCCGGTGGGTGGCGGACGGTTGCCGGAACGCGAAAGCTAACAGGCCTGCGAGCGGGATCGGCGTGGCGGTGGGATAGTCCGGCGCCCGTAGAGCCTGGGCGCCGCCTGGCGGATCTCGAGGTCCCGGACGGTTTCGCCGTCCACTACGGCGGCGAGGAGGAGGCGATCAAGGACACCTTCGTGGGGCTGGCGGTGCGGTACGTACGGGAGCGTGGTGGATCCGCTGGTGATCCTGGTGGCCGTGCCGCTGGCGCTGATCGGGGTGACGGCGGCGCTCCTGATCACCGGAACACGACAGAGCGCGCCGGTGCTGCCGGGGGTGATCTTGCTGGCGGGCATTGTGGTGAACAACGCCATTCTCTTGGTAGAGCGCCACCGCGGCGCGTGGCAGTCCCTCCGCCCGGCGGCGCGCGGACGGTGCCACCGCCGGACGACCTTCCTCACCGAGCATTATTGGGCCTATACCCGCCAGCGCGATAGGATGCCCTCGCCCGGCCGGAGTCGGTCCTGATCGCCGACCGCTCCGCGGTCTCGGTGTACCCGGGCACCCGGCTGGCCGGGGGGGAGCGCGGGCGGCGACTCGACAAGCACGAGCGGCTCCACCAGACGACCGACGCCATCCAGGCCGACCCTGCAGGAACTGGAGCAGCGCCTGCAGGCCGCCGAGCGCCTCACGGCGACGCAGCGGGACCGGCGCCCTGAGGATCCGTGGTCCGGTTGCGCGCCGCCAGGGTCGGGCCCGGCGACCTGGCGGCCGCGTCGAGGGATCGCTGGTAGCGACCGGTGGTGGTTCGGTATGGAGGGCGGCCTGATCGTCGGCACGCCATGCGACCAGCGGGCCTGGCCGGTCGAGGCTGGCGCGGCCATGCGGCTCACTTCCGATCGGGCGTGCCAACTAACCCTGTCACCTCACGTCGGCCGCCTGTACGGGGCAGTCGGCCGCGATCGCGGGAGCAGGGTCGAGCCGTCAGGCCCGGGCGTCAGGCCGCGAGGCCCAACGCCACCGCCAGCAGCCCGGCGACCGGCTCCACCAGCCCGGCGATCATCCGAAAGATCCCGTCGACCAGGCCGATGATGCCCGCGAGGGCCCGAAGCTCGTCCGCCGTCAGCTCGCGCCCGTTCTCCCCTCGAATGACGGGACGGGTGGGATCCCCCGTGGCGCGCGCCAGTAGTCGGCCGTTGACGGTGAACGTCGCGTCCAGGCGGCCAGCCCCGCGCTCGAGGTCCACGGCGATCCGGTCCTGGTGGCTCCGGACCGCGATCTCGACCCGGTGATCCTCGTCGGGCTCGCCGGCGGCGCCCACCAGCCGTACCGTAACCTCGAACGATTGCGCCGGGAGGGCCACGGTGGCGTCCATCGCCATCGGCCCGCCTCGTCCCAGCAGCGGCTGGCGCAGCCCGACAGTGAAGTTCAGGCGTTCGGTCCCGTCGGTCAGGAAGCCGGCCACCGCGAGCGTGGCGCCGGCCAGCGATCCGCTCAGCTCCAGCGAGTAGCGGAGATGAGTTATTCCGCCACTGACCACCTCGAGCCGGAGGCCAATGGTGGTGGGATGAGCGGCCAGCTCATCGGTGAGGTCGGCGTGTCCGATCTCGCGACCAGGCACCGGTTCCCCCGGGCTGCCCGCTGCTTCGTAGAGCACGAACCGCACGCCGTTGGCGGGGGCGCCGCGACGGGCGGGATCCGGCACGTAAGTTCGTTTGGCGGGGTCGAAGACGTAGGTCGTGCCATAGACCGCCGGCCGCATCACCGGCAGGAGCGCCTGACTCGTCCCCGCCACCACCGTGGCGATCCGTCCGGCCGCCGCGCTCAGGCCAGCTGGCCCGGAACCAGCCTCGATTGGTGAGAGCTGCGCGCCGTTGACGAATCGGCCCAGGAGTTGGAAGCTCGCCAGGATCGGGGTCGCCGCCATCCGATCCATGGTCCGAAGGCCCGTTTCGAGCCGCTGCGCGGGGATCGACGGCGCGGTGGCGTCCGGCTCGGTGCCGCCGGCGCAACCAGCGAGCATCCCCAGCAGCGTCATTCCCGCAATCCCTCGCATCCTGATCCGGATCATGATCGTCATCTCCTCATGGTTCGGTTGCGCCCGGCGCACCCCGGCTTCCCTCGCGGTCGCGCAAGGCTCGGAGGCGGTTCTGCTGCTCGGCGGTCAGCACGCTCTTGATCCGGACCAGCAGGGCGGTCTGCCGAAGCTTGACCCGGTTCTCGATCCGGAGGACCTGTTCGGTGCGAGCGAGCACCGCTGCCTCGTCGGGCCGCGGCTGTTCCAGCAACTCGATCAGCTCCATCGCGGGTTCCGTCAGGTCCACCTGGAGCGGCGCGAGGTCGGTCTGGGCGGTTCGCAGTTCGTCGAGGATGGTCCGCCGCTGCGTCGCCGTGAGACCGATCTCCCGGGCGTGACGCAGCACCAGCTGGGGGTCGAAGACGGCCCGCGCGAACGCCTCCTCCCCCCGGCGATCCTGCGCCGCCACCCCCGGGGCCAATACCACCACCGCCAGCGCCCCCAGCGCCCACCTCGTCATGATCGCTCCCTCCGGCCGGCTTCATCGTCCGGGTCCCCGCCCGCCGGCAACTCGAGTTCGAGCAGGGACCAGTCCACCATCCCGATCCGCGGAATCGCCCCCGCCGGTGAACTCGGCGTGGCGTCGAGCAGAAAGTCGGTCGGGACCCGCAGCTCGCCCAGACCGAAGTCGAACGGCATCGGCTGCGCCCGTGGCCCGGCGACGCGCCAGATTCCGAGCGCCAGAGCAGCGATGCCGGCGGCGGTCAGCACCAGCCTCCGGGCAGCGGGGCGGCGCTTCCGGGGGCGAGCGAGCAGCGGCTCGAACCCTGGCGCGCTCTCGCGATCGTGACGCCTGGCCTCCTGGAAGAGGTGCTCCAGGCGTTCCTCATCGTAAGGCGTGGTCATGGATCGCTGGCTCCGGTGGAGTTCAGTAAGGCCCGGAGCCTCGCCTTCCCCCGTTCATAATGGGTCCGGGCCGTGCCGATCGGAATTCGAAGCACCGTCGCCGCCTCCTGAATCGTGAGTTCCTGGTAAAACACCAAGTGCAGGACCTCCTG
>CAZFSA010000074.1:0-21211 GCA_964521535.1 uncultured Gemmatimonas sp.
GGTGGCGGGTGTTGCGGGGGCGGAGCGTGTCACCAGCACTGAGCGACCTGGACCGCCTGGCGGCCCACCTGGCGGGCCGCGAACCCCGGGCGGTGGTCGATCCCGGGCGCCAGCTCGCCGCGGTCGCCGTCGTGCTGGCGGAAGGGCCAGAGGGGATTCTCCTCATTCGCCGCGCCGAGCGTGAGGGCGACCGCTGGTCGGGCCAGATGGCGTTTCCTGGCGGCCGCTGGTCGGAAGAGGATCCCGACCTCCTGGCCACTGCCCGACGCGAGACCCGGGAAGAGGTCGGCCTCGATCTGGCTGGCGCCGAGGTGCTCGGCGCCCTCGATGACGTGGCTCCCCGGACCCCGGTTCTTCCGCCCATCATCGTCAGACCGTTTGTCTTCCGCCTACCGGCGCGCCAACCCCTCCACCCCAATCATGAGGTCGCGGGCGCGAGTTGGGTCGATCTCGACCTGCTCCGAAGGCCAGGTGTCTTCCGGTCCTTCGCCTACGAGATCCAGGGAAGCCGGGTCCTGCTGCCGGGATACCACCTCGACGCCGGGGTGGTCTGGGGCATGACCGAGCGGATCCTCACGCCGCTGCTGGGCCTCCTTTCTCGCTGATCTCACCCGACCATGAACCAGAGGGGGGTCTTGACGGGGCCCAATATTAGGTTATCCTAAACAATAATAGATGAATGGCTAAAACCTTGGCACTGTCTTGAACCCAACGTCCTCGACCCCCGATCCCGTTGCCGCACTCCTGTGGTTTGCGGTTGTGCTTGCGGTGGCTGCCTCGCTGCTTTGGCCCCGGCGAGGCCTGGTCGCCCGGGCGCTGAAGCTTCGACGGGCCAGCGAGCGGATCCAGATCGAGGACGCGCTCAAGCACCTGGTGAACTGCGAGCTTGCGGGTACGCCCGCGACCTCGGTGAGTCTTGCCGGCGCGCTCGAGGTCTCGCGGGCGCGAGCGCATGAGGTGGGGGTCCGCCTGGTCGCCTCGGGCTTCGCCATCGCAGGCGAGTCGGGGTTCGAGCTGACCGATACCGGGCGCGGCTACGCCCTCCGGATCCTCCGGACCCACCGCCTGCTGGAGCGCTTCTTCGCCGATCGGACGGGGCTGCGTCCCTCCGAGTGGCATGACCTCGCCGAGACTCGCGAGCACGCACTCTCTCCGGCCGAGACCGAGGCCCTCGCGGCCCGCCTGGGAGAGCCCCCCGTGGATCCCCATGGTGATCCTATCCCCAGCGCGGGCGGTCGGATGCCGCCGCACCGCGGGCTCTCGCTGGCCATGCTGGAGCCGGGGGCTACCGCCACCGTGGTGCATCTGGAAGATGAGCCGGAGTCCGTATATCGGCACCTCGTGGCGCTCGGGTTCCATCCCGCTGTGCCGGTCAAGGTGGTGGCTCGCCACGAGCAGACCATCGAGGTGCTGGTTGGTGGGCATCAGGTGGCGCTCGAGGTCGCCCAGGCCCAGGCCGTTACCGTGGCCCGGGTGCCGGAGGCGGCCGGCCACACCGTCCTCTTCGAACGGCTCGACTCCCTCCGCCCCGGTGAACGGGCCGAGGTGATCCAGATCGCGCCGTCGGTGCAGGGGGCCCAGCGCCGCCGGCTTCTCGATCTCGGCGTGCTGCCGGGGACGGAGGTCGAGGCTGTCATGCAGAGCGCGGGCGGTGATCCGGTGGCGTACCGGATCCGCGGGGCGCTGATTGCGTTGCGCGCGGCCCAGGCGCAGGGGATCTACATCCGACGCCAGCGGCCCTCCGCGTCGGGCGGCGAGGAGGCAGCATGACCGCCGCGCCGACCTGTCATCCTCCGGCGGCCCGGCGGCGGGCGCCCGAGCTGGTCCAGCTCGCGGGCCCGTCGGGACGCTACGACTACCTGGTGGCGCTGGCCGGCAATCCCAACACCGGCAAGAGCACCGTCTTCAACGCGCTCACCGGGCTTCGCCAGCACACCGGCAACTGGCCGGGCAAGACGGTCACCCGGGCGGAGGGGACCTTTCTTCACGAGGGCAAGCGGGGTCGGGTGGTGGACCTGCCCGGCACCTACTCCCTTCAGGCGGGCAGCGCGGACGAGGAGGTGGCGCGCGACTTCATCCTCTTCGGCCAGCCCGACGTCACGGTGGTGGTGGTGGACGCCACCCGGCTCGAGCGGAACCTCAACCTGGCGCTCCAGGTCCTCGAGATCACCGACCGGGTGGTGGTCTGCCTCAACCTGATGGACGAGGCCCGGCGTCATGGCATCGGAATCGACCCCCGCAAGCTGGAAGAGCGGCTGGGCGTTCCGGTGGTGCCCGCCGCCGCGCGCCGGGGCGAGGGTCTCGACCAGCTCCGCGCGGCGATTCACGCGGTCGCCACCGGGGCGCGCCGGCCCGTTCCCTTCCGGATCGCCGAGCATCCCGCCGAGATCGAACGGGCGGTGGGCCGCCTGCTGCCGCTGATTCACGCCGCATTTCCGGGGTTGCCCAACGCGCGCTGGGTGGCCCTCCGGCTCCTCAACGCCGACGAGCGGGTGGTGGCCGCGGTGCGGGACGGTGAAATCGGCGCCCTCGCCACTGGCGAGTGGCGCGCCCCGGCGTCCGATCGGTCGCCGGCGGAGCCGGGCGCAGCCCAGCAGGCGCTCCTCGATGCCGTCGAGGACGAGCGGTGGCGACTCTCCCCCGACTTCAACGACGCCCTCACCGCCAGCCTGTATCGCGCCGCCGAGGACATCGCGGGCAGCGTATCGCTCACCGGACTCCGCCGGGCCCGGTTCGACTGGGATCGGACGCTGGACCGGATGCTCACCAGCCGCTGGCTGGGCTTCCCGGTCATGCTCGCGATTCTGACGGTGGTGTTCTGGATCACGGTGTCCGGCTCCAACGTCCCCTCGGACCTGCTGGCCACCCTGCTGATCGAGAAGCTCCACCCGCTCCTCAAGGGGGCTGCTGCCGCGCTGGCGGCGCCCTGGTGGCTCTCCGGGTTTCTGGTCGATGGCGTCTACCTGGCGACCGCGTGGGTGGTGAGCGTCATGCTCCCGCCGATGGCGATCTTCTTCCCGCTCTTTACCCTGCTCGAAGACTTTGGCTACCTGCCCCGAGTGGCCTTCAATCTCGACAGCCTCTTCCGCCGGGCCGGCGCGCACGGCAAGCAGGCGCTCACCATGAGCATGGGGTTCGGGTGCAACGCGGCGGGCGTGGTCGCCACCCGGATCATCGACAGTCCGCGGGAACGCCTGGTGGCCATCATCACCAACAACTTCTCGCTCTGCAACGGGCGCTGGCCCACCCAGATCCTGATCGCCTCGATCTTTCTCGGAACCCTGGCGCCAGCCCATCTCGCCGGCGTCGTCTCCGCGGGGGCGGTGGTGGCGGTGGCACTGCTCGGTATTGCGGCGATGTTCCTGGCCTCCTGGTTCCTGACCCGGACCGTGCTGACTGGCGAGGCCACGACCTTCAGCCTGGAGCTGCCTCCCTATCGCCCGCCCCGGGTCCTCCAGACACTCTACACCTCACTCATCGACCGGACCCTGATCGTGCTCTGGCGCGCGGTGGTCTTCGCGGCGCCGGCCGGGGCGGTGATCTGGCTCTCCGCCAACGTGCGGCTGGGCGGGGTCAGCGTGGCCGAGCACCTGATCGGCGCCCTCGACCCGGTCGGCGTGCTGATCGGCTTGAATGGGGTCATTCTGCTCGCCTACATCGTGGCCATCCCGGCCAACGAGATCGTCATCCCCAGCATCCTGATGCTCACGGTGCTGAGCTCGGGCCTGAGCGGGGTCGGAGCGGGCGCGGGGGTGATGTTCAGCCTCGAGACCGCGAGCGAGGTGGGCACGCTGCTCCGCGGCGCCGGCTGGACCACGCTCACCGGTGTTTGCCTGATGCTGTTCTCGCTGCTTCACAATCCCTGTTCCACCACGCTGTACACGATCTACAAGGAAACGCGAAGCTGGCGGTGGACGGCCGTAGCCGCGCTGCTTCCGCTCGTCATGGGATTCACGGTCTGCTTCCTGGTGGCGCAGGTCTGGCGCCTCGCCGCCGGGAGCTAGAGGAGACGCCGATGACCGCTGCCGCCGCCCGCGAGGCGCTCACCCGCTCCGCCGAGGACTACCTGAAGGCGGTCTATCACCTGTCGACCGGGGGAGCCTCGGTCAGCACCACCGCCCTCGCGGAGGCCCTGGCAGTGGCCCCCGCGTCGGTGAGCGGAATGATCAAGCGCCTCTCGGAGCAGGGGTGGCTGGAGCACGTGCCCTATCGTGGGGTGGAGCTCACCGCGGAAGGCCGCCGGGTGGCCCTTCGAATGCTGCGCCGCCACCGGCTGATCGAGGCCTACCTGGTGGAGTTCCTGGGCTACACCTGGGACACCGTGCACGACGAGGCGGAGCGACTGGAACACGCCGTCTCCGATCTGATGGTGGAGCGAATGGCCGCGGCCCTCGGGCACCCGCACGTGGACCCTCACGGCGATCCGATTCCCACGGTCGACGGGACCATCGCCGAGTTCATCCACGTCCCATTGTCCGACCTGGAGCCCGGCGAGGTCGCCACCCTCCGGCGGGTCTCCACCTCCGACGACAGCCGCCTCCGCTACCTGGCCACGGCCGGCCTGGTCCCGGGCGCCCGGCTGGTGGTGGTGGACCGCCAGCCGTTCAACGGGCCGGTGACGGTCGAGGTCTCGGGCGCGCGGCGGGTGGTGGGGCACGAGTTGGCTGGGATTCTCCTCTGTGCCCGCGGCCAGGAGTAGCGGAGCGATGCCGCTGCGGTCGCTGCTCCTCCTGACCGGTCTGGTGCTGGGCCCGGCAATGCCATGGCCGGCATCTGCCCAGTCCCCGGCCCTTGCAGGCCGCGTGGTGGACGCCGCTGGAACCGGTCTGGCGGATGCACGGGTCCGGTTGATCGAGCTGGAGCGGGAGACGGCGACTGACCCGGAGGGGCGGTTCCGGTTCGGGGTCGTGGCCCCCGGTCGCTGGCACCTTCGCGTCGTGCGGATCGGTCATCGGCCCGCGACTCTGGTGGTCGAGGTCGGGGCGGCCTCGCCGGCGGAAGTCCTGGTGCGGCTCGATCGGCTGCCGGTGGAGCTCGCCGCCCTCCAGGTGACCGCCACGGTGCTCCCCACCACGGTGCTCGACGCCCCGCAGGCGGTGGCCACCCTCGATTCCAGTGCGCTCCGCCGAGCCCGCGCGCCCTCCCTGGGCGAGACCCTCGGCCAGGTGCCCGGAACCCACAACTCCAGTACCGGTCCCGGCATCGGGCGGCCCGTGGTCCGGGGACTCACCGGCAACCGGGTGCTGGTGGTGGCCGATGGCCAGCGGATGGAGTTCCAGCAATGGGGCGAGGAGCACGCCCCGAGCCTGGAGGTCCAGGACGCTGCAGCCGTGGAGATCGTGCGGGGGCCGGCCAGCGTGCTCTACGGATCGGACGCGCTGGGCGGGGTGGTGAACGTGATCCCCCGCGCCCTGCCGGAGGCTCCGGCCGGCCAGAGGGTCATGCGGGGCCGGGCCTGGGTCGGCTTCGGATCCAACAATGCGGCGCTCGACCTGAGCGGGGCCGTGGAGGGCGCCCGCGGCCCGCTCGGCTGGCGGGCCTTTCTCGGGGCCCAGCGCGGCGGAGACCTGGTGACCCCGGCGGGCCCGCTCGCCAACAGCGGCTACAGCACCTGGGCCGGGTCGCTGGTGACCGGACTCCGCGGTTCATCCGGGCGGGGCCAGGTTCTTCTCTCCCGCAAGGAGGAGCGGTTCGAGGTCGCCGAGGATCCCGAGGTGGATCCCCACTACACCGGCTACCAGCACGTGGCGACCACCCGGGTTCGTGCCGAAGCCGCGCTCCCCGCCTCCCGACATCGGGTGGAAGTTGCGGCCGGGGTGGAGAGCAATCGGCGCCGCGAGTTCGCGTCCGCCGCCGACCCGCAGGTCACCACCGGCCTCGCCGCCGATCTGCTCAACCTCGATGGCCGCTTCCTGCACGCGGCGATCGGCCCGATGGAAGGTGCGATCGGCGGCTCCTTTTCGCGGCTCGCCTTCCGGCCATCCGGCGCGGAGCCGTTCCTGCCCGACTACGCCTGGTGGAATGCAGCTCTCTATGGCTTCGAGCAGCTCCGCATCGGTCCCGCCGCCTTCGCGTTCGGCGCCCGGGTGGACCGCCGGCAGCTCGACGTCCAGGCCAGCGCCCCGCTGGAGGTGGCGGCACAGCGGCTCGGCTGGACCGCTTTCTCGGGTAACGCGGGCGTCTCGGTCCGCCTGGGGGAGGGCGTGGCCCTGGTGGCCAATCTCGGTCGCGGGTTCCGCGCGCCCCAGCCGCCCGAGCTGTTCGCGAACGGCGTCCATGCCGGCACCCTGGCGTATGAGATCGGGAATCCGGATCTGGAAGTCGAGCGCTCGTGGAACGTCGACGGCGGCCTCCGGCTCGCCTCCGCGTCGGTCCTTGCCGAGTTCAACCTCTTCCGCAATGCGGTCGATGGCTTCATCTACTACCGCCCCACGGGCGAGCGCGAGCCGCGCACCGGGCTGGAGATCTTCCGGTTCACCCAGGGCCGTGCCCTCCTCCGCGGGTTCGAGGCCTCCCTGACCTGGGTTCCGACCTCCGATCTGGAACTTTCGGTGGGTGCCGACCAGGTGTGGGGGCAGAATCGGTCCCTGGGCGTTCCGCTCCCCTTCATGCCGCCGCTCAGGGCCCTGTACGGAGCCCGGTACAGCGGGATCGAGGTGCCCGGTCTTCGTCGGGTGACCGCCAGCGTCGGGCTTCGCGGCGAATCGATGACCCGCCAGCGCAGGCCGGATCCCCATGAATTCGCGCCTGGCGGCTTCACCCGGTTCGATCTCGAGGCCTCGCTGGCGATTCCCGGCCCCCGGGGGCCGGTCGGCGTGGATGTGGCCCTTCGCAATGCCGGCAACGCGCACTACGCCCGCCCGCTCGACCGGTTCAAGTCCTTTGCCGCGGATCGGGCCCGGCACCTGGCGATTCGAGTGGGGATGCCGCTCTGAGCGGCATGGGAACGCGGGAAATTCCGCTTACACGAGGAGCATGAACCATGGGAGTGGAGCTCGAGCTGGCGGTTCTGTTGGCGCTGTCGATTGTCGGTCAGTCCACCTTCGCCGTCTTCGAGACGGAGACCCCGGCCTGGCGGAAGATCCTCAAATGGGGGCTGATCACGACGCTCACCCTCTGGGTGTTCAGCCGAGCCGGTCATTGGGCGCTGCTGGTTCCCGGGCTGGGCGCCCTCGCGGCGATGACTTTCCATGTCTGGTGGTGTCGGCGGAACGGGATCGACCTCCTCCGGGCCACGCCGCGGCAGCGGTATTACGAGCTGCGGGGCTGGCCCTGGCCGGACGGGGGCCGGGCCGATTCCTGACCGCGCCGCCTGGGAGGCCCCCGATTTCGGGCCCCAACCCTGCGGCGACAGCCTTGGCGAGGGGCCACCCCTGAACGGGAACGGCCAGCCGAATGCCGGGTGCGCGCGGGGTAGACCCGGTGAGCTGCCGAAGGGGGCGTTTGCGCGTATAGGGAGACTCAATCGGACCTCCCCCAATGCCGGATCGACGGGTTGCCTCGCTAACTCCAGCCCTCTGCGTCCTGTCGCTGGCCGCCTGTGGCGGCGGCTCGACCGCCCCCACGCCACCGCCGCCGCCACCACCACCCACTCCTGTCGCCACGGTCACGGTCACCCCGGCCACCGTGTCGCTGGTGCCGGGCCAGACCGAGACCCTGGTTGCCGCCACCCTCGACGCCGCCGGCAACCAGCTCAACGGGCGATCCGTGTCCTGGAGCACCAGCGCATCGGCCGTGGCGACGGTCTCTGCCGCTGGCGTCGTGACTGCCGTGGGGCCCGGCTCGGCAACTATCACCGCAACCGCCGAGGGGAAGACCGGCTCCGCCGCGATCACGGTCGCGGACGGGGGCCTGGTGCCGACCACGGGCGGCACCGTGGAGGCGGCAGGTGGGTCGGTCAAGCTCAGTATCCCGGCCGGCGCGGTGAGCGCGCCGGTAGCGATTACCGTGACCCCCAACCCACGCGATACGGCCGAGTTGCTGCCTGGCGTGTACGGCGTCGTGGCCGGCCGGTACACGTTCGGGCCGGCCGGCACCACCTTCTCGGCGCCAGTCTCGGTGACCATCCGGTACGATCCCGTCAAGCTCCCGATCTGGGTCCGGCCGACCGACCTGGCCCTCTATCACTTCACGGGCGGCGCGTGGGTCAAGCTGCCCGACCTGCAGGTCGATTCGGTGGCCCGAACGGTCACGGCCAGGACCATGTCGTTCAGCGCCTTCACCATCGGTACCCGGCTGCCCCAGGGAGCCCTGACCCCCGCAGTGGGCTCGGTCAACTTCATCCAGCGCTCGGTGACCTTCACGGCTTCGATTCCGGGGCACAGCGGCCAGGGCCTGACGTACTCGTGGGCCACCACCGGCCGGAATGGGGCCATCAGTCCCCTGTTCGGCGCCGACGCCCTGTACACCATGACCCAGCCGCAACTGCCGCCAGGAGACCTCGATCAGGTGCAGGTCATCATTCGCGGAGCGATCGACCCGACGACCCCCAACGTTCTGGTTCCGCTCGCCAGTGCCGAGGCCACCGTCAATGCCAACCTCCAATTCACCTTCGAGCTTCATCCCGACGACAGCGAGCCCGCCTTCGGCGCCACCCAGCCGCTTCGGGCGTTGATCCGCAACGCCGACGGCAGCATCTATCAGAACCCCACGAACCTCCCGGTGCTGATGGTCTGGAACTCGAGCCAGCTCCACGGCGACCTGGACATCCACAATCCCAACCACAAGACCGCTGTCGACCGCGGGGTCTACACGGCCAAGACCATGGCGCAATCGGCCAAGGTCCCGCCTCGGGTGGACAAGGTGGAGGTGGACTTCTACATCGGGTACTGGAAGGACTATACCACCACCCTCTCGGCGTTTGGCTTTACCAAGACGCGGGTGGACAGCACGGTAGCCCGGTTCGACGTCAAGAACGGCTCGGCGAAGGCGTTTCTCGAGGTGGCGCCCAAGTCGATCTTGGCCAGCTTCATCGTCCGGACCATCCCGACACCCGGTGGGGCCTGCAAGACGGCCGACGCCATCATTCCCAAAGTGGCCGGCGCCGTCTCGTACACCCTCACGGTGACCGGGATCGTCGGGTCGCCGCTCGGCACGACCATTCAGAAGGTGATTACCGGGGTCACCAATAACGGCAACATTCTCGACGTCTACGACGGCGGGTCATTCTACGGGGTTCCGCTCGACGGCGGGTGCAACACCACGTCGGCGGGAATCGCGGCGCGGGAGCAGATCTACCGGAACCAGTACGGCAACGCCACCTTCACGGTGAAGACCTCGCCGTAGCCGGGGGAGCGGGGAGGTCGGCTGACCCGGCTCCGCCTGGTGGCGCTGGCCGGTTGCCGCCAGTGGCCTCGACGGTCGCCCGCTCCAGCACCTCCCGGACCGCTGCCACGAGGTCGGCAATGGCAAAAGGCTTGGCCACGAAGCCCGCCACCCGCTCCCGAGGCAGCAGGTTCGGTTGGAACTCGTCGGTGTAGCCCGACATGAAGAGCACGGGCATCGCCGGACGATCAGCCCAGACCTTGCGGGCCAGTGCATCTCCGGACAGGCCAGGCATCACGACGTCCGTCACCAGGCAGTCGAAGGCCTGCTCACTGGCCAGCACGGCCGCCTCATCCCCGTTGCTGGCCTGGACCACCTCGTATCCCGAGGACTGGAGAGCCCGGGTGACGATGCGCTGAACCGATGGTTCGTCCTCCGCGACCAGGATTCGTGCCGGTCCACCTGCCGCAACGCGCCCGGACTCGGACCTGTTCGGGGGCGACGCCGCGACCGCGTCGGACACCGACGGGAGGAGCACGGTGACGGTCGTGCCCTGGCCCTCCTCGCTGGCGAGACTCACGTGCCCACCCGCCTGCTCGATGATCCCGTAGCACGTCGCCAGTCCCAGTCCGGTCCCTGCCTTCTTGGTCGAGAAGAAAGGCTCGAACGCACGGAGCCGGACCTCCTCCGTCATCCCGATGCCCGAGTCGTGTACCCGGAGCTCCACCCACCCGCTGCCGTCCACCGTGGTGAGCGTCAGGCGTCCCCCCTCGGGCATGGCGTCTCGGGCGTTCGCGACGAGATTCAGGATGGCCTGCTCGATCCGGTTCGGGTCGGCCTTGACCCGACACGCTGCCACGGCCGGTCGCCAGCTCACCGACACTCGCTCCCCCAAGAGCCGCCGGATCAGCGGCAGCAGATCCGAAATCAAGGCGTTGACGTCGAAGACCCGCGGCTCCACCGGCTCCCGGCGGGAGAACGCCAGCAGGTGGCGAGTCAACCCCGCGCCGCGATCCGCGGCCAGTTGAATCTCGTCGACGAAGGTTCGCAACTCGGAGTCGGGTGGAAGCTCCGCCGTGAGCAGGGAGGCGTTACCCCGAACCACCGTGAGCAGGTTGTTGAAGTCGTGAGCCACGCCCCCCGCCAGCCGACCGACGCTCTCGAGCCGCTCGGCCTGGGCCAGGCGGCGCTCGAGCGCCCGGCGCTCCGTCACGTCGCGCGCCAGCACCAGAATCCCTCGCAACGAGGGAACTTGCTCGCAGTTGACGGCCCGGCACTCGACGATGAGGTGGCGACCGTCGCGATGCTGGAGTCGGACCTCGGCCACCCCCGTCGCCCCGGGCCTCTCTGCGACTCCGGCCCACGCCGCCTGCGCCTGGGGTCGGTCGTCCGGATGGACGAGGTCGAAGACTGGCTGGCCCAACAGCTCATCGGCCCGGTACCCGAGAAACGAACGATCGGGGCGAAGGTCGACCAGGTAGCGGCCCGTCCGGTCGAGCAACGCGAGCGCATCCGGGACCTGATCGATCACGGCCCGAAAAACTGAGTCACGAGCCGCCATCTCGTGGCCGATGGCTTGCTCGGCCGCAATGGCCTGCGCCGTCGCCGCCCGTTCGTGCTCGAGCAGCCAGAGAAAGAGCGACAACGCCATCGCCACCATCAGGACCGAGTCGAGGAACCCGATCAGGATCAGAGGACTCGGATCACCGGGTGTGCTTCGGCCGATCACGACCGCATAGCCGAACAAAGGGAGACTGTAACAGCCGATCGCCACGGCAACCAGCGTGGGTCGGGGCCCCTCTCGCCGTCGGGTGCCCCAACCCAGCCACCAGGCCGATACCAGCGCGGCCACCCCGGCGATCCCGGTGCGAAGCGGATACCGCCAGTGGTTGGCCTCGAGTCCGGGAGCCACTGCGGCAGTGACCACACTCAGCCCCAACGCGATGACTCCCAGGAGCGCCAGGCCCCGCCCGGTCCATGCAACCCCCGAGATGAAGGCCCAGACCCCGGCGAACAGCGCGGCAATGGCCAGGAATCCGAACCAGTCGGTCGCCAGCGCCAACGCCATTGGTACGCCCCGGGACTCGCCCGGGACGAAGCCGAGCGAGGCCTCGAGGCCGACGAGAAAATGGGTGAGCCCCAGGGCGCACCAGCCGGCAGCCCAGAGCCAGAGGTACTGCCTGCGGTTGCCGCGGAACTGATACACGTGGGCGGCTGCGAGGACCCCGGTCATGAGGGCCTGGCCCACCTGGAGGGCAACGAAGATCGTCAGCTCTCGTGGCGGCGAGGAGGCGTCGATCGGGATGGCGATCCTCGGTGGTAGCGACCCGGGTTGAGTCGGAGCGGCGACAAATCATACCCAAAAGTTTGGGGGTCCGCTCGGCGGGCCGCCGGCCTGACGCCCTCCGACCGTGAGCCGCTCGCCGGAGCGATCCCGCGATCGCCCTTACCCTCCAGGGCGCGACGGGCTGACCTCCCCTCCGCCCCGCGGCCGCCAGTCCCGTACCCGCGCCATCACCGCCTGCCGACGCGCCTCCGGCATCGCCAGCCAGCCGGCGATCTCGGCCATGCTGCGGCCGCACCCGTCGCAGGTGCCATCCGGTCCGAGCCGGCAGATGTTGCGGCAGGGGCTGGCCCTCGTCGCCCGTTCTCCCGGCAGATCCGACGGCGTCGTCAGGTCCCGATACACCATCCCGTCGCGCTCCACCACGTCCCCGGGCTCGACCGCGATGCTCCGGGCGAACATTGGTCCGCCCGTGACGAAGGTGTGAAACTCCCCCCGCTCGCCACACGGGTCGACGTCGGGTGGGAGCGCGGCCAGGAAAGCCCGATCCCAGGGAGCCCCTGCCCACTCCCGGCCCAGCCGCGCCGGATCCAGGCAGGCGATCCGGGCGGTGAGGCCCTCGGCCAGCATGGCCTCGCTCAGGAGATCGGTCCGCATGCCCCAGAGCGGGAACTCCGCCCGGAGCCCGAGCGGCACCAGGGCCTGCTCCCGCCACTCCCGGATCTCGGCCAGGAACAGGTCACCGAAGGCCACCCCATCGATCCCCGTGCGGGTGCGGAGCTCCGCCAGCGCCGAGCCCCAGGCGAACAGGTACAACTCGTTCGAGCACGGCGTGGGCAGCTCCACCTCCACCAGTGGCAGGTCGGCGTCGGCGGCCTGCTGCCGGACCAGGGTTCGGCGTACCCCATGGATCGCGACCCGGTCGGCATCGCGGGTGACGGTGGTGATGAGCGCAACCACCTCTCGCCCCCGACGCCGAAGCTCGCGCAGCGCCCAGGCCGAGTCCTTGCCACCGCTCCACGACAGGACCAGACCACTCATCCGTCCCCTCCTACCACCGCGCCTCCAGTCCGACGCTGACCCGCCGACCGAGCGCCGGGAACCCGTACGCTTCCTCGTACCGTTCATCGAACAGGTTGTCGAGCACGGCCTGCACCCGCCAGCTCCGGCTCAGGCGGACAGCGCCCCTGATCCCGGCATCGACGTAGTCGCCCGGATTCACCCGGACGAAGGGAAACTGATTGAAGTCCGTGTCCTCGCGGTCAAGAGCGGCCACCAGTCCGGCGCCCAGCTCCACCCGCGAACCCACCGCCCAGTGCACGTCCCCGCTTAGCGAATGGGCCGGCCGGCGAATCAGCCGGCGCGCGACAGGGTCCGGTTCGTCCGGCGCTTCCGCTTGGAGGTAGGTGTAGCCGGCCCGGACGTCGAACGATCCCGTCGCCACTCGCCCCGACACCTCGATCCCGCGAGTTGTGGCGCGCGCGATGTTCACGCTTCGGCCCAGCTCGGGGAAGGGCGCCGACTCGAACCCGATCAGGTCCCTGATCCGGTTGCCGAAGGCCGTGGCGGACAGGAGCCCGCGCCCCCCCGCGAGACGGAGATCGGCGCCAGCGTCCCAGCCGGTGGACCGCTCGGGTCGGATCCCGGAGTTGGGCCGCTGGAAGGTTCCCCCGAACCTGGCCGCGAGGCTGGGTGGCAGGAATCCCGAGCCGATGCTGGCCCTGAACCGGATCCCGGGGCCGGCAAGGAAGTAAGCCGCGCCCAGTCGCCCGGTAACCGCCCCGCCGAAGGTGCTGTAATCGTCCGCCCGGAGCCCCGCAGTGATCGCTACGGCTGCATCCGGCGCGACCGCGACCTCGGCGTATCCGGCCCGAAGTCGCTCCTCCCGCTGGCCGTTACCGTCGGTGACGGTGGTCCATTCGGCGTTGAGCCCTGCTGCCGCCGACACCTGCTCGCTGGCCTGGACGCGGTGCCCCCAGTCCAGCACCCGGCGGGTCGCTTCGAGTCGCGACACGAAGGGCGGTCCGCCATTGAACCGGCTGGTACCGCTCAGGTAATAGTCCTGTATGCCCGCCATGAGGCGACTGGTCCAGCGGTCGTTCACCAGCAGCTCGCCGTAGGCAGTGCCGAGGTGGTTCTCGAAGGTCGTGACACCGACGGGGGTGGTGTTGGTGGTGCGGACGTCTCCCGGGCTGGTGAAGGACTGCTGAAGGCCCCGGAACGTGACTCCGAGCGTCAGCCGGTCCGACGCCGACAGGACGGCCCGGAGGGCCTGGCTCCGCTGGTCGTACTGATTGTCGGGCCGCTGGTTGTCGGTGTCGATCAGCGCGGCTGCCCCCGTCAGCGTGAGTCGACCGGAGTGTACCCGCCCGAAGATGTCGCTCCGCCAGGTGTTGAACGAACCCGCGCTGACCCGGGCCCCGGCGGCCGGGCCCGGGCGCTCATCCCCGCTCACCGCGATCACGCCGCCGATCGCCGCACCTCCGTACAGCGTGCTCTGCGGCCCCCGCACCACCTCGACCCGGTCGTGGGGGGTCAGGTCCAGCCCGCCGAGGAGCGACCCGGGAGGGAGATTGGCGTCGCTCACCCGGATCCCGTCCACCAGGAGCAGCGTTTGATTGGAGTTCACGCCCCGCATGAACGCCGAGGCGGCGCTGCCCGGCGCACCGGTTGCCACCAGGCCCACGCCGGGGACCTGGCGCAGCGCACCGGTCATCCGGGTGATTCCCCGTCGGCCCAATTCCTCGGCCGAGAGGGCGTCGGCCGACTGGGTCCGGATTCGGGGGTTGGACGCGGCGCGGGACGCGGTGACGACGATCTCGTCCAGCCGGGTGGAATCACGGGGAGCCTGCGGTTGCTGCAGCAACCCGGCCGCGAGCGCGGCCAGGGACAGAGTGGGGAACACGGTGACCTCCTCCAGGACACCCTGCGTTCCCCGCGCGACCGGTCCCGGCCCCAGGCCAGAGCACAGCAGAGGTTCGGGAGGCCACGAAGGCCCGCCGCCTCCCCGCTCCCTCCCTCGAGGGACGTCGCGCGGGCGAGACGGGGCCGGTCTCCTGGCTCGAGGAACCTGCGCCGGCCTTCCCGCGAGCGTTCCGGCTCGCAGTGGCGCGCTGGGGCGCAGGTACTTCCGGGAGGCGAACCTGCCCGGTCCTCTCACAGTGGCGGGGCCGCGCCGGGTTTGCACCGACTTCCGGTTGGCCACGTCTCTCAATAGGCCCCTCAGCTTAGCGCCCTGGGCATCGGCGGGCAAGCACCTGTCGATCCCTGCCACGGCACGGCCACGCCCCCCCTACTATTCCGCCGTGCCGACCTCCGTCCTCATCGTCTTCCTCGCCGCGATCGCCGGTCCTGGCCCCGGCGGCGCGCCCCCGCCGTTGCAGCTCCCGGGCGTCGCGGTCGAGCAGCGTCTCGCGGAGCGACTCCGCCTCGCGATCGGTGACACGGTCCGGCTCGCCACGCACCCCGCCGACAGCGGATGGCGGTTCGTGGTGCGAACGAGCTTTGCCCCGCGGCCGGACCCGGCGACCGTCCTCCGGGGCGAGTATCGCATCCGGCTCCACCTGCCCGACCTGGCGAGCCTGCTCGGGCACCCCGATCGGGTGGATCGGATCGCCGTGCAGGGTCGCCCGGGAGTTGGCCCCGATTCCGTGGCTGCGCTGGTGAACGCCACCGCCTTCGGGTACCGAGCTTTTCCCTCGGCCGAGATCGCTTCGGAGTCGTCGCGGACCTTCGTCGTGGTGAGCCGGTTTCACCGGGCCATCGGCCTGATCGCCATCGTGGCCAGCGCCGTGTTTCTGCTCTGCATCATGCTGCTCAAGGTCGAGGAGCGCCGGCTCGACGCGGCCGTGATGCGGATGATCGGGATCGGCCGGGCGACGGTCTTCCGGGCGTTTCTGCTGGAAGCCGTGCTGGTGGCGGCGGTAGGATCCGCCGTGGGCACCGCGCTGGCGTACCTGGCCGGCGCCGTGACCAATGAAGTGTACCAGCGCCGGTTCGAGACGGGGCTGATCTTCTCGCTGATCACCCCCGATATCGTTGCGCTCGGCGTCGGCCTCTCGCTCGGGCTCGGCGTTCTGGTCGGGGCGCTGGCCGCCGCGCGGCTGGTCCGAACCGACCCCCTCACCCTCTGGCGCCGCCGGTCATGACTGCGACCTGGGCCCTCCGCAATCTGGTCCGCCACCCGATCCGCACCGGGCTGGTGGTGCTCGGGATCGCCGTTGCCGCCGCGCTCCTTCTCGACATGATGATGCTTCGGGGCGGCATGGAGCGCTCCTTCAGCGCCATGCTCCTGTCTCGCGGATTCCAGATTCGCCTCTCGCCCAAGGGCACCCTTCCCTTCGATACCGAGGCGATCATCCCGCGCGTGACGCCGCTGGTGGATTCGTTGCGCCGGGACCCAGACGTCGGGCAGGCCGGGGCCGTGGTGGGCGCCTCGGTCTACGGCGTGGCCGGCGCCGGTCAGGTGCCGCTGGTGGGGTACGGCATCGATCCCAGGGGTCAGGGTCTCCATCAGCTGCTTATGGGAAGCGACCTCGCTCCCGGGGATACCCTCGGCGTCCTGCTCGGCCGCTCGGCGGCGGCCGCCACCGGGTGGAGCCTGGGCGACACCGTCACCCTCCGGAGCCGCCTCGATCCGCAGGCCCTTCAACCCCTGGTCGAGCGCCGGCTGGTGGTGCGGGGTCTGGTGGACTGGCTCTACGACTCGCGCGACCAGCTGTCCGTGGGCACCGAGGTGTCGGTGATGCAGCGCCTCGCCGGTCTCCGGTCGGTGGACGGCGCCTCGGCGGTAATGGTGAAGGTCCGCGATGGCGCCAGCGTCGATCAGGTCGCCGCGCGCCTCGCCGCCGCCCATCGGACCATCGAGGTCAACAGCGTGGAGGCGCTGGTGGAACGGTTTCGCGCCCGGCTGGTCTACTTCCGCCAGCTCTCGCTCATCCTCGCGACCATCAGCCTGGTGGTGGCGGTCCTCCTGGTCGGGACCATTCTCACCATCGCCGTCAACGAACGCCTCGGCGAGATCGCGGTGCTCCGCGCCATCGGGGTCTCGCGGGCCCGGATCGTTCACCTCGTCCTGGCCGAGGGAGCCGCGCTCACCGCCCTGGGAACCCTGCTCGGCATCGTGCTGGGCCTCGCCACGGCCCGCTACCTCGACGCGATCCTGACCTCGTTCCCGGGCCTCCCGGCCGCGATCTCCTTCTTCGTGGCCGAACCGGGCGCCCTGGCGCGGGCAACGGCAGCCGTGCTCGCCGCCGGGTCGCTGGCCGGGGCGTGGCCCGCGTGGGCCGCCGCCCGAACCCCGATCGCCCTCACCCTCCGCAGCGACGCCGAGTAGCGCGCCTGCCGATGCCGACGATGACGCCGCCGATGCTCGAGTGTCTCGACCTCGCCAAGGACTACCGCGTGAACGGACAGGTCGTCTCCGCGCTCCGGGGGGTGAGCCTCTCGGTCGCCGCCGGAGAGTACCTCGCCGTCGCCGGCCCCTCGGGCAGCGGCAAGTCCACCCTGCTCCAGCTCGTGGGAGGCCTGGACGCGCCGACCCGGGGGAGCGTGCGGATTCGAGGGACTCCGCTCGAGACCCTGAGCGACCGGTCGCTCACCCGGCTCCGGCTCCGGGAGATCGGCTTCGTGTTCCAGCGGTTTCATCTCCTGCCGGTTCTCACCGCCAGGGAGAACGTGGAGCTCCCCCTGGCGGAGGCGGGACAGTCCCGGGCCGAGCGCGAACGGCGGGCGCTCGAGCTCCTCGCCTACGTCGGCCTGGCGCACCGCGCCGATCACCGCGCCACCCAGCTCTCGGGTGGCGAGATGCAGCGGGTGGCGATCGCCCGGGCGCTCGCCAACCGTCCGGCGCTGATCCTGGCCGACGAGCCCACCGGCGAGCTGGACGCCACCACCGGCGAGCAGATCCTCGACCTCTTCGACCGGCTGAATCGGGACGGCGCCACTCTGGTGGTGGTCTCGCACGACGAGCGGCTCGGCGCCCGGGCCCGCCGCACCATCCACCTGCTGGACGGCCGGATCACCGGCGAGCATGTCAACCGCTGATCTCCGGACGGTGGCCCGGCTGGCGTTCCGCCACCTGGCGGTGCGCCGGGCCCGCGCCTTCTTCCTGCTGTTCGGGTACGGAATCGGCGCCGGGGTGATGATGGTGCTGCTCTCGATCGGCGAAGCGATGCTGATCCAGTCCCGCGACGTCTCGCTGGTCGGAGGCGGCGACGTGACCGTGCTCCCCGAGGGCATCGATCTCGAAGGGCTCCGCACCGGCTCGATGAGCGGGCTCTTCCACGGGATCGATCGGGCGCGGTTTCTCCAGCGACAGCTGATCGGCGGCGATCGGCACGCGGGGAGCATCCAGGCCGTCTCCCCCGCCATCGAGCACAAGCTGGTCTACCTCCGGCATGGCGACCAGCTGGTGGCGCTCCGGGCCGGCGCCGAGCTCCCGAGCGCCGCCCGGGCCGCGGGCGCCGGGCTCGACCTGGTGGCTGGAGCCTGGGATGATGAGCCCGCCGACCGGGCCTTTCTCCAGCCCACGCCCCAGCAGCTCTACGACGAGCTCGACCGCTGGCACACGCCGCTCGCCGACACCACCTGGGCCGAATGGCACTACTTCAACGTCGCCCCCTCCGCCACGGAGTGGTGGTACCTCACCTTCCTGGTGGGCGGCGCCTGGCGCGAAGGACGGGGCGCGGGACAGCTCCTCGTTACCCGCCACCGGCCGGGCCGCCCGCCCGCGCGGTTCGAATCGATGGTCCCGCAGGCGGAGGTCGCGTTCGACACCACCCGCGCCGATCTCAGGCTTGGGCCGGCCCGGGTCGAGCAACGTGACGGTCGCTACCGGATCCGTGGCTCGGCCACCGGGCCGACCGGCGAGGTGCGCTTCGATCTCACGGTCACGCCCGAGCCCGACGCCTATTTCCCGGCGGTCGAGCTCCGCGGCGACGATTTCGTCTCGGGGTACGTGGTGCCCGCCGTGCGGGCGCTCGCGTCCGGTACGATCTGCGAGAACGGACAGTGCGTCGCGTACGACGGGGCGCCGGCGTATCACGACCACAACTGGGGCGTCTGGCGAGCCACCACCTGGGACTGGGGCCAGGGACGCGGCACCGTCACGAGCCTGGTCTACGGAGGGGTGCTGGCCCCGGACTCGCTCGCCGCTCCGTCGGCCAACCCCTACTTCCTTGCCCTGGTCGACTCCCTCGGCGTCCGCCAGGTGTTCCGGTTCGGCAGCACGGGGCCCGAGGGGGCGATCGCGATTGCCGGGCGTCCGGCGGTCGCCGCGCCCGAGCGGCTCCGTCTTCGCGCCGCCCGCGGGGCCGACTCGGTGGAGGTCCAGGTCGCGATTCGCCAGGTCCAGGCAACACCGGTCGCCCTCGCCGGGGATCGGCGCTACTTCCTCCAGATGCGAGGTGCCTTCGTACTCTCCGGCCGAATCGGCGGCGTGGTGGTCGCGGATTCCGGGCTCGGGTTCTTCGAGACCTTCGTGGAGGGTCGGAACTAGGCTGCCGGGTACCCCGCCATGGTCTTCACCTCTTCGATCTGCTCCACGTGCCGGAGGCAGTGGCGCACCAGGAAGTGAGCCCACTGGAGGCCCGTGAGCGGCCCCAGCGCGGGGTGAGGAGCCGCGAAGCTGTTCAGATCAAGCGGCGTGGTCTCGAGGAACTCGATCACCGCGGCGCGACTCTCCGCGAAGACCGCCTCCATCTCGGCGGGGTCCCGCCACCGGCCCTCGGGCAGGACGAACTCCGGCGCCGGGTAGCTCCGGTCGCGTACCGCCAGGCGTCGCTCGATCCGCTCGTCCCCGCCCGCTGTGGCCGCGAGCACGTCGGGCGGCGTGGGGCTCCGGATCATCCGGCCCCGCATCAGCTTCACCGAGCCTACCTCGGCCACGATCACGTGCTCGGCGGTCTCGGCGATGGACCAGCGGTCGGGCCCCGGCTTGAAGTGGAACCGGGGATGACTGAGATCCCTGAAGGATCCGGTGAAGACTCCGGCCGAGTCACGGAGCTGGGCGATCAGGCCTTCGCGGTCAGGCATCGTCGATGGGCGGTGACGGTGAAACACCCCGGGATCGGGCTAAATTGCATCCATGACCGATCCGGCGCCATCCACCACCCCCGACACCAGGACGCTGGGGAGGACCCTGATGGACGCCTTCGCGGATGCCTGGTCCAGGGCCGACGTGCCGGCGATGATGGAGGTCTTTACCGAGGCGGCGGTGTTCCTCGAGACCCCCTTCGCGGAGCCCCGGACCGGATGGGACGCGATCCGGAGCTACTGGCTGGACGTGCCCTACCACCAGTCGGAGATCACGGTCACAACCGGCGAGATCTACGCCGCCGGGCCCTGGTTCTCCACCGAGTTCAAGGCCGTGTTCCGGCGCCGTCGCACCGGGGAATGGGTCGAGGCAAGGGGCGCGATCTTCTGTGAAACGGAAGGCAGCCGGATCAGCGAGATGCGGATGTACTGGCATCGGCGAGCCTGATTCCAGTTGTTGCCGGCGAGGACACCGGTGTCCTCGGACGGGACACCATCGAGCCGGCCGACTTTTGCAAACTGTTCTGCTGCAACAGGTTGTGAGTGTAATCCTTGTGGCACGAAATTCGAGTGAAGAAGCGCCCGAGGGTTGGACCCCCAGAATCGCACCCCGCAGCACCGGTCGGGACTCCCGCCGGAGGTAGCCTATGAGCGCACTCGGCCTGCTTCTTCTCACGCTGGTTCCAGCCGCCGAACCGGGATCGCTCCTGGCTCAGGCCGGGGTCGGGGACCCGGAGCCGGTCCTCCGGCTCTGGATGAACAACAGCCGCCAGTACCGGGAGGGCGAACGGGCCCGGGTCCAGGTCGAGGCCCGGGATGACGGCTATCTGGTGGTCCTCAACTATGACACCGAGGGACGTCTGCGGGTGCTGTTCCCGGTGGATCCCGGCGACGACAACTTCGTACGGGCCGGGCGGCGATACGAGATCCGGGGCCGCGGCGATCGGGAGTCCTTCCTGGTGACCCGGTCGGGCGAGGGACTGGTCTACGCGGCGATCTCGGCGGATCCGTTCGATTTCCGTGACTACGAAGTCGCCGGCAACTGGGATTACAACCGCCTCTACCTCTCGCGCGACCCCTCCGACCCCGAAGCCGACATCACCGAGCTGCTCCAGAGGATGGCCAGCGCGCGCGGCTTCGACTACGACGTCCTGCCCTACCGGGTCTGGGGTTACCGCGACTATCGAGTCACGAGCCTCTGGTACCCGCGCCCCTACGGCTTCTACGATGACTTCTATTGCGACTGGTGGTATCGGCCCAGCCTCTTCGGCTGCCGGTACTGGTGGCCGAGTCCGTACAGCGTCTACGTCGGATTCGGTTACGCCCCGTACCGCTACGGGTACGGGTACTGGCCCTCACGCTCCTATTACGACCCCTACTGGTGGTATCGCAACCCCTGGTACGGGCGGGGCGGGTACTACGGGAACCGCAACTGGCCGGTGGTAGTCGGCCGGCCTCGAGGATACACCATCGTCCGCCGGGGCTCGGACGGTTCCGGGAGTCCGAGGGTGGATCGCTTCCCGGGTTCCTTCGGAGGCGGATCGATCGGTGGCAGCCGGCCGCGGGACCTGGATTGGCGGCCCCGGGATCGTGACGCCGGGCGCCCGGTGACGGGCGACCGGCCCGACC
>CAZFSA010000075.1:0-21133 GCA_964521535.1 uncultured Gemmatimonas sp.
GGGTCGACCCCGCGTACGCGACCGTGGGATTCCGGGCGGCGGGCGCGCCTCCGGGCGCGGGGGCGGTGCAGTGGTACGTCAACGGGCAGCGGTTCGCCGGCCTCCGCTGGCCGCTCGCTCCAGGGGTCCACCGGATCCGCGCGGTGGCGGGCCCGGAAGCCGACGAGATCACCATTGCCGTGCAGTAACGGGGCGACCGCGTCGGTACCCGGCGGCGCGTCGGGGCCCCCGTGCAGCGAGGTGAGGCGATTACATGCCGCATGACGTCAGCCTGGTCGCGACGGTCGCCGCGGCGCTCGGCCTCGCCCTCCTGCTCGGCTTCATCGCCAGCCGGATCGGGGTCCCGCCGATCGTCGGCTATCTCCTGGCCGGGATCCTGATCGGGCCCGCCACCCCGGGCTTCGTGGCCGATCTCTCCCTCGCCAGCCAGCTCGCCGAGATCGGCGTGATGCTGATGATGTTCGGCGTGGGACTCCATTTCTCGCTGAGCGACCTGCTTGCGGTGCGGCGGATCGCCGTCCCCGGCGCCGTGGTCCAGATGGCCGTGGCCACGGGGCTCGGCGTCGCGGCGGGCCTGCTCTGGGGCTGGCGCTTCAGCGCGGCCCTGGTTTTCGGCCTCTCGCTCTCGGTGGCGAGCACCGTGGTGCTTCTCCGGGCGCTCGAGTCCCGGGGCGTCCTCAATTCGGTGAACGGTCGGATCGCGGTCGGCTGGCTGGTGGTGGAGGACCTGGCGGTCGTGCTCCTCCTGGTGCTGCTGCCAGCCCTGGCCGGGGCGACGGGCCGCGCCCCACCGGCCCCGGCGGCGGCGCTCGCCGGGGAGAGCGTCTGGGCCGCGCTCCTCCTCACCCTGGGGAAGGTGGCCGCGTTCGTGGTCCTGATGCTGGTGATCGGCCGCCGGCTCTTCCCCCGCCTGCTCTGGCTGGTGGCCAGCTCCCGGGAACTCTTCACCCTGGGCGTGATCTCCGCCGCCGTGGGCGTGGCCTATGCCTCGGCCAAGTTCTTCAGCGTCTCGTTCGCCCTCGGCGCCTTCTTCGCCGGCATGATGATGCGGGAGTCCGCCCTGAGCCACCGGGCGGCCGAGGAGTCGCTGCCGCTCCGCGACGCCTTCGCGGTGCTCTTCTTCGTGTCGGTGGGAATGCTCTTCGACCCCGAGGTCCTGCTCCGCGATCCGCTCAAGCTCCTGGTGGTGCTCGCGATCGTGATGGTCGGGAAGACGGTCGCCGCGGTGGTCCTGGTGCTCGCGTTCCGGTATCCCCTCAACACGGCGCTCACCGTGGGCGCCAGCCTGGCGCAGATCGGCGAGTTCTCGTTCATCCTGGCGGGGCTTGGCGTCTCACTCGGGGTGCTCTCCGAGGAGGGGCGCAGTCTGATCCTGGCCGCGGCCCTGCTGTCGATCTCGCTCAACGCGCTGATGTTCGCCGCGGTGGAGCCGGCCCAGCGCTGGATCCGGGCGCGATCGGCCATCGCGCGGGCCCTGGAGCGGACCGACGATCCGCTGGCCGAGCTGCCGGTGACGGTGGACCCCGCCACGCTCTCGGGGCATGTGGTGATCGTGGGCTTCGGCCGGGTGGGGCGGCGAATCGCCGAAGCGCTGGATGGAGCCGGCCTCAAATGGGTGGCCGCCGAGCAGACCCGGGAAGTGGTGGAACGGCTCCGCGAGAAGGGCCGCCTCGCGGTCTCGGGCAACGCGGCCGAGCCCGAGGTGCTGATCCAGGCCCACGTCGCCCGGGCCCGGATGCTGGTGCTGGCCGTTCCCGACCCGGTGCTCACGCGGAAGGTGGCGGAGATCGCCCGGACGCTCAACCCGAGGATCGAGCTGGTGTTCCGAACTCATAGCGATGACGAGGCCGCGCTGCTGCGGGAGCAGGGCCTGGGCGAGGTCTTCATGGGCGAGCACGAGCTGGCCGCCGCGATGGCCCGGCACGTGGTGGAACGCCAGCGTCAGGTGACGTCGTGAAGCCCAGGCTCCGCCTTGCCGCCGTCTTCGGTGAAGCCGACAACCCTTCGCGCCCTGATCTGTCGCACATCCGGTACATCCACTGAAGAGGGCCAAGTCACCGGAACTCGAATGAACCACCGCTGCACGTACCGGATACCACTCGGGTGCCGTGAGAAGTCGGTCCGGCCGAACCGGGCCGGGCGACGTTCAGGACCGACACATCAGGCAGTGTCCGACTGGCCGCCCGCCCCTGGAATCCACACCGTTGAGTTGCTGGGACCGGTTGCTCCACTTGCCCCGCAGCGCTGCCAAGCGCTAGCCTTATTGACAACGCGCTCAGCGTCTGTCACGTATCGGGCGGGGCCCGCTGGTCCTGCGGTCTTTTGAGGGGAGGCGCACCATGCTTCACCGCTTCACCGCTTCACCGCTTCACCGCTTCTCGCGGTCGCGGCGCTCATGGTCAACGGCGGGTGCCAGACTGAACCCCTCGCGCCGGTAGAGCAGGAGCAGCCCATTGAGTTGCCGGTCCTCTCCGGGGCCATCTTGGGCGGGTCGGCGCCCCTACGGAGGGCCGTTGCGAGGTTCTTCGCCCCAGTCATCTACCAGAAGACCGAGGATGTTGCGGACTACCTCACCAAGGTGACGTACGACGGCGACTGGCAAGCGCTCAACAACTGGGAAAACCTGAACTTCTACCCACTGGCGGCTCGAGTCTATGCTTCCGTGATCGAGGACCAGCACCGGTGGTTTGTCTACTACGGTTTGTTCCACCCAAGGGACTGGTGCTCGTGGCCGGTGGTCCCTTGGTGCCTCTTGGGCGCTGACCAGCACGAGAACGACCTCGAAGGAGTCTCGCTGGTCGTGGACAAGCGTCTCGCGACCACCAACTGGCCCTACGGTCAGATCGTCACGGCGGAAACTGTCTTCCATAACCAGTACAAGCGTTACCGAAACTGCTTCGGATCGGGCGATGTTGTTTACGTGAGACCCAGTCAGCTGTGGAATCCATCGTCGGGGTGGGACGGCTGTGTGTTTCGCGTGCTCGGCTACAACAGCACTACGCCCAGCCCGGTTGAAGGCCGGGTCATGGTTGCGATTGAACCCCGGGGCCACGGCGTCGAGTTGTGTGGACCGCCGGTGTGCACTGCCTACCCGACGGGTGTGGTCTACATCCCCACGAACATCGTGTCTGAGGTTCCGCCAAGCCCCAGTCTGCCGTGGGTAGAGGTGGCCTATTCGATCCAGTTCGTCGACGCTGCTGAAGCTCCGCTCGCCAACTCTCTTTGGGCCCGGCGGCTGGCCACCTTCAGCGATCCCCCCACGCCCTTTGGCCCCGAAGGGCCGATTGGCCCGCATCAGAGTTGGTACAGGTGGCGCTTCGGCGGGAACAACGGGACCAACTACCAGGCCAACGCGCCTTGGGGCTTCAAGCAAGACGAGATCACCACTGTCATGCGCGGCGATTGGCACAACCACCCCGCCTGGACTTGGTCACAGCACTACGACCGGCTGCCAGGGTCACAATACGAGAGCTACTACGACTATTGCCAGGCGCCGGCCTGCCGCTTCAACCAGAGCTATGTGTACAACCCCTTCTGGGACAACGCCGGCTTCCACCCGATCCCCCCGCAGTGCACGGACCCACTGTGCATCTTCCCCGGGCCGCCGGGGGACGACCTGCAGAGCCCAGCCATACCGCCAGCGCGGCGGTGGGAGTTTGTCGAAACCCTGGGCGGGATGGAAGTGAAAGGCGATGGGGTTGGTGCCGTCCTGCTCCGGGTTGACGATGGGGCTTGGGGCTATCCTGCCGGCCTGGCCGACGTGGCTCGTGTCAGCGGGCGCGGGCAGGTCGAGATCGCGCTGCCGGTCAATATCGAGTCGGCCCTGTTTGGCGAGTTCGTCATCCGCCTGAGGCACGCCGAGTCAGATTCTGCACGCCTGGATCCGGACCTCGCGTGGCAGGCATGGGACGCGGTTCCGGTACGGCCCGAAGCACGGCTTGCCCGGCCTCGGGCAACCGGTGGTGGGTGGGACCTCTACAAGATTGACCTCCGCAACGAAGCTGCCTGGATCGGCATGGAGCGCGTGACCAAGCTGGTGCTGACGTTGGATCTGGGTCCGGTGGGGTCATACGTCGATCTCGACTTCGTTACGGTGACGCCGTGAAGGCGCGGTCGCTTCACTGCGCCGTGCTGGCCCTGATGGCGATCGGACCGGAGGCTGGTGCCCAAGCCCCGGTCCCGTCGCCCCCGCCCGCCTGGGGGCCCGCGGCTTGCAGCCCGCCCCTCGGGTGCTGGGGTCGGCTGGGATGCTGCGTCGAGCCGGCTCCGCCCACCGGGGAGCGCGGCGTGCGAGACGGGCCGCGCTCTTCCCTGGCTGCCCTTCGGGGCGACCTGGCCAAGGGGGTGGCCGCAATGGAGTCGTCGCGGCGGGGCAGCCGCTGGAAAGAAGGAGTGGCGATCGGCGGCGCTCTGGGCGCGGCAACCGGGCTCGCGCTCAGCCTGGTCGCACCGGAGGAGCCCGAGGGCATCTCCACGGGTACGGCGATCCTCCTTGGGACTGCCGCATTCGCTGTCCTCGGGGCCGTTGCTGGAGGTCTGGTTGGAGCGCTCTTTCCGGTCCGTTGATCACCCCTCTGCGTCGGCCTCCCGCGGCCGGCACCTCACCGCCCGCCTTCTTGTGATTCCCGGGCGACAGCCGCAGCATCACCTGGGCAAATCGCGGCACCGGAGCCGCAGTCCTGGTCTTCCCGCCGGAGTTGCTTCATGCGCCGTCGCACGTTCCTCCTGGCTGGTGACTCCGCTCGGCCGCGCGGTCTGCTGCGTTCCAGAGCGCTTCCGGAATCCAGGTGTCCCCCGCCTGGAGGAGCGCGGGCCCCCGGTGCTCATGATGTCTATCGGACATGCATCTCGCACCTCCTGCAGGCCGACGGATCACTCAGCGGGACCCTACATCGGAGGACAGTTGGAGGCCGGCCTACACCTGCCACCGCCGCCAGACGACATAGATGGACGGGATCACGATCAGGGTCAGGATGGTGGACGTCACCATGCCGCCGAACATCGGCGCGCGGGCCGTGGAGCGAACCGACGATCCGCTGGCCGAGCTGCCGGTGACGGTGGACCCCGCCACGCTCTCGGGGCATGTGGTGATCGTGGGCTTCGGCCGGGTGGGGCGGCGAATCGCCGAAGCGCTGGATGGAGCCGGCCTCAAATGGGTGGCCGCCGAGCAGACCCGGGAAGTGGTGGAACGGCTCCGCGAGAAGGGCCGCCTCGCGGTCTCGGGCAACGCGGCCGAGCCCGAGGTGCTGATCCAGGCCCACGTCGCCCGGGCCCGGATGCTGGTGCTGGCCGTTCCCGACCCGGTGCTCACGCGGAAGGTGGCGGAGATCGCCCGGACGCTCAACCCGAGGATCGAGCTGGTGTTCCGAACTCATAGCGATGACGAGGCCGCGCTGCTGCGGGAGCAGGGCCTGGGCGAGGTCTTCATGGGCGAGCACGAGCTGGCCGCCGCGATGGCCCGGCACGTGGTGGAACGCCAGCGTCAGGTGACGTCGTGAAGCCCAGGCTCCGCCTTGCCGCCGTCTTCGGTGAAGCCGACAACCTTTCGCGCCCTCATCTGTCGCACATCCGGTACATCCACTGAAGAGGGCCGAGTCACCGGAACTCGAATGAACCACCGCTGCACGTACCAGATACCACTCGGGTGCTGTGCGAAATCGATCCGGCCGGCCAGGCCCTCGCTCGCGATCCCGTCGGGCAGATTCACATAGCTGAAGTCGATCGATCGAAGCAAGGCCGTAGCCGCGTCGAGCCACATCGTACCGATAAGGCTTGGTGCGGACCGACCTGGCACAGGCCGGAAGCTCAGTCCGGCCTGTCGCTCTCTTCCTATCCGTCGTTCGCTGACGGTGAAACAGTGCGTGGCGAGGAACCACTCCGAGAGGATGACCTCCTCGTCGGGACCGAAGAACGTGAAGCCATCGCCATTGCGTTCGATGAAGCCATGGCGGGCCAGTTGGTCAATTGGCACCGCGCGGAACGGCCGGGTGACCCGGGGCATGGCGATGGTGTCGGTCCGTTCCGAAATCACCGTTAGCCCTGGCGTCAGGCGGCGTTGATAGGTGATGGCCTGGAACCCCGGAAGCGGGCGACCGGTCGAGGACACGCTGGCCCGAAGCGCCTTGGCGGCCTCGTCCCAGAGCTGTGCCACCGCCGGCCCGGCGCGTCCAAGTGCCCGACACCGCGAGGCTTCGGCGACGGCGAGCTCAGGCAGCACAACCGGCTCGCTCGCCATCGCGATGACCAGGCGCCGGGTCTCGTGCGTCCGGAGGCTCAACGGCTCCGTAGCGAACCCCCTTTGACCGATCCGATCCGCTCGGAGGCGATACCGTCCGGGGGCCGGTGCTTCCAACGTCGCGACCCCGGCGTCCGACGCCAGGGCCCGAGCCACGATGCTGTCGCGCTCGTTGAGGAGTGTGACCAGGGCCCCAGCGACCGGTCGCGCTGTAATCCGATCAACGATCCGTACGGTGACTTCCTGAGCCGTGGCGCGCGCCGGGCCACGCTCCCAGGCTCCGCACGCGAACAGGGCCGCGGTCGTCAGCCGGACGGCCCCGGACCGCCAACGAGCGCGATTGGTTTCGTTACCGGTAGTCCGGCGCCGCAACCGACACCTCGCGAACCTCGCCGAGACGCAACCGCAAGGTCCGGACCGGCCCCGCGGCAAGGCCACGCCTCGCCGATACCCGAACGGTCTGCTGGCTGGGCAACTGGCACAGCACGAAGCTGCCATCGGGCGACACAGGTACCGCCAGCCCGCCGAAACGCCGCGCCCTCCCCTCAGGAGCAGTCGGCGAGGATGCGGCGCTCTCCCAGTAGGCGACGACCTCCATGTCCGGCAAGATGACGGGACCGCGCACGCGCCCCACGACGGCGGCCATGCGGACGGGGTGCTCGGGACAGACGCGGGCTACCAGCGTCGGGAGCGGCGGCCAGGCAACGTCGAGCCGTGTGCTGTCACCCTCGTCCCCTCCTGTCACGGTGAATTCCACCGCGGCAATGAGGGCCAGATATCCGATCCGCGCAAACCGAAGCGTCTGCACCTTGCTGGCGGGCAGGGAGACGCGGAACATGCCGGTTCCATTGGTCGTGTCAGCGCTTCCGCCATCGATCTGGACAACGACGCCGCTCAGTGGTCGCCCGGCATCATGTACCGACCCGTGAACAACCACCGCCTGAGCCCAGCCCGACGAGGGGGGCATTGCAAGAACGAACCCGGCGAGCAGCGCGGGGAGCGAGGCCCGAGGCTCGGCCGGCCGCCGCTCAGACTCCACGTTACGGCAACTCAGCCGCCGTCGGCGACCGTCCAAGTCTCGCTGCCCATCTCGCGACTTCAGCTGCTCCTACCGCACGGGCCACGAGCCGGTCGGATCCGAAACGCAACCGGCCGTCGCCGACGGTGACCTCCCGCTCGATCAGAAGCATCTGTGGCAGAACTGGTTCGCCCGCAAAGTCGCGCCAAATGTACCGCACACCGCCTTCGTTAAGCCAGCCCGACCCGACCATGACCTGATCAAACCTGCCGAAGCGCCGTAGCATGACGAGACCATCCCCAACACCATGGTCCAACGCGACGCCAAGGGTGACCAGCTGCCAGCGGCCGCTGATCGCGGCCTGCTCGATTCCTTTCCGCACGGCGGCGACTTGCTCCGCAAAGTCCCTCCGGCTGGACGCGGCGCATCCGGCCGCGACTATCAGGACCAAAAGCCTTTGTGGCCCATTGGTGGGCGGCGGGGCCGCGGTTCCGGCTTTGCCACATGCCGCCAGCCCAGCCAGCAGCCCACCGACTGAACCCAGGCCACGAAGGGCATTCAGCGCCGTCACCGCCTTCGACGAACCTCAACGTGGGGGAAAGGGTCGTTGTGAATGAGGTACAGCCGGTCGCCGACCGCAACATTCACTACGGGAAGTGTCACCGACGCCCCGAGTTCACGGCCCGATGCCGTGTGAAGGAGCCGGGTCTCCACCGCTCGAAATGTCCGGCTGCGGCCATACTCCGCGTCCATCAGGCCAAACTGTACTGCAAGGGTGGTGTCATCGAGCTGCCAGGCGGATGCCAGGAAATGATCGCCATGTTGTGAGCTGGGCCGGACTTCGACTCCGCCACCCGGAAGCGCGTTGATCACCGCGTTCCGGAACCCGCGCAGTCGGTGCTCCCATCGCAGAGCGCCGGTCGTGGAGTACGCTCGAACAAACGGCCGAAGATTCGACGTCAGAAGAATGAGATCCGGCGTAGGGAAGCAGAACACTCTACCCCGGGCGACAATGCTGGACAGGATGTTGCTCGGGGCCCCGAGCGGAAGGCCGAACTGAGCGACCACATCACCCATGATCCTGCCTGCGGCACCGATGGTGTGTTTCGTCACGAGGCCGGTGCTGTAGCTCAGCACGAAGACCGAGCGTCCCGCCCTACAGGCCGCGTCCGGCCGCACCCCGAGAGTCTCCGATGCTTCGAACTGGAGAGCGCCCGGCTTCGCCGTCACCAGGGAGACGCGTTGCTGCGCAGCGTCGAAAACCAGGAAGGAGTCCACGCCTGCCTCAATCACAGCGGTCGGGACGGCCAACTCCGCCGGGCCCATGCCGGGGCGACCGACGCTGGCGAGATAGGCGCCAGTCTGGGCGAACAGTGTGAGGCGGCCGAGACGTGCGTCGACTACGACGAGGCGATTGCGGCTGTCGATTGCTATGCTCGTAACCTCACCAAAGAGTGTCGTAGCACCTTCCTCTGTGCCGATGATTGCAAGGCGCGGGCCAAGGACATGTTGCGAGGCGGCCGCGGGCCAGGTCGCGCTTGCGAACCCAGTCGGGCCGAGGACAGCGAGGCACACTGCCGCACGCGCCAACCGCAGCGCTGAAGCCCCTCGGTCGCCGTTGCCGCACCGGGGGACACATTGGGCTCGAGACAAGACGTGGTGTCAGGTACAGGGGTTGGACCGACACCCGCCAGGATGAATTTGACAGTGTGTCCCGGCGTGGTATCCACATTGGTAGTAGTCAATGCAGACAAAATCGCCGCAGATTGGCGTTGCGGCAGCTCGCCGTGCGGCCACAACAGCCGTGAGCCCGGAACCGAGAATCAAAGCGCCCAGGAGAATCAACTTGGTCCGCGTAGACATAAGGGTTCGCCTTCCAGCAGCTAAGATCTCTCGTAAGCTTGCCGACGGGTGAAGCCCGTACAATCCCCAATTGTGGTGAGGGACGGCTACCTCCTCGGGTTCGCGCCGGGCGGCCTCGTGAAGCCGGGGGTCCTTCCGTCGCCAGCCGCGTTCGCCCCTGGCTGGCGGGGCCGTGCCTTGGCGGGCGAGTTGCCGACCGGGTAACCGCCAGGACATCGCTACCGCGAGCCTCAGGTGGTTCAGATGGGTCCAGTCGGTGGTTGCGGGTGTGCCGGTGGTCCTGCAACGACCCGGTCGGGTCGACGTGCTGGAGCCAAGCCGCTGGTCCTTCCCCCCCCCCCCGGGAATTGGTAGCTTAGCGGTACGGACTCGGGCGGGCAGCGGCCTGCGCTGCGGATGGAGGTCGACAATGCCTTACCACCACCGGGTGGAGTCGCCGATCGACACGGGCGTGTCCATCACCGCTCGACAGTTCCAAGTGCTGCTCGCCCACGGGCGGGGTCTCGGTGCCAAAGAGATTGCCCGCGAGCTGGGGCTCAGCATCCACACCGTGCGGCAGCATCTGCGCGAGCTGCGGGGCGCCCTAGGCGCCCGGAACGCGCACCACCTCACCAGTCGTGCTGCTGAGCTAGGCTTCTTCGACCGCGGAGCGCAGGCCAGGTGAAGTCCTGGGCGGCGGGTGCTCGGCGGGCAGGCGTCCCCTCGCGATCCGGCGCGCCCGCGGCCTGCGGGGTGTTGCGGGAGCGAGCATGTTCGGCTGCTATCGGCGGCGAGTCCGTAGGACGATGGTGCCGCAGCTGGCACCGGTCACCTGCCATTGGCTGGGTAGCTGTGCGCCGCCGGGGTAGATCAGCACCGTGGCCAGGTCCGTTACGCTCCAATGGTCGAGATCGGGGATCGGGTTCACTGCCGTGTCTCTGGCGAAGGCAACTGTGCTCTTCGTGAACTCTCCCGCCTCGATCGCGTTCGGAGCATACACGCGCATCCCGTCAACCCAGATCGCCACGGGGCACGCGCTAACCCCCCGCCGACCCAGCGCCACAGTCTTGCGGACCTGTCGGACCACGCGTATGCCGGGGGCGTGGGCGCGGATCAGATCCGACAGCCGCCGGTGCTCCGACCGCCGCAGCAAGTCCTCGCTGAGGACGACGCCACCCCAGCCAGCCTCGGATCCCAGTCCACCAGGCGAGCGCCCGGCCGATACGCTGACGTCCGCGAGCCGCTGCGCAGCTGGCACGAGGATGATGTCGATCTGCACCGCGCTTGTGTCAATGATCGTAAGGCGGCGCGTGGTCGACACCAGCCCAATCCCGCGAAATCGAAGCTCAAACACCCCAAGTGGCAAACTCAGGCGAAAGCGGCCCAATGCGTCCGTGGTGGCAGCGTTCCTGCCATTCACAAGGACCTCGACTCCGGAGAGTCCGGCACCGGCGCTGTCCGCGACGCCACCGCGAACGACCACTTGTGCCTCGATACGCGCCCACGTCGCCGTTCCCACGCTGACCACCACGACCAGTCGTGACAGCCCCCGACGCCACATCTCTTGCAACGGTCTCACTGGAACGACCGAACTCGGTGCCAGTGACGGCCGCCGTCAGGGGTGGGTAGGGATGGTACCCCTTTCTGCCGGCCACGAGGAAGCGACAGACCGTAGGCCTTCGGGTGCTGGCCGCGAGGGCCTGACGTCTGCATCCCGCGTCCCAGCCGAAGCCTATGGACGACGGCTTCGCCATCACTGCTGAAGGTCGTGGCCCATACGGTGGGTCCTGATGCCGTGTGCAGTCGGAGTCCGGTGTCGGCAACCACGTGGCCCAGGACTTGTCCGCGGGACCCGAGGATGCGCCAGGTCACCGTGCCGTTGCTGCGGTGAGGACCACGAAGCCATGCTCGCCCATCTTCGTCGATGAAGGCGTCCGTGACAGGTGGATAATACTTGACATGCTGGACTGTCGCCCGGACCGCCGCGAGGGCAGCGGCGTCGGATGGAAAGTACATCCTGATTTTCGTCGCCAGTGCTCGATTGAGGAGTTCATAGTCTGCGTCCGAGATCCTGCCGTGTTCGGCAGTCCCAGTGTGTACATACTGCGTGTCGCCTTGGGTGGTGACCATTGTGACCCGGAATCTGGCTTGTTCCGCAACCGTGGGAAAACTCCGCCTCACTTCGGCGACCACCCCCCGCGCCGGATTGGCGCGCCAGAACGGTGCCCGATCGACGTAGTGGAGCGTGGGATCCGCCACATAGACCACCCATCCATCTGGTGCAGCCACCCCGACCGGCTGTCGGTCAAGCAAGTCCGCCAAGAGGGGAACAGGAGGTTGACCGAGTCGGGTCACGACGACCAGCGCCCGCGCCGAGCGACGCTCCGAGGCTGCGCGATCTGACGGCAGGTCGGCCAGAAACCGGCCCTCATTGAGAACGGCCTGCTCGCCCGGGCGCCTGTCGAGCGTCCGCGCGATCCGCAGGCCACGGCGCACCGGGTCCCTGGTGACTACCGTAAACCGGTTCAGCACGTTATCCATCACGACCAGCGAATCAGCCAATCGGTGCGCGTAAGCGATGCGCTGAAATTCACCCGGACCGGACCCCAGCCGGCCGACTGTGGCCGCAGTACTGCCGTCCCCACGGATCAGCAGGACCTGCAACGCGTCGACAGCAGTAGCCCACAAGGTTCCATCCGGCCCGAGTAGTACCGTGCCTATGCGTGAGTGGATCGCTGCGTTAGTGCTGTCCGTGAGCAATCGTGCGAATTCGCCGGCAAGTATTAGCCTGGGTCCGCTCGACTCCGTCTGTTCGACGAAGGCAGCTACCGGAGGGCCATGTGAAATGGCAACGCCCAGGATTCCAAGCGAGCCAAGCCAGGTTCGGCCCAGACTCCTGGCAGGCGGCCCTCCCGAGCCACAGTTCCGAGGCTCTAGAGCTGGCATCACGATACACCGGTTAACCTCGGTCATAGTCAGTCCTTTCGGAGCCAGTCGCCGGCCGATGGCGCAAGGCTACGCCGTGAACTCTGGACCGGTAGATCTTCGAGGGCTGCTATGATGCGGTCAACTCCGATGGCGGTCCTGACAATGTGCTCCCCTGCAACTTGGACCCGGCTAGGACCAACGTCGACGGTACGGCGCACGATCACCAGTTGAGGCACGGCCGCCGTTGAACCGCTATCAGACCAGATGAACCGTACAACTCCGAGGTTCAACCAGTTGTTCCCTACGAGGACTTCGTCGAAGTGAGCCACGGACCGGAGCCACTTGCGTCCACGATCGACGTCCCAATCAAGCGCTATGCCGACCGTGCGGATCCTCCCATTGGGCACGTAGTCGGCACTTGCTAGGGGTGCAAACGCCCTGGCCAGGCGCGGGTCGCGGGCGCCGGGGCAGCTCGACGAGCCAATCAGGACGACGAGGTCGTGGGTGCCGGACGTGAACAAGGACAGGCGTGCGGTGTCAGAGGCACGGAAGGCGTTGGAAGAACCGCTACTTCGGATAACCAGGAACCCGCCAAGCGCCGCAAGGACGGCGATACTCAGAAGGGCAGCCTGGCGGCGCACCGGAAGAGCCCAAAGCCAATCGGGTCGAGAACGACTGCGGCCTGACCGCCGGAGCAGGGTTGCGCAAACATGAGCGTGCTTCTACACGGCGGAGCCGTCTGGACAGGGCACTGGGTCATGAGCCGCATGCGCGGGTCGCGCAGACTTCAATCGCAACGATGTTGCACTCATGCATCAGCAGATAGCCGCAGCCCAACTCCGACGTGCATGCCTGGTGTGGGCAGGACCGCGCCGGGGTGCGTGTCTCGGCCTCTGCCCGTTTGGCGCCGGTAACCAACCCGATACCGGCTCCTACGAGAAGGCCGAGGAGGACGGCGACTGCAGTCTGCAACGAGAACTTCATTGTCGGCTCCCCGGTCGGGTAATCGGTTGTCAGAGGGCAGTTTGGCACGCCAACCAGGATTACGGGGGGGCGCGGCACTGCCGAGGATACCTTCGATGGTAGCGTATCCCGGGGGCCCGAGCCATCCTCACAAGTGGGGACAGATGACTTTGGAACGGAAGGGAGGGCAGAGCCGGGTGGGTTCCCAAAGTACCTCGGTCATTCTTGTCCGAACCCCTCCCGGTCGGCGCGTCAACCTTGGCCGGGAAGGGATTCCGCCCGGCCGCTACGGCCGATGGGGCCGAGCCGCGGCTCAGGGGGTTCGGGGCGGGATGCTGGTGCTGGCCCTTCCCGATCCAGTGCTCACCGGCAACGTGGCGGAGATAGCCCGGACCCTGAATCCCAGGGTCGAGCCGGTGTTTCGGACCCACAGCGACGACGAGGCGGCGCTGCTGCGGGAGGAGAGACTGGGCGAGGTCTTCACGGGCGAGCACGAGCTGGCTGCCGCGATGGCCCGGCACGTGGTGGAACGCCAGCGTCAGGTGACGTCGTGAAGCCCAGGTTCTTCCGGACCCCGGCGGCGTTTCGGAAGTGGTTGGCGGAGCACGCGGCCACGGCGAGCGAGCTTTGGGTCGGGTACTACCGCAAGGACTCCGGCACGCCGAGCATCACCTGGCCCGAATCGGTCGACGAGGCATTGTGTGTCGGATGGATCGATGGGATTCGGAAGGGCATCGACGGGACCAGGTATGCCATCCGGTTCACGCCCCGCAAGCCCGGAAGTGTCTGGAGCAGTATCAATATCAAGCGGGCCACGGCGTTGATCCAGGAAGGACGAATGCAACCGGCCGGCCTCAAGGCGTTCGAGGTCCGGCGGGAGAACCGCTCGGGGATCTATTCCTACGAACAGCGCCCGGTCGAGCTGGGGCCGCCGTACGACGGGCTTCTGCGGAAGAACCCCGCGGCATGGCGGTTCTTCCAGGCGCAGCCGGCGTCCTACCGGAAGGCGATGATCTGGTGGATCGTGAGCGCCAGGAAGGAGGAGACCCGGCGGAAGCGGCTCGAGCGGCTGATCGCCTGTTCGGCGGAAGGGCGGCAGCTTCCCGAGTTCACCCGATGGCGGTCGGCCCGGGGGAGAAAGGCGGAAGGCCCGCTGCCGCGAGGACCCACCACGAAGTAGAGCGGAAGCGAATCGACGCGGATCACAACGGCGCCCGCTTGAGCAACTGGGCGTTGATCGCCACGACCACCGTGCTCGCCGACATGAGGACGGCGCCGAGGGCCGGCGTCAACAGGATCCCCCAGGCGCTCAGTGCTCCGGCGGCCAGCGGAATGGCAAAGACGTTGTAGCCTGCGGCCCACCAGAGGTTCTGGAGCATCTTCCGGTAGGTGGCGCGGGAGAGCGAGACGATCCGCGGGATGTCGCGCGGGTCCGAGCGCACCAGCACGATGTGCCCGGCCTCCACGGCGACGTCGGTCCCTGCGCCGATGGCGATCCCGATGTCGGCCGTGGCCAGCGCCGGCGCGTCGTTCACGCCGTCGCCCACCATGGCCACCTTTCGCCCACGGGCCTGGAGCTCCTTCACCTTCGAAGCCTTGTCCTCCGGGAGGACCTCGGCGAAGACGGTGTCGATGCCGAGATCCTCCGCCACGGCGTTGGCTACGGCCCGCGCGTCGCCGGTGAGCATCGCGACCTCGATGCCCCGCGCGTGCAGGGCCTGGACCGCCTCCCGGCTCTCCGGCCTGAGGGCATCGGCCACGGCGAACACCGCAAGCGCTCGGCCCTCCCGGAGCAGGTAGATCGCCGCCTGACCCCGCTGGGCCGCGCGGTCTGCCGCGTTCCGGAGCGCTTCGGGAATCAGGGTGTCCCCCGCCTGGAGGAGCGCGGGGCCGCCCATCCGGTACTCCACGCCCTCCACCGAGGCCGCGACGCCTCGCCCCGGGAGAGCCCGGAACCTGTCGGCCGGCGGGATCTCCAGCCGGCGCTCCGCGGCCGTCTTCACGACGCCCCGGGCGATGGGGTGCTCCGACTCCGCCTCGACGGCGGCGGCGATCCGGAGCGCCTCCTCCTCCGCGACGTCCTCCGCCACCGCCACCTCGACCACGCGGTGCTCGCCCAGGGTGAGGGTGCCAGTCTTGTCGAAGACCACGGTGTCGAGGTTCCGTGCCTCCTCCAGGCCACGGCGGTCCCGCACCAGCAGCCCGGTCCGCGCCCCCATCGTGGTGGAGATGGCCACCACCAGCGGGACGGCCAGCCCCAGCGCGTGGGGGCAGGCGATGACGAGCACGGTGACGACGCGGACGATGGAGAAGTCGATCGGCGCGCCCACGAGCTGCCAGACCACCAGGGTAGCCGCGCCGGCGCCGATCGCCACGGCGGTGAGGAGCTGGGCGGCGCGGTCGGCCAGGTGCTGGGCTCGCGACTTGGAGTGCTGGGCCTCGGCCACGAGCCGCATGATGCCGGACAGCTTCGTCCGCTCGCCGGTCCCCGTGACCTCCACCCGGAGCGAGCCGTCGCCGTTGATGGTGCCGGCGATGACGGCGTCGCCCTCGCGCTTGGTCACGGGGCGAGACTCGCCGGTGATCATCGCCTCGGTGAGCGCGCTCTCCCCCTTCCGCACGACGCCGTCGGCCGGCACGCTTTCCCCGGGCCGCACCAGGACGAGATCGCCCTCCCGGAGGGCGGACACCGGGACCCGCTCCTCACCGCCGTCAGTGAGGCGGGTGGCGGTGTCGGGGAGAAGCCGGGCCAGCTCCTGCAGGGCGCCCCGGGCGGCGCTGACCGAGCGCATCTCGATCCAGTGGCCCAGGAGCATGATCGTGACCAGGGTGGCCAGCTCCCACCACAGCGCATCGGCGCGGACGAGCCCCAGCTCCACGACCCAGGAGAACACGAAGGCCACCGTGATGGCCAGGGCGATGAGGGTCATCATGCCCGGGAGGCGGGCCCGCAGTTCCCGGGCGGCGCCCTGGAGGAAGACCCAGCCGCCGTACAGGAAGACGGCGGTGCCGAGGAGCGGGGAGACCCAGGGCGACCCGGGGAAGGCCGGGGCCCGGTAGCCCAGCAGCATCTGGACGTGCTCGGACCAAAAGACAACCGGAACGGTGAGGGCCAGGGAGAGCCAGAACCGGTCGCGGAACATCTCGGGGGTGTGGCCCTCGTGCTTGTCGTGCGCACCGTGGCCTGCTGAGCCCGACCCGGACATCTGGTGCGCCAGGGCCGGCGGGTGCTGCTGGTGGCGCCGGTGCTCGCGATGTCTATCGGACATGAATCTCGCCCCTCCTGACCTGCCACCGCCGCCAAACGACATAGATGGACGGAATGACGATCAGCGTGAGGATGGTGGACGTCACCATGCCGCCGAACATCGGCGCCGCGATGCGCTTCATTACGTCGGCGCCCGCCCCGGTGCTCCACATGATGGGTACCAGCCCCCCCATGATGGTCATGGTGGTCATCATCTTGGGCCGGAGCCGCTCGAGCGCCCCCTCCACCACTGCCGCCTCGATGTCCTCCCGGCTCTGGATGGCGCCGGCCAGCCGGCGGCGGTGGAAGGCCTCGTCCAGATAGACCAGCATCACGACCCCCGTCTGGGCCGCCACCCCCGCCAGCGCAATGAAGCCGACCCACACGGCCACACTGGTGTTGTAGCCCAGGGCCCAGAGATACCAGATCCCGCCGGCCACGGCGAAGGGGACCGACAGCATGACGATCAGCGTCTCGGGGACGGCGCGGAAGTTGAGGTAGAGAAGCAGGAACACGAGCCCAAGCGTCAGCGGCACCACCAGGCGAAGCCGGGCCGCGACCCGCTGCATGAACTCGTACTGCCCGCTCCACGCGAGCGTGTAGCCGGCGGGAAGGGCGACGCTGTCGGCCACCAACTGGCGGGCCTCCTCCACGTACCCACCCAGGTCGCGGTCGCCCGGGTCCACGAAGACGGTGAGCACCGGGAACGCGTTCTCGGTCTTGACCACCATCGGCCCCTGGACGGCGGAGATCCGGGCCACCTGGCTCAGGGGAATCTGGGCCACGGCCGGGCCCCGGGCGGCGGGTCCGGCCATGCCACCCATGCCCGCCGGCTCGGCCGCCCCGCCAAAGCCGACGGGAATCAGCACCTCCCCGAGCTTTTCCGGATCGTCGCGGAGGGCGCGGGGGTACCGCACGTTGACGGTGTAGCGCTCGCGCCCCTCGACCGTGGTGCTCGCGTCCATCCCGCCCACGGTGGCCATGACGGCATCGTGCACGTCGCCCACGTTCAGGCCGTACCGGGCCGCCTCGGCCCGGTCGGTGGCGATGTCCACGTAGTACCCGGCACCGGGCCGTTCCGCGAAGGCACTGCGGGTCCCGGGAACCTGCTGCAGGAGCCGCTCCACCCGCTCCCCCAGCCGCTGGAGCGTATCAAGGTCGGGGCCGAAGATCTTGACCCCCACCGGCGTCCGGACCCCGGTGGCCAGCATGTCGATCCGGCCCTTGATCGGCATGGTCCAGGCATTGGTGACGCCGGGCAGCCGGGTCGCCGCGTCCATCTCCCGCACCAGCCGCTCGTAGGTCATCCCGGGCCGCCATTCCCGCTCGGGGCGGAGCTGGATGGTGGTCTCGAACATGTCGAGCGGCGCGGGATCGGTGGCGGTCTCGGCCCGACCGGCCTTGCCCAGCACCGACCGAACCTCCGGAAACGAGGCCAGCACGCTGTCATGGTGCCGCATGATGCTGATGGCCTGGGCGATCGAGGCGCCCGGCATCGTCGTCGGCATGAAGAGCAGGGTTCCCTCCCTGAGCGGCGGCATGAACTCCGAGCCGAGTCGGCGCCAGGGAAGGATGGTGGCGGCGAGGACGACGGTGGCCGCGGCGATCACGGTCCAGGGGCGGTGCAGGGCCACCCGGAGGAACGGATCGTATACCCGGTGCAAGATCCGGCTCACCGGGTTCTCCCGCTCGGAGCGGATCCGCCCGCGGACGAACCAGCCCATGAGCGCCGGCACCAGCGTGACGGAGAGCAGGGCCGCGGCGGCCATCGCGAAGGTCTTGGTGTAGGCCAGGGGCTTGAACAACCGGCCCTCCTGCTGCTCCAGCGCGAAGACGGGGAGAAAGCTCACCGTGATGACGAGGAGCGCGAAGAAGATCGGCGGTCCCACCTGCCGGGTGCTGGCCAGCACGATCTCCCAGCGGGACGAGCGCCCTTCGTCCCGCTCCAGATGCTTGTGCATGTTCTCGATCATCACGATGGCCGCGTCCACCATGGCGCCGATGGCGATGGCGATCCCGCCCAGGCTCATCACGTTGCTGCTCACCCCCGCCGCCCGCATGGCGAGGAACGCCATGAGGATGCCGAGCGGCAGGGTTACGATGGCGACCAGGGAGGAGCGAAAATGGAGCAGGAAGACGACGGTGATGGCGGCGACCACCAGGGACTCCTCGACCAGCTTCTCGCGCAGGGTCGCCACGGCGCGGTGGATCAGGTCGCTCCGGTCGTACCCGGTCCGGATGCGGACACCCTCCGGGAGGCCGGACCGGATCTCGTCGAGCCGCGCCGTCACCGCATTGATGGTCCGGAGCGCGTCGGCCCCGAAACGCATGATCACGATCCCCGAGACCACCTCGCCGCGGCCGTCGAGGTCGGCGGCGCCGCGGCGCGGGGCGGGGCCCACCTGCACGGTCGCGACGTCGCGCACCCGGATGGGAGTTCCCTCCGGGCTGGCGCCCACGCCCACCGCCTCGATGTCCGCCACGCCGCGGAGGTAGCCCAGTCCGCGGATCATGTACTCGCGGCCGCCCAGCTCGAGGACCCGGGCGCCGATGTCGGCGTTGTGCGCCCCCAGCGCCTGCACCACCCGGGTCACGGGGATGCCGAAGGCGCGGAGTCGCTCGGGCTGGACCTCCACCTGGTACTGCTTCACGAACCCGCCCAGGCTCGCCACCTCGGAGACGCCGGGAACCGAGGTGAGCTGATACCGCACGTACCAGTCCTGGAGGCTCCGGAGCTCGGCCAGCGTGTGGCGGTCGGACTCGAGGGTGTACTGGAAGACCCAGCCCACCCCGGTCGCGTCTGGCCCCAGGGTGGGTTCGACGCCGGCGGGGATGCGGGTGCGGAGCCCGTTCAGGTACTCCAGCACCCGCGAGCGGGCCCAGTAGAGGTCGGTGCCGTCCTCGAAGATGACGTACACCAGGCTTTGCCCGAAGAACGAGAACCCGCGCACCACGCGTGCTCCTGGCACCTTGAGCATTTCCGAGGCGATCGGGTAGGTGATCTGGTCCTCGACGATCTGCGGGGCCTGCTCGGCGTACGGCGTCTGGACGATGACCTGGACGTCGGACAGGTCGGGGATCGCGTCCAGCGGGGTGGTACGCATGGCCCAGATCCCGCCGGCCAGGAGGCCCGCCGTGGCAAGCAGGACCAGGCCGCGGTTCCGGACGGACCAGGCGATGATGCGCTCAATCATGCTCGTGCTCCGGCATGGAGGGCGCGGGAGGGACGACGGGCGCCGGATCGGTCCCGTGCTGATGTCCCGGCATCGCCCCGGCCCCCACCCGAAGGCGCGACTCGGCGTCCACCAGGAAGTTGGCCGCGGCCACGACCTGCTCGCCCTCCTCCAGGCCGCGCAGGATCACGATCCGCCCCCCGGCCCGGTCGCCGACCACGACGGGGCGCGGTACCAGCCCGCGGTCAGCCCCACGCACGAAGACCAGATTCCGCTCGCCGGTGGCCAGCACTGCGTCGGAGGGCACCGTGAGCACCTCGCGGCCCACGATGACGTCGAAAAACACGGTGGCGAACATGCCGGGCTTGAGCCGGCGGCCGGGGTTCGGGATTGCGACCCGCACGCGCGTGGTCCGGGTGCGCTGGTCCACCACGGGGTAGACGAAGGCCACCTCCCCCATGAGGTGCTCCCCGGGATACGCCTCCACTTCGAGGTGGACTGGCATCCCTCGCCGGATGTACCGGAGGTCCCGTTCATATACCTCCCCCTCGGCCCAGACACTGGAGAGGTCGGCCAGCCGGTAGAGGCGCGTGCCCGGCATGACCTGCTGACCCTCGAGCACATCCTTCTCCAGCACGACGCCGTCCGCGGGTGAGGCGAGCGACAGCGTCCTCGTCACCTCACCGGTGCGTTCCAGCCGTTCGACCTGCTCGGGCGAGATGTCCCAGTAGGCGAGCCGGCGCCGGGCCGAGGCGAGGGTGGCCTCCGCGTTCCGGCGCGCCTCGCCGGCCGACGGATCCACGGCGTCCACCAGGCGGCGCGCGGTCAACAGCTCCTCCTGGGCCGACACCAGCATCGGACTGTAGAGGTCGAGCAGGCGCTGGCCCCGCCGCACGCTCTCGCCGGTGGTGGCCACGTACAGCCGTTCCACGAAGCCCTCGATCTTGGGCGTGACATCCACCACCCCCGGCTCGGGCGCCAGGATGTGGGCCACGGTGCGGACCGGCCGGACCAGCGTTTCCCGCTGAACGGCGGCGTACTGCACGCCCAGCGCGCGCTCCTCCGCGGCGGTCAGGCGGACCGGCGCCTCCGCCCCGGCCGGACCGGTATCGGCCGCCGCAACCGGAGCGCCGGCCAGCATGCGGGCATGCTCCTCGGCCGTCATGTCCATCGAGGCCGCATCGTCGGTGCTGCTGCGGCAGGCGCCGCCCAGCACGAGGAGGCCGGTCAGGCCTCCGATCACCAGGGGCCTTTTCATGGGGTTCCTCCGTCGCCGCCGGTCAGGGCCGCGAGGCCGGCCAGGGCGGCGTGATACGCGGCGACGAGGCGCACGCGCTCGGTTTCGTAGCGGTTTACGGTCATCTGGTTCTCGATCACGCTCATGAAGTTCACCCGGCCCACCCGGTAGGCCGAGAGCGCGCCTTCCACCGCGGCGCGGGCCTGGGGCAGGATGGAGGTGGCATACAGGTCCGCCAGGTTCCGGCTCCGGTCCGCCGTCGCAACCAGTTCGGTCAGCTCCGCGAAGGTCTCGTTCGCCAGGCTGAGGGCCTCGGACCGGGCCATGGCCTCCATGACCTGCATCTCGCGCCGCATGGGGAGCTGTCGCCGTCCGGCCCAGAGGGGGACGGTCGCGCCCACCATCAGACTGGCCATGTTCTCGTAGCGCGGGCGGGCGGAGTACTGGAGCCCGACCATGAGATCGGGCCAGATCTCACGCCGCGCCGCCC
>CAZFSA010000076.1:0-21003 GCA_964521535.1 uncultured Gemmatimonas sp.
TGGACCTCGCCCACGGCGACGGCGTCACGCCCGGCGGCCACGACCAGCCGGCCCGCTGCCTCGATGACGCCGCCGGGCGGCCCAGCGCCGGGAACCACCGTCGGCCGGAAGCATTTCAGCTCGGTTCCGCGGAGCGTGGTCCAGGCGCCCGGCACGGGATCGAACGCGCGGATCCGGGCCGCGCACCGCTCGGCGGATTCGCTCCAGTCGATCCGGGCAGTGGCACGATCGATCTTGGGCGCGTAGGAGGCCGCGGAGTGGTCCTGGGGCTCCGGCGTGGCGGTGCCAGCGGCGATTCGGTCGAGGGCCTCGCCCAGGGCCCGTGCCCCGAGCTGGGCCAGGCGGAGCGCCAGTTCCCCGCCGGTCTCTTCGGTCCCGATCGGCGTTGCGAGCCGAAGGAGCACCGGCCCGCTGTCGAGTCCCTCTTCCATCTGCATGATCGAGATCCCGGTCTCGCGATCGCCGTTGAGGATGGCCCACGGGATCGGGGCGGCACCGCGCAGGCGGGGCAGCAGGCTGGCGTGCACGTTGATCATCCCGAGGCGGGGAACGGCCAGCACGCCGGGCTTGAGGATGTGGCCATAGGCCACCACCACGCCCAGATCCGGCCCGAGCTCGCGCAGCCCGGCCACGAACGCCTCCCCGGCGGGCCGGTCGGGCTCCAGCACCGTGAGTCCCGCGGCCAGGGCCCTGGCCTTCACCGGGGACGGGAGCAGGGTCGAGTGGGAGCGGCCGCGGGGGCGGTCCGGTCGGGTCACCACCGCCACCAGCTCGTCGCCGCGGGCCAGCAGCGCCTCGAGGCTCGGCACCGCGAACGACGGCGTGCCGAAGAAGACGATCCGCATTACCCCCGCTTGCCGGCCTCCGGCGTCACCTTCTTCACCACCGGTTTGCCGCGGTGCTCCTTCTTCCACCGCGAGAGCAGGAGTTGCCGCTTGAGCAAACTCAGGTGGTCGAGGAACAGGATCCCGTCCAGGTGGTCGATCTCGTGCTGGACGGCGCGGGCGGGGAGGCCCTCCAGCTCGCGGCGGAAGGGGTTGCCGTCGCGGTCCAGGGCCTCCAGCACGATCCGCTCCGGTCGGGTCACCTCTCCGTAGAGCTCGGGCATCGAGAGGCACCCCTCTTCGGCCCGGGACCGGCCTTCGGCGCTGGCGATCACCGGGTTCACCATCACGAAGCGGTCGTCGTCGACGCCGATGACCGCCACCCGTCTGGTGTCCCCGACCTGGTTCGCCGCGAGCCCGATGCCCCGGAGCGCATCCATGGTCTCGAAGAGATCGTCGATGAACTGCCGGGTCGCGTCGTCCACGGCCGGGATCGGCTCGCAGCGGGTGCGGAGCACCGGGGAGCCGAGCAGGTGGATGTCGCGGAGCGCCATCAGCTCGGGGTGCCCGGCGCGGCCTGGCCGCCGACCTGAACGATCCGGCTCCGCTCGACGATCAGGGTGGAGGTGCCGCTCTCGACCGTGATCCGGTTCTCCTTGATGTCCCGGACCTTGCCAATGATGCCGCCAGCGGTGACCACCTCGTCGTTCTTCTTCAGGTTGGCAAGCAGCTCGGCGTGCTTCTTCCGCGCCTGGCTTTGCGGCCGGATCAGCAGGAAGTAGAAGATCGCGCCCAGGGCCGCGAACTGGAGGATGAGCACGGTGAGGCCGGCGCCCCCCTGGTCGGTGGGGGCCATCGCCGCGATGTGAAAGAGTGTCGTCATGCGTCCTCGTGCTGGTGATAGCGCGCCAGCCACTCGCGGCGCCAGCCGGGGAAGTCTCCCCGGAGGATGGCCGCCCGGGCGTCCTGGGCGGTGCGCACCAGAAACCGGATGTTGTGAAGGGACACCAGGCGGAGTCCCAGGATCTCCCCAGCCACGAACAGGTGGCGAAGGTACGCGCGCGAGAACCGCTGGCAAGTCTCGCAGTCGCAGGTCGGGTCCAGGGGCTCCGAGGCCAGCCGGTTCGTGGCCTTCCGGACATTCACCCGGCCGGCCATCGTCCAGGCGCTCCCATGGCGCCCGTTCCGGGTGGCGGCAACGCAGTCGAAGAGATCCACGCCGCGGGCGATGCCTTCCACCAGATCATCAGGGAACCCCACGCCCATAAGATAACGGGGCCGATCGGCCGGCAGCGCCGGCCCCAGCTCCTCCAGGACCGTGTGCATCACCGGCTTGGGCTCGCCCACCGACAGCCCGCCGATCGCGATCCCGGTCCAGTCGCCCAGGGCCAGGGTGCCCTCCAGCGAGGCCAGCCGGAGATCGGCGTGGGTGCCGCCCTGGACGATCGGCCAGAGGGTCTGGGCGGCCGGCAGGGCGGCCGGCATGGGGGACGAGCTGGCGCCGGCTGCCAGCTCCTCGTGGCGGCGGCGACAGCGGGCCAGCCATCGGAGGGAGCGCTCCATCCCTTCCCGCGCCAGATCGTAGCCGGCCTGGCCCGGCACCACGTGGTCGAACGCCATCGCGACGTCGGCGGCCAGGGTCCACTGGATCTCGGTCGCCTTCTCGGGCGTCAGGAAGCGGGTGCTCCCGTCCACGTGGCTCACAAACTCCACGCCGTCCTCGCTGATCTTGCGGAACGACTCCAGCGAGAAGACCTGAAAGCCGCCGGAGTCGGTCAGCATCGCCCGGGGCCAGGTGGTGAACCGGTGGAGGCCCCCCAGGGCCGCGATCACCTCTTCGCCCGGGCGAAGGTGGAGGTGATAGGTGTTGCCGAGGATGATCTCCGCCCCGGTGCGCTCCACCTCGGCGGGGTGAAGCCCACGAACCGCGCCCAGGGTCCCGACCGGCATGAACGCGGGGGTGTGCACGGCCCCGTGGGGCAGCGTCAGCGTGCCCGCCCGGGCAAGTCCGTCGCGGGCGGCGACCTCGAAGGAGAACATCGGGGCCAGAGGCTGGCTCAGTCGGGAATCACGGGCAGGAGCAGGTGCGAGGCGTTGCGCCCGCCATGATGCACCGTGTTGGTGGCCGTGACCCACTCGGTTTCGTCGTAGTTGTTGCCCCCGGTGTTGAGGTTCCGGTCGTACCCCGGAAAGTCGCTGCTGCTCACCCAGAGGCGGATCCGGTGCCCGGCAGGGAAGTGGTACGCGGTCGCCTTGAGGCTCACCTCCACCCGGTACACCCTGTCCTTCTCCATCCAGACCGGGCGGCTGTAGCCGTCGCGATAGCGGGCTCGCCTGATCCCGTTGAGCACGTTCCAGCTCCGCCCCGCGGCGTCGACGTCGATCAGCTTGGCCGTGAAGTCGGTGTCCCGGGCATCGGAGGAAACGAAGAGCACGGCCTTGACCGTCCCCGCGATCGTGACCCCCCGGGTGAGCGGCCCAGTGGTGTAGACCAGGAGGTCGCGCCGCGACTCGAGGTCGGTCTGCTCGAAGATCCCGGGCTGGTCGTTGGGATTGCCGGTGCAGCAGATGGTCCCGCCCCGCGAGGGGAAGGGGTCGGCCGGGTCATAGGTGAAGGTGTCGCGCCCCGCCCGCGGGGGACGGGCGAGGCTGAGGAACCCGTCGCCCTGGCTGGTGGTCGCGCCGGCGGTGCTCCCGAGGTAGTAGGGGATCTCGCGCATCCCCGGCACCGGCCACCGGTCGGCCTGGCGCCACTCGTTCCGGCCGATCACGTAGTAGTGCACCCGGGGCATCCGGGTGATGCCGTTGTCCACGCCCTTGAGCCAATAGTCGAACCAGTTGAGGTAGATCTGCCAGAAGGGGTAGCGGGCGTCGCCCACGTCGCGCTGGCCGACGCGGGTGTGTTCGCCAGCCGCCTCGGAGGCACAGTGCACGGTGGGCGACATGATCACGTACTGGTGGTCACGCGTCCGTGGCGTGACCGCATTCCGGCGCATCAGGCCCCAGGTGTAGAGGGTCTGCTCCGGCGTGACATCGAGCCAGGAGTTGACGTGGATGGCCGGCGTGTCGAAGCGGTCCCGGTCGGTGAGGTAGGGGACCGCGCTCCAGTAGGGATCCGCCGGCGGGTGAGACACGAAGTCACGATAGTCCGAGCGGGGGTAGCCGGCGCGTTCCGCCATGGTGACCACCGGCAGCGACCGCAGCATCTCGGCGAAGTCGAAAGCGTAGCGGCGCGAGCCAATCACATGGTCGGCGGGGGCGCGGTCCTTGAACCCGGCAAGTCCGAACCAGCCGAAGATGGTGCTGAGCGTGAGCGCCCCACCCTCGTAGGCGCCGAAGTTGGTGTAATAGCCACCGGCCGATCCCAGCGCGGCGCTGGCCGACTGGGGAATCATGGCAACGTGGGCGGGATGACGGGTCTTGGCCAGGAGGTACTGGACCTCGCCCAGGTAGGAGCAGCCGTAGGTCCCGACCTTCCCGTTGGACCAGGGCTGCCGGACGATCCACTCCACGCTGTCGTAGCCGTCGCGGTCGTCGGTGAGCTGGACCCGGTACTCGCCCTCCGAGGCGAACTGTCCCCGCACGTCCTGCGACACGACCGCATACCCCTGGCCCGCGAAGAACTCCGCGGGCCGGGTGGAGCCGGCGTAGGTCTCCTTGTTGTATGGGGTGCGGATCAGAATGGTGGGGAGGCGCCCCTGGACCCCGGTCGGCCGGTACAGGTTGGCGGCGAGACGGACGCCATCCCGCATCGGCATCATCACGCCCTTTTCGATCTGGACCTGGTGCCTCGCCTGGGGTTGGCCCAGCGGCAGGTCGGGGCGCTGGGCGGCCAGGGAGCCGGCCAGGCCCAGCAAGGGCCAGAGGACGAGGCGGCCTGCGCCGGGGACGGACATGTCGAGCACCTCGGTGGATCAAGGGGCGGCCGGTGCAACGCGCCTGACGCTATCCCGACCGGGGCGATCGGGCAACCGCGCCGGCGGTGGGGCGGGTCACCGTTGCCCGCTACCCGCTCCTCCGGCCAGCGAGCAGCTTCCGGGTGATCACGACATGGCTGGCGATGGCCACGGTCACCAGCACCACCGGAAGCCAGACGTACGGGAAGAACACCACCCAGGTGTTGACATGACGGGGATCGTCGCCGAAGGCGCGGATCATGGGTGACGCCGCCAGGGCCACGGCCAGAACGGCAACGAGGCACCACATCCCCCAGACATTCCAGGCCCAGAGCAGCGCGGGGGGCACGCGCACCCCGCGGGCCAGGGCCAGGGCGAGGAAGAGCGCCGTGACGCCGGTGACGATGTCGAAGTTGTACCCGGAATAGGACATCTCAGGCGGCATGATGCCGCGCGTACCGGCGTGGTGCATCACCAGTTCCAGGGGGAAGCGGAACGACTGGAGTCCGACCAGCGCGGCGAGGGGCGTCTCGGCCGCGGCGGCACGCCCCAGGGGCGAAAGGCCGGTCCCGATCCCCATCGCCAGCACCGAGGCCACCATGATCACCATGGGCGGGGGCCGGAGCTCGAACCGGGCCAGCAGCCCGGATCGCGCGGCGACGGCGCTCAGGGCCATGACTGCGACCACCACCGCGAGCAGCCGGAGCCCTCGCCGCCGGTCGCCGCGGGCGAGCAGCAGCACCCAGACCACGGCCACGACCACGGCGATGCCGGCGATGCCCAGGGAGGCCAACGAGTCGGACGGCGGTGGCTGGATGGCGACGTTGTCCATGTGGTCTCCTCGGCGAACCCGCCGCCACCCTGGCGGCGGAGGGCAAAGAGGGTACCACTCGGCCTGCCCCCGGGCAACAGGGGCGCAGGCCCCGTCGGCTCAGCAGATTCGCGGGAGCTGCTCCCCCAGGGCCGGCGCCACGATCCGGGTGGCGCCGATTGCCGTCCGGGTCACCAGGAGTCCTGGATGCTCGGTCGTGACGGTGCCGATCCGGGCGGCGTCCCGGCCAGCGGGGTGGGCCCGCATGGCCTCGAGCGCCTCCTCGGCCCGATCGGCGGCGACCACCGCCACCAGCTTGCCCTCGTTGGCCACGTGGAGCGGGTCGAGGCCGAGCAGTTCGCAGGCCGCCTGAACGGCGGGGTTCACCGGGATCGCGGGCTCGTCGAGGTCGGCCCCCACCCCCGACCGGTTCCCGATCTCCTGCAACGCTGCCGCCACCCCGCCGCGGGTGGGGTCGCGCAGCACCCGGACGGCGTCGCCGACGGCGGCGAGGAGGGCCGCCACCAGCCCATGGAGTGGCTGGCAGTCGCTCGTGATCTGGCTCTCGAATTCCAGGCCCTCCCGGACGCTCATGATGGCCATGCCGTGGTCGCCGATGGTGCCGCTCACCAGCACGGCGTCGCCGGGCCTGGCGCGGTCCGGGCCGATCGTCACGCCCGCAGGGACGACGCCGATCCCCGCGGTGTTGATGTAGCAGAGGTCGCCCTTGCCCCGTTCCACCACCTTGGTGTCGCCGGTGACGATCTGGACACCAGCCTCCCTCGCGGCCGCCGCCATCCGCTGCGCCACCAGGCCCAGCGTCTCGACCGGCAGGCCCTCCTCCAGGATGAACCCGGCGCTCAGCCAGAGCGGCGTCGCCCCGCGCATGGCCAGGTCGTTCACCGAGCCGTTCACCGCCAGTTCGCCGATCGAGCCGCCGGGAAAGAAGAGCGGCCGCACCACGAAGGAGTCGGTCGTGAAGGCGAGCCGGCCCGCGGCCACGTCCAGGACGCTGGCGTCGCCCAGGGCGTCGAGGGCGGGGTTGCCGAACGCCGGCAGGAAGACGTGCTCGATCAGCTCCGCCGAGAGCCGGCCGCCGCCCCCGTGCCCGATGACGATGTGGGGGTAGTCGCGGAGCGGGAGCGGACAGACCCACCCCTCGAAGTCAGGCACCGCTCCCCACCCGTTCCGGCCGGACGCGGCCGGCGTGATAGTACGCGGCGCAGGCGCCCTCGCTCGACACCATGGTGGCGCCAAGCGGGGTGCGAGGGGTGCATTCCCGGCCGAAGGCCTCGCAGTCGTAGGGCTTGAGGGTGCCCTGGAGCACCTCGCCCGCCCGGCAGCGCGGCGACTCGACGGTGCGGATCCCGGTGACATCGAACCGGCGCTCCGCGTCGAACTCGCGATACGCCGGGCGCAGCTTCCATCCGCTCCGGGGGATCACCCCGATCCCCCGCCAGGCGCGGTCGGTCTCCTCGAACACCTCGGCCAGCAGCGCCTGGGCCGGCCGATTGCCCTCCAGGGTCACGGCGCGCCCGTAGGCGTTCTCCACCCGGGCTTCGCCCCGCTCCAGCTGGCGCACCGCGCGGCGGATCCCCTCCAGCAGGTCGAGCGGCTCGAACCCGGTCACCACGATCGGTACCCGCCAGCGCTCGGCGACCGGTGGGTACTGCCAGTAGCCCATGACGCAGCAGACATGTCCGGCTGCCAGGAAGCCCTGCACCCGTCTGGTGGGCGAGGTGAGGATCGCTTCCAGCGCCGGCGGCACCAGCACGTGCGAGACCAGCATGGAGAAGTTGCGAAGCCCCTCCCGTCGCGCGGCGTGCACGGCCATGGCGTTGGCGGGCGCCGTGGTCTCGAATCCGATGCCGAAGAAGACGACCTGCCTTTCGGGGTGCGCCCGCGCCAGCTTCACCGCGTCCAGCGGGGAATAGACCACGCGCACGTCGCCGCCCTGGCTCTTCACCCGGAACAGGTCAGTGGCGCTCCCCGGAACCCGCAGCATGTCGCCGAAGGAGCAGAAGATCACGTCGGGCCGCGCGGCGATAGCGAGCGCCTTGTCGATCAGCTCCAGCGGGGTGACGCACACCGGGCAGCCGGGGCCGTGCACCAGCTCGATCTCCTCCGGAAGGAGCTGGTCGAGGCCGTTCCGGATGATCGAATGGGTCTGGCCGCCGCAGACCTCCATCAGCACCCAGGGGCGGGTGACCTCCCGGCGGATCTCGGCCGCGAGGGCCCGGGCAGCGGGGGCGTCGCGGAACTCGGTGAGATACTTCATGGCCCGGCCCCGGCCTCGGGCGGAGAAGCGTTCCAGGTCGGGACCGGGCAGGACGGAGGCTCCGCGGTCGCCGGATCGAATGCGCCCAGTTCCTCGTCGAGCAGGCCCAGCTCCCGGAAGGTGCGGAGCGATTCCAGCGCCGAGACCTCATCGATCCGCGTGATGGCGAAGCCAACGTGGACGATGGTGTAGTCGCCCACCTTCAGCTCGGGGAGGTAGGCGAGGCAGACCTCCTTCCGGATCCCTCCGAAGTCCACCTTGCCCATCCGGATCCCGGTCTCTTCGCCGTAGATCTCGACCACCTGTCCGGGGACGCCGAGGCACATGGGGACCTCCTTTGCCCGGAATAGTCCCGCCCGCTCAAGTAAGGCGCCGTGAAGGAAGGATGAAGAAGCCGGGGCTGCTCACAGCACCGCCATCGCATCGCCATAGCTGTAGAAGCGGTACCGGGCGGCCACCGCATGGCGGTAGGCGGCCCGGACCAGCTCGGTGCCGGCGAAGGCGCTCACCAGCATCAGCAGCGTCGAGCGGGGCAGGTGAAAGTTGGTGACCAGGCGGTCCACCACCTGGAACCGGTGCCCGGGAAGGATCAGGAGTCGGGTGCTGCCCCGTCCCGGGGCCACGGCGCCGCCCGGCCGGGCAGCCGACTCGAGGGCCCGCACCACCGTGGTACCGATCGCCCACACCTTGCCGCCGGCCCGACGGGTGGCGGCAACGGCCTCGGACAGCGCGACCGGGATCTCGTAGGACTCCTCGTGCATCGGATGCTCGCGCGGGTCGTCGGTCTCCACCGGACGGAAGGTGCCGGGGCCAACTTCCAGCTCCAGTCGCCCGATCCGGGCGCCCCGCCGCTCCAGCTCGGCCAGCAGGGGCGGGGTGAAGTGGAGGCCCGCCGTGGGCGCGGCCACGCTCGACTCCCGTTCGGCGAACACGGTCTGGTAGCGCTCGTCGTCGAGGGTGGTGGGCTCGCGGGTGATGTATGGGGGAAGGGGAAGGCGGCCAAGCCGTCGCATGGCCTCCTCCGCGGTGGCGCCATGGAAGCGGACCCGGCGGGTGGGGCCGTCCAGCACCTCCACCGTCTCGACCTCGACCCCGTCGCCGAGCCGGATCCGGCGGCCCGGCCGGAGGGCGCTGCCGGGTTTTCCCATGGCCACCCAGGTCTGGCCGTCGGGGGCAGGATGGAGCAGGAGCACCTCGGCGGGGGCACCCGATGGCCGGGCGCCGAGGAGCCGGGCGTGACGCACCCGGGTGGTGTTCACCACCACGAGGTCGCCGGGAGCCACCAGGGTGGGGAGGTCGCGAAACCAGCGGTCCTCCAGCATGCCGTCGCTCCGGCGGACCACGAGCAGGCGGCTTTCGTCCCGCCGGCCCGCCGGCGTCTGGGCGATCAGCTCAGGCGGAAGCTCGTAATCGAAGTCGGAGGCGCGCATGAGGCGGGTAAGCTATCGCCGGCCCGGAATCCCGTCAGCGGGGGCATGGCGGCGAGCACCGGTCATTCCCATTGACATCTTAGGGGAACGGGATCAGCTTCCCGCCCGACAGCCCGGGAGGCGCGCCTCATGGATCAACTCGACCTGCTGCAGGGCACCCTCGATCTCCTGATTCTCAAGACGCTCTCCTGGGGCCCGCGCCACGGTTATGCCGTCGCCAGCTGGATCCGGGAGCAGACCGACGACGCCATCCTGGTGGAGGAGGGCGCGCTGTACCCGGCGCTGCATCGGCTGGAGCGCCGGGGTCTGGTGGAGTCCGAATGGGGCCTGTCGGGCAACAACCGCAGGGCCAGGTACTACCGGCTCACCACCCGGGGCCGCGCCGAGCTGCGGGCGGCTTCCCGGTGGTGGGAGCGCTACTCCCGGGCGGTGGGCCGGGTGCTTCGCCCGGCGGGCGGCTGAGCAGGGGCGGCCGGCGTGCGGCGGCTTTTCCGGCTGGCAGGGCGGGAGCCCGGAGTCGAAGACGACGTCCGGGCGGAGTTGGAGAGCCACCTGGCGATGAAGGTCGACGCGCTGATGGCGGCCGGTCTGGGCCGGGAGGAGGCCGAGGTCGAGGCTCGCCGGCAGTTCGGCGCACCGGCGGTGGTTGCGCGCCGGACGCTCGCGGAGGCAAGGCGGCGAGAGCGAGGGCGTCGGATCGGCGACCGGATTGGCGGCTGGGCCATCGACCTCAGGCAGGCGGTGCGTTCGCTGCTCCGGGCGCCGGGCTTCGCGATCACCGCGTGCCTGATTCTGGGGTTGGGGATCGGATCCACCCTGGCGATGCTGGCCGTGGCCGACCGGGTCTTCTTCCGGCCGCTGCCGTATGCCGATGCGGACCGGCTGGCCCTGCTCTTCGAGGCCCGACCCGACGGCGCCATCCGGCTGCCCTCCTATCCCACGGTGCTGGACTGGCAGGCTCAGGGCGCGAGCTTCGAGGCGATCGCCTACGTTCCGGGGACTCAGGTGGGGTGGCGGCGGGACACGGGTACCGAGACGCTGCTCGCGGCTTTTCCGTCGGCCGAGTTCTTCGGTGTCATGCGGGCGCCGGCCCTCCTCGGGCGGGTGCTCACCCCCGCGGACGAGGCGGAGGCGGCCCGGGTGGCGGTGCTCACCCACGCCTTCTGGGAGCGACGGTTCGGGGTAGACCCGGCCGTGGTCGGGACCACCCTCTCGCTGACCGACGGCCCGGTGACGGTGGTGGGCGTGGTCGGGCCGGGCTTTCGGGTGCCGAGCTGGGCGGACCTGTATCTCCCGCTCGGGGCGGCGCCGGCTTCGCTCCGCAATGCGATCGCCCTCCGCGGCAATCATTCCGACAGCCAGGTGTTCGGCCGGCTGCGGCCCGGCGTGTCGATGACGGAGGCGGCGGCTGGAATGGGGGTGGTGGCCGAGCGCCTGGCGCAGGCGTACCCCGACGAGCAGGGTGGCTGGACCGGCGTCCGGGTGATTCCGCTCCCCGACTTCCTGGCCGATCCCTCCCCGCTGGGCGCCGGTCAGCCGTCGCTGTCCAGTCGGACCGTGGCCCTGCTCTCGGCCGCTGTCGTGCTGGTGCTGCTGGTGGCGTGCGCCAACGTGGCCGGGCTGACGCTGGTCCGGGGCAGCGCCCGCGAGCGGGAGCTGGCGATCCGGACCGCGATCGGCGCGGGGCGGGGTGCGCTGATTCGCCGACTCCTGATCGAGAGCGGGTTGCTGGCGTTGGTGGGCGCGGCGCTGGGCCTGGGGCTCGCCGCCGGGCTCATCGCCCTGATCGAGGGCGCCATGCCCGGCCTGGTCCCACGGGCGGACGAGATCCGGGTCGATCCCCGACTCCTTGGGCTCGCGGTGATCCTGGGAGGTGTCGCGGCCATCGGGAGCGGGCTGGTGCCGGCCATTCGCGCGACGGCCCGCCCGCCGAGCGAGGTGGTGGGCGGGGGTCGAGCGACGCGAGGGGCAAGCCGGATCCTGGCGCAGCGGAGCCTGGTGGTGGCGCAACTGGGCGTGGCCGTGACCCTGACACTGGGGGCCGGGGTCCTGGCCCGCAGCTTCGTCCGGGTGCTCGACGTGCCGGTGGGCTTCGAGCCGCGGGGGCTGCTGGCGGTGAGCGTCCATCCGGACCTCGGCCGGCATTCCACGGCGGACGCCATCGTGCAGCTGTACCGGAGTCTGGTCGAGGCGGTGGAGCGGGTGCCGGGGGTGGAGGCGGTGGCGGTGACTAACCACGTGCCCACGACCGGCTCGGCGATGCTGACGCCCCTGGTGGTCGACGGCCGCGAACCGGCCGGGCCGGGCGAGCGGCTCTCGGCGCTGTTTCGGCTGGTGTCCCCGAATTACTTCGAGGTGATGCGGATCCCGGTGCTGCGGGGGCGGGTGTTCGCCGAGCCGGATCTGGCGGCACCTAACGATGGCCTCGTGGTGAATGAAAGCCTGGCCCGGCGGTACTGGCCTGGGCAGGATCCGCTGGGGCGGCGCCTGACGGTGTTCAGGGCGGCGCGCTGGCTCCCCGACTTCGGACAGCCGATCAGCGGGGTGGTGATCGGGGTGGTGGGTGACGTGCGCCACTTCGGGGCGGAGGCCGCGCCGGCCGACGAGGTGTACCTCCCCTACACCTGGAACCCGTGGGCCTGGACTTCGCTGGTGGTCCGGACCGCCGGCGATCCGTCCCGGCTGGTCGATCCAGTATGGGCCGCGGTGGCGTCCGTGGATCGCGACCTCCCCCGGATGACGGCTGCCCGTCCCAGTGTCGTTGCGGTGACGAGCGTGATGGCGGCCGGCCGGGCTCCGCGGCGGCTGGTGACCGGCGTGGCCGCCTCGGTGGCCGGGGCGGCGCTGCTGCTGGCGGTGGTGGGTCTCTATGGGGTGACGGCCTATCAGGTTGGGCTCCGCCGGCGGGAGATCGGGATTCGCGGGGCGTTGGGCGCCAGTCGGGCCGCGATTCTCGGGCGGGTGATGCGGGAGGGCGTTGGGACCGCAGCTGTCGGAGTGGCGCTCGGACTGGCGGGCGGCTGGGGGGCCGCCACCCTCCTCGAGAACCTGGTCTTCGGCGGCCCCGCCCGCGATGTCGGGGCGTTCGCCGTAGTCGCCGCCAGCCTGCTCGGGGTCGCGGCCGCCGCGGTGCTGCCGAGCGCCCTTCGGGCGGTGCGCGTGGATCCGGTGGAAGTTCTGCGGGCCGACTGAGCAGGGTCGCGCCGGGCCGGACCGGCGCTGTTGCCGAATCCGGTCCGGCCTGATCACTCTGACGGACCGGGAGCTCGCTGCCGGTGTGGCTGCCGTCCGGGCCGGGGCGGTGCGGCCCGCGGCCCAGGCGGCGGTCTACACCGTCTGACTGGCCGGCACCGTTACCGGCTCCCCCCAGCGGCCGTGGCCGCCGGCGCCTTCCGGGTGAACACCACCCCTTCCGCGTAGGGCGTGGCGAACGGCGGTCCCCGCATCTCCAGGGCGGTGACCCGGCCGTTGGGATCGACCCGGAAGAGCGCGAAGGTGTTGATGTTCGGCGTCCGGGACGTGTTCCAGGTCACCCCGAAGGTGTCGAAGTGCCAGTGCTCCAGCTTCCCCCACTGCTCGGCGCTCCGCTTCAGGGCGAGTCCACCGCCCTCGGCCTCCACCCGGAGTTCGCCGTAGAACGCGTCCTCGTAGGTGCCGGTGTAGCGGTCGAGCGGCAGGGACGGCCGGGTGTCGGCCACCCGTCGCGCCGCCAGCGTGGCCCGGACCGAGTCGGCCCGCCGCTGCTGCTGCCGCGCCTGCGCCAGGAAGAGGGCGTTCCAGTCCCGCTCCGGGGCTCCGATGAAGCGGTCGAGGATCGCGAAGGGCAGGGCGTTCTGCAGGTTCTGGCCGTCGGTGTTGGTCAGCACCACCACGCCGACGTCGGCCTCGGGGATCCAGGCCATCTGCGACAGCATCCCGTCGATCCCGCCCCCGTGCGACACCAGGAGCTTGCCGTAATAGTCCCGGAGCCAGAGGCCCAGCCCGTAGGTGTCGAAGTGGACCATCGGGAGCAGGGTGTCCCGGCCGGCGCTGGCGATCATCTGCGCCGTCTCCATCTCGTCCTGGAACCGCTTGCTCAGGACCTGGGCGCCGCGGTATCGCCCGTCGCGGAGGTGGAACCGGAGGTACTGGGCCATGTCGAGCACGTTGGCGTTGATCGACCCGGCGGGCCCGACGTTATCGATATTGCGGTATTCGATCGGCACCGGCTTGCCGTCGACCAGCGCGTGGGGGCGGGCCACGTCGGGTCCGGTCTGATCGCGGACGCTGGTGTTGGCGGTGGTCATTCCGAGCGGCGCGAAGATCCGGCGCTTGACGAAATCGTCCCAGGTGGTCCCCGCCACCCGGCCCACGATCTGGCCGGCCGCGAGGAACATGATGTTGTTGTAGCCGAAGGTGGAGCGGAAGCTGGTGCTGGCGGGCTGATTGAGCGTGCGGCGCAGGATCTCGTCGCGGCTGAATCCGCTCCCCATCCAGACGGCATCGCCCCGGAAATACCCGCTCCGGTGGGTGACCAGGTCCCGGATGGTGAGCTCCCGGGTGATGTAGGGGTCCGACACCGCGAATTCGGGCAGGTACTTCATCATCTTGTCGTCGAGGCGGAGCTTGCCCTCGTCCTGGAGGATGCCCAGCGCCACCACGGTGAAGGACTTCGAGTTGGAGCCGATCGCGAACCGGGTCCGCTCGTCGACCCGATCGGGCTTTCCGGCGTCCTTGAGTCCGAAGCCCCTGGCGTAGATCACCGAGTCGTTCTTGACGATGGCCACGGCCAGGCCGGCGACATTCCAGTCCTGTCTGGCCTTCTCGATGTAGGCGTCGAGGCCGCGGAGCGGGTCGCCGCGTTGGGCGGCGGCGGGAGCAAGCGGCAGGGCGATGGCCACCAGCGACAGGGCCAGGGCGGTGCACCGGGACGAGCGGGTCATGGAGTTCCTCTGAGTTGAAGCGCGGCGATGAAAGATCGCCGCTCGCGGCAGCCGGGCAAGTCCCGGGGTCCGGCGGGCTACGGGCGCGAGGGCCGCTCGAAGGGTCGTTCGCGGAAGATTTCGGGAACCTCTGGCTCGGGCCGGGGGAGCTTGTCGGCCCGGGTTGCCGCCAGGTACGCGAAGCTGGCCAGCACCACCGCATTGATCTTGAGGTCCTCCTCCACCAGCCGGTCGTAGACGTCCATGTTGGAATGGTGAGTCCGGCTGCTCAGTTCCAGGTCGTCCTGGATGAACTGGAAGCCGGGCAGGCCCACCGCCACGAACGAGAGGTGGTCGGTTCCGCCGGTCCTGGCCAGCGTCACGGTGCGAATACCGAGGTCGTGGAAGGGGCGGAGCCAGGCCTGGAAGATGGGCCGCGCCGCCTCCACGCCCTGGAGGTAGATCCCCCGGATCTTCCCGGCGCCGTCGTCGAGGTTGAAGTATCCGGCGAACCCGTCGTGGTCGGGGAGGTAGCGGCCGGTCTCGGCGTCGCCGAAGTGGCGGAGGACGTAGCCCCGCGAACCGAGCATCCCGGGCTCCTCGGCGCCCCAGAGCGCGGCGCGGATGGTGCGCCGGGGCGTTGCCCCCACGGCCTGGAGGATCCGCATCGCCTCGATCACGGCGGCGCTGCCCGAGCCGGCATCGGTGCCGCCGGTGCCGGCCGAGCGGCCGTCGAAGTGGGCGCCGAGCATCACCACTTCGTGCGCCAGGTCGCCGCCGGGAAGCTCGGCCACCACGTTGGCGTCGGTGAGGTCGTCGTGGTGAAAGGTGGTTCGGATCTCCACTTCCATCACCACCGGGATTCCCTTGGCCAGGATCCGCATCATCCGGTTGTAGTGCTCGGTGGCGATCACCACCGACGGGACCGCGCCCCAGGGGAGCACCCCGTCGCGAATGGTGAGCGGGTCGACCGGCGGATCGCCGGGCGACGACGGCGTCCGATCCTGCTGGGTGTAGACGTACACCGTCCCCTTGTCGCCCCGATCGCTGGGGTAGACCAGCGCGCCGACGCCCTCCTCGCGGAAGAACTCCTGGAGCCATTTGTCGCGGCGGACCCCCAGGCGCCGCTGGTAGGGCGTGAGCGGTGGCATCCGGCCCCAGCGGACCTGCTCGGGCGCGAGTCGCGGCGGCATCACCGAGGGCTCGGGGCGTGCAGGCTCCCGCGCCAGGCTGTCCAGCTCCCGGTCGGTCCAGCGCCTGGCGTCCGGCTCGAAGCCCGGCGAGAGCGGCCGGATCGGCGCCGTGAAGACGATCCGGCCCCGGAGCCTGCCGCGGTATCGGTGGAGATCCGCCTCAGACCGGATCGAATCGGGGTCCAGGTGGATCACCTCGCTCCGGACCGGGCCGTCGGTACTCTTCGAGCCGGTTCGCGGATAGCCGATGATCGGCTGGTACTCGGGCGCGATGAGATGGATGGCGGTGTAGTTGTTCTCCCACCCCATTCCATATTCGCCCCACGGCTCCACCGCCGCGTTGGCAAGCCCCAGCTCGGCGAAGGTCTGGCGGGCCCAGGCCGCGGCCCGGCGATAGGAAGGCGAGCCGGCGAGCCGCGGGCCGTAGACGTCCGCGATGTGGCTCGCAAGTTCCATCACCCGGGACCGGTTCAGGCCCTCGTCCCGGATCCTTGCCAGCATCTCGCGGTCCAGCTCGGGGGTCGGCGTCCCCTGGCAGGCGGCCAGCAGCCCGAGGGCGGCGACGGCGCGGACCGTGACTCGACAACCCATGAGGGCGCTCCGATCCGGCGCGTGGGTGGGCCGGCTACCCGAAGAGCGTTCCCTGGGGGGCCGGCGGTACGATCCCGAACCGGCGATACGCATTGGCCGTGGCCACCCGGCCGCGCGGCGTCCGCTCCAGGAACCCCTGCTGCATCAGGTAGGGCTCGTACACCTCTTCCAGCGTGCCCGCGTCCTCTCCGACGGCCGCGGCCACGGTGGTGAGCCCGACCGGCCCGCCGCCGAATTTCTCGATGATGGTGGTGAGGATTCGCGCGTCCATGTCGTCGAGCCCGAACTCGTCCACGTTGAGCCGGGCCAGCGCCTCGGCGGCCACGGCGGCCGTGATGATGCCGTTGGCGCGGACCTGGGCGTAGTCGCGGACCCGGCGGAGCAGCCGGTTGGCGATCCGCGGCGTGCCCCGACTCCGCCGCGCGATCTCCAGTGCGCCCGCCGGCTCGGTTGCCACCTTGAGGATGGCGGCGGAGCGGGTGACGATCCGCGCCAGGTCATCGGGGCCGTAGAAGTTGAGCCGTTCCACGATCCCGAACCGGGCCCGCATCGGCGGGGTGAGCTGGCCGAAGCGGGTGGTGGCGCCCACCAGGGTGAAGGGTTCGATCGCCATCGGGATCGTCTGGGCGTTGGGGCCCTCGGCGATCCGGACGTCCACCCGGTAGTCCTCCATCGCGGGGTAGAGGAACTCCTCCAGCACCGGCCGGAGCCGGTGAATCTCGTCGATGAAGAGGATGTCGCCCTTGCCGAGCCCGGTGAGGAGGCCCACCAGGTCGCCCGGGCGCTCCAGCACCGGTCCCGAGGTGGTGCGGATCTGGACCCCCATCTCCCGGGCCATCAGCATGGCGAGGGTGGTCTTGCCCAGCCCGGGCGGGCCGAAGAAGAGGATGTGATCCACAGGCTCCCCGCGGCCCCGGGCGGCATCGATGGCGATCTGGAGCGAGGTGCGGACCGCGTCCTGTCCCACGAATTCGTCCAGCCGCGAGGGTCGGAGCGCGGCCTCGGCGCCGCTCTCGTCGGGCAGCGCCGCGGGGGTGGTGATCTCCAGTCGGGTCACGCCGCCTTCGCGTTCCAGCGCACCGGCCGGCTGGCGGGCCAGACCGTGTGGCGGGTCTTGCAGGTGAGGCACCGGTCCTGGGTGACCGGGGTACCCACCGGTACGAACTTGCGATTGGTCGAGTTGCAGCGGGTGCATTGCCACTCGGCGGTCACGTGCGGCCGGCGCGGCTTGACGGCGTTCATCCCCGTCCTCCCTTGGTTCCCATCAACTCCTGAAGCGCGCGCTTGATGAGCGCGGTCACGTCCTGGGTGGCGCCGGCCGCAAGGGCCGCCCGCACCGCGTCGTCGGCCTGGGCTGCCTGGTAGCCGAGCGAGGTCAGCGCCCGCGCGGCCTCCTCGGCGGCCGAACCCCGCGGCGCCGCTCCGGGCTCGAGTGCCAGGTCGCCGAACCGGTCGGACAACTCCAGCACCAGTCGCTCCGCCTTCTTCCGGCCGATCCCGGGCACGGTGGCCAGGGCCGCGATGTCCTTGCCCTGAATGGCGCGGACCGTCCGCTCCGGCCCCAGGGTCGAGAGCATCGCCAGGGCCAGGCGCGGTCCGAAGCCGCTGGCTCCGAGGAGCCGCTGAAAGATGGCACGGTCGCCGGGCCGATCGAAGCCGTAGAGGGTCCAGCCGTCTTCCCGGACCACCAGCTCGGTGTGGAGGGCGCAGCGCTTGCCGAGCGGCGGCAGCCGTTCCATCACGCCCAGCGGCAGGACGATCTCGTAGCCCACGCCGCCCTCGGTCTCCAGCACGATGGTGTCTCCGGCCCGGTCGGCGAGAACACCGGCGATCCGGGCGATCATCGCCGCACCTGCGGGACCGGTCGGGGGCCCGGGGAGACGAGCAGGTGGGTGAGCGCCACGGCTACGCCGTCCGCGGCGTCGGCGGGTCGGGGAGGGGCCTCGAGCTGGAGCAGCCTGGCGACCATGTATCCTACCTGAGGCTTGAGGGCGGCGCCCCGGCCGACGATGGCCTTCTTGATCCGCGCCGGGGAGTACTCGGCCACGGGCACGCCGGCCAACTCGCCCGCCAGGAGGATCACGCCCCGGGCGTGGCCCAGCACGACGGTGGTCCGCGCATTTCGCGCATAAAAGATGTCCTCGACGGCGAGGGCGTCGGGCCGGTGGCGCCGGAACAGCTCCGTCAGGCCTTCGTGAATCGCCCGCAGTCGAGCGGGAAGCGTGGCTCGGGCGTCCGCCCGGATCACTCCGCACTCCACCAGCCGCGGGGGCGAGCGGCTGCCGTCCCGCGCGACCACCCCGAACCCCACGGTGGCGGAGCCGGGATCGATACCCAGGACCTTCATGCCTGCGGGGTCACGCCTCCGCGCTGGCGAGGGCGTCGGCGTCGATGTCGAAGTTGGACGAGACCTTCGAGACGTCGTCCAGCTCTTCCAGCGCCTCGATCAGCCGGAGGAGCCTCTCCGCGTCCCCTCCCTCCACCTTGACGGTGTTCCGGGGCAGGAGCGTCAGCTCGGCCGACTCGATTTGATAACCGCGGGTCTGGAGGGCGTCCTGCACCGCGTGGAAGTCGCCCGGGGCGGTGGTCACCACGTACTGGTCGCCGTCGCGGGCAAAGTCCTCGGCGCCGGCCTCGAGCGCCGCCTCCAGAGTGGCGTCTTCCGGCGACCGGGTGGCGTCGAGGTAGATCTGGCCCTTGCGGTCGAACATCCAGGCCACCGAGTTGGCGGCGCCGAGGTTGCCGCCGTTCCGGCTGAAGGCGTGGCGGACCTCGGCCACGGTGCGGTTGGGGTTGTCGGTGGTGGCCTCGATGAAGATCGCAGCGCCGCCAGGCCCGTACCCTTCGTAGGTCAACTCCTCGTACGAGGCGCCCTCCAGCTCACCCGTGCCCTTCTTGATCGCCCGCTCGATGTTGTCGTTGGGCATGTTCACGGCCCGCGCCGCATCGATGGCGGTGCGGAGCCGGGGGTTGCCGCCGGGGTCGCCGCCGCCGGCCCGGGCCGCGACCATGATCTCCCGGATGCACTTGGCCCAGACCGCCGACCGGCGGGAGTCGGTAACCGCCTTCTTCCGCTTGATCTGCTTCCACTTGCTGTGACCGGCCATGGGGGCTCCTTCGCCTGGCGGACAAACTAGGGCAGGGGCCGGAGCGAGGGTAGACGGATGCCCGACGGAGTTCCGGGATTCTGCGGCCGGGCGGCCCTGGAATCAAGGAGCCCCGTTTGGGGGGCTTGTGCGAGCGGCGCCGCGCGATTACGTTAGGCCGGTAGTGACATAGCCTTCGGGCCCCGGGCCACGCCGAACAGACCGGGTGATCAAACTGTCAGGCTCCTGCGCCCCGGCCAGTTCCAGACTCGGCCGGGCGTTGTGTTTTCGGGGACCGCCGGCCTCGGACGCTGTCCGTCGGGTCGGTTCATCCGGGCCCGGGATCGCCGGCGGACCGCGCCAACGTCCTCGATCACGGAGGCGGATCGTGTCCCGCACCCTTCCTGGTCTCGCGCTCCTCTCTGCTCTGGCGGCCCTCCCACCGCGGGGGCTCGCCCAGCACCCCGACCTGCTCCCGGCGACCACGGTGACCGCCCTGGCCCGGGAGCTTTCGGGCGAGACCGCCCGCCGCAACCTGGAGTACCTCACTCGGCTGCACCGGATGGCCGGCTCGCCGGACTTCCACCAGGCGATCCGGTTTCTGGCCGATCAGGCCCGGGCCGCCGGGCTCGGCGACGTCTGGGTCGACTCGTTCCCCACCGACGGCCGGCGCTTCTACGGCACCCAGCGGTCCCGGCCCGCCTGGTCGATGGAGGCCGCCGAGCTGTGGGAGCTGGCCCGGGACGGCGGGAGTTGGCGGCCGGCGGTCCGGATCGCCAGCTGGAAGGCAATGCCGATCACCATCGCCAACATGAGCGAGGGCGGCGAGGTCGAGGCGGACCTGGTGGACGTGGGTGACGGGACCAGCGAGGGCGACTACGCGGGCAAGGAGGTGCGGGGGCGGCTGATCCTGGCGGCGCAGCAGCCGGGCGCCGTGGCGCCGCTCGGGATCGCGCGGTACGGAGCCGCGGGCATCGTGAGCTACGCGCAGAACCAGCGGACCGCCTGGTGGGGCGAGGACGACAACCTGATCCGGTGGGGGCATTACGACGCCTTCGCGCCGTTCAACCGTCTGGGGTTCATGGTGTCGCTCAAGCAGGCCCGGGCCTGGCAGCGGCGGCTGGCAGGGGGCGAGACCGTCCGGCTCCGGGCCTGGGCGCGTGGAGGGCGCCGGCCCGGGTACTACGAGGTGCTCACCGCGGCCATTCCTGGCGTCGACCCCGCGCTTCGGGGCGAGGAGATCGCCTTCAGCTGCCACCTCGACCATCAGCGTCCGGGCGCCAACGACAACGCCAGCGGCTGCGTTACCATCCTGGAGGTGGCTCGCGCCGTGGCCCGGCTGGTGGATCAGGGCATCATTCCGCCGCCAGCCCGGACCCTCCGGTTCATCTGGCCGCCGGAGATCGAGGGGACGCTGGCCCTCCTGGTGTCGCGGCCGGAGCAGCGGGACCGGATCAAGGCCGTGATCCACATGGACATGGTGGGTGGCGGGCCGGTTACCAAGGCCATCTTCCGGGTGACGCGCGGCCCCGGGAGCCTGCCGTCGTTCGTGAACGACGTGGCGCAGGTGTGGGGCGAGCTGGTGAATCGGGAGTCCGCCGCCTTCGCCTCGGGGCGCCCGGCCACCCTCCCCCTGGTGGCGCCCGAGGGCGGGAAGGAAGCGTTCGCGGCGCTGCTCGACGACTTCTCGCTGGGGAGCGACCACGAGGTCTACACCGAGGGGTCGTTCGGCATCCCGGCGATCTACCTCAACCAGTGGCCGGATCGCTACATCCATACCAACGCCGATCAGGCCGCCAACATCGATCCGACGGTGCTCCAGCGAGCCGCGTTCATCGGCGCGGCGTCGGGGCTCTCGCTCGCGGGGCTTACGGCCGAGCAGGCGCCGGCCCTGTGGCGGGCGATGGCCCCGCTGGCGCTTCGGCGGACAGGCGTCATGCTGGCGCGCCGGGCCGGCCGCGCGCGGGCCGTGGCGGCGGCGCTCACCCGGTTC
>CAZFSA010000077.1:0-20911 GCA_964521535.1 uncultured Gemmatimonas sp.
ACCGCGGCGGCCTTCTCTGCCGACCGCCGAACCGCCTGCTCGGCCGCGACCTCGCCGGCCCGCCGCCGCTCCCGCTCGTCCCGTCGAGCCTCCCACTCCACGAACGGGCCGTGGAAGTCCTCCAAGCGGGCGCCGTCGAACGCCCAGACCCGCGTCGCCAGCTCCCGTAGAAAGGCGCGGTCGTGGCTCACCAGGATGACCGTTCCCTCGTAGCTCTCGATCGCGTCCTCCAGCACCTCGATGCTCTCGACGTCGAGGTGATTGGTGGGCTCGTCGAGCACCAGCAGGTTGGCCCGGGCCAGCGTGATCATCGCCAGCGCCACCCGGGCCCGTTCGCCGCCCGAGAGCGACGACGTGGACCGCTGCACTTCCTCGCCGCTGAATCCGAAGGCGCCCAGGTGTCCCTGCACCTGCCCCCGGGTCCAGCCGGGGCGCAGGTCGTGGATCACGTCGAAGACGGTCCGGTCGAGCGGCACCCCGGCCAGGTCCTGGCGGTACCAGGCGGCGCGGATCGATCCGCCCAGGCGTGCCTCGCCACCATCGGGCTGCCGCGCGCCGAGCAGCGTGGCAAGGAGGGTGGACTTGCCCGCGCCGTTCGGACCCACCAGCGCGATCACGTCCCCGCGCAACGCGGTGGCGGTGGCGCCGTCGAGCAGAACCCGACCGTCCACCGCCAGGCGCAGCCCGATCAGATCCGCCACCCGGTCGCCGCCCCGCTCGGCGCTTTCCAGGCGGAGCGACATCGCCCCCTCCTCGCCGGGCGGGGGCGAAAGCCGGGGCAGCCGCTCCAGTCGCTTGCGGCGGCCCTTGGCCTGGGCGGTATTCTGGCCCGCGATGTTGCGGCGAATGTAGTCCTCTTCCTTCTCGATCCGGGCCCGCTGCCGGTCGAAGGCCCGCTGTTGGGCCAGCTCCCGCTCCTGTCGCTGGACCACGAAGCGGGAGTAGCCGCCCCGGTACGCCTGCGCGGTGCCGGCGTGGACGTGCAACACGTGATCGGCGGTGTCGTCCAGAAAGGCGCGGTCGTGGCTGATCACCATCACGGTCTCCCCCAGCTCGGCGAGATACCGGGTGAGCCACTGAATCGTATCCAGGTCGAGGTGATTGGTGGGCTCGTCCAGCAGCAGCAGGTCGGCGGGCGCCGCCAGCGGGGCTGCGAGCCCCACCCGCCCGCGCTCGCCCCCGCTCAACGAGGCGAGCGGCCGGCTGCGGGCCTCGTCGGGGTCGAACCCCAGACCCTGAAGCACCGCGGCGACCCGGGCATGGTAGTCGTAGCCGCCCAGGTGCGCGAACCGTTCCTGCTCCCGACCGTAGCGGGCCAGGTCGGCCTCGGTGACCCGGTCGCCCAGCTCGGCCAGGCGTTCGGCCTCGCGGGCCAGCGTTGCTTCCAATCGGAGGGCCTCGGCGTAGCCGGTGGCGGCCGCGTCCCAGACCGTGGTCGCGGCGCCAAAGTCACGGTGCTGGTCGAGCAGCAGCACCCGGAGGCCGGGTGCGCGGGCCACGGTGCCCCGGGTGGGCGAGAGAGCGCCGGTGATGAGGTTGAAGATCGTGGTCTTGCCGGCGCCGTTCCGGCCCACGATGCCCCAGCGTTCCCCGGCGGCGACGGTGAACGACACGCCGGTGAGGATTGGCGTGCCCGCGAACTCGACGGCGACGTCGCCGAAGGTGAGGAGGGTCATCCGGGGCCGGAAGATACCACCCCGACCCCGGCAGAGGACGACCCGGCCGGATCAGGACTTGATCTCGACCGGCCGGCAGACGAGCGCGATGCCGACGGCCGCCTGCGTCACATTGTCACATTCGACCCGGCGCCCGGCGGATTGTCGGCCTGATGATGAATCTTGAGCCGGGTTGCGATCTGGTTGTTGGGGCAGTAGCGGGCCGCACCCCAGCTCCCGGACCCGGATACGCAGTGCGGCTGAGCGCCGTCGTCGGCGGTGGTGGTGGCAAAGACGGTCCCGTCGGACCTGACCTGCCCGTAGTACACCTCGATTCCCTTGATCCGCCCGTTGTTGCGACAAACGCGGATTCCGTTGACGAAAAGCGCCGGCGTGTTGAACCCAGCCGATCGCTCCGACTGGCTGGTGGACGAGCAGGAGGCCCCGCCGAGGTTGGCCTCCTCCGACTGGGTGCTGTTGGTGTTGAGGTGCCGGGTCTGGACCTTGAAGTAGCAGGGGATGTCGGCGTCCTCGGCCCAGGTGATTCGGTAGAGGCCCTGGTAGGACCCGGTGGGGCCGAGGGTCCGGACATCGGCGCTCGACCCGCCGGCCACCGCCGTGGTGGTCGTCGCGGAACCGAGGATGAAGAGTGTCGACGCGCCGGAGAACCCGGCGAGCAGGCCGATGGCCGTCAGTAGGAGCACGAAGCGATGGTACCGCATGGCAGCCTCCGACGGATGGGAAGGGTGTCAACCGATCTCGAAGGCCATGGCGTCAACCGGCCCGGTGAGCTGGACATCCTCGGGTGATCCGCAGGCAAACGTCACGCTCGGCCGCCGAGAGGGGTGGGCGGGATGTCCAGGTTCCGGGGCAGGGAGCGCCATGTTCGGCAGGAGGCGGCATCCGGCCGCCTGCCTCGAACATCCCAACGCGGAGGAGCACCATGAACTGGCTGTACGCAACCCTCGCCGCCACCGGGCTGGCCGCCGCGGCCGCGGTCGGACTCCGGCCCCAACCCCTCGTGGCGTCGACCGCCGTGCCAATGGCCTACGGCTGCGACATCACGGTCCGGGCCCACAACAACGGCAGCGCCAACGTCACCATCGACCTCGAGGACAGCGAGGTGAAGGTGAAGAACGGGGTGTGGAGCAAGCTCAATCAGGGAGGGAACTGGATCGTCAACACCGGCGGGACCCACGAGTCCAAGGTCGTATCCCTGGACCTGGGCTGCAACTTCCAGCGCCAGTACAAGTTCCTGATGCGGTCAGGGGGGAACTCGAAGTACATCTACTTTCCGGGGGCGGACGACTTCACGACCAGCGTTTCCCTCGGGTTGGCGAACGTGGGCCGCCACTTCTGACCCGGTCGGATGTGCCGGCCCTCGGTCCCCCGGGGGCTGGCGCGTCCTGATCTCCTCGACTGCCCGAAGGGCACGCGGTGTGGGCCGGATAGCCTGGTGGGGGGTCACCCGGCAGGCGCAGCAGGCGCGTCGAGGGTGTGCAACAACGGCAATTCCCGATCGATCTCCTTTCGCAGCCAGGCCCGGGCCAGGAGCCAGTCCCGTTGCACCGTCTTGAGCGATACGTCCAGACTGGCCGCGGTCTCCTCCAGCGTGAGGCCGCCGAAGAACCGCCGCTCCACCACCTGGGCCGCCCGGGGGTTGGCGCGAGCCAGCCGCTCCAACGCAGCGTCCAGGGCGATCAGCTCATCGGCCCCATCGTCGGTCAGGAGCGCCCGGATTTCGTGCTCGGAGACCTCGTCCAGGGGCAGGGGCGCCTGCCCGCCTCCTCGCTTCGCCCGTCGCCGGGCACGGGCATGGTCGATCAGAATCCGACGCATCGCCTGCGCCGCGATGGCGAAGAAATGCCGGCGATCCTCCGGAAGGAGCTTCTCCCGCTCCGCCAGCTTGAAATAGGCTTCGTGCACCAGGGCCGTCGGCCCCAGGGTGTGGCCGGTCGCCTCCCGCGCCAGCTGCGACCTGGCGACAATCTTGAGCTGCTCGTAAATCAGGGGGAACAGTTGATCCAGGGCCCCGGGCTCGCCGGCCCGAAGCCGGGTCAGGCACGCGGTAATCGGGCCTGCCGTCATGGGGTGGCCTGGGGACGAAGGGCTTCCCTAACAGCTATACCAGCGCGCCGCTTCCGGCAAGGTGGTGGATGAACTCCGACACGTGGAGCCGGATCGAGGCAGTGTTCTTCGGCGCCATCGATCGGCCGCCCGACCAGCGGGCGGCGTTCCTGGATGCGACCTGCGCCGGCGACGAGGAGCTGCGACGCGAGATCGAGGCGATGGTGGCGGCGCACGACTCCGCTGGCGGGCTGGAGGACACCGACCAGCTCCTGTCGCCGGGAGCGTCGGCGCTCCCGGTCTCACTGCCACCGGGGACCAGACTTGGTGCCTACGAGCTGGAGGGGCTGATCGGCCACGGTGGCATGGGCGAGGTGTACCTGGCGCACCGGGCCGATGGGGTCTACGACCAGCGGGTCGCGGTCAAGGTGATGCGCCGGGGTCGGGGCAGCAGCGAGCTGGCCGCGCGGTTCCGCACCGAGCGTGAGATCCTGGCACGCCTCGTCCACCCCAACATTGCAACCCTCCTCGACGGGGGCGTGACGACTGACGGCCACCCGTTCCTGGTGATGCAGTACGTGGATGGGGTGCCGATCACCACCTTCGCCAACGATCGGGGCCTCGACCTTGCGGCCAGGCTCCGCCTGTTCATCACGGTGTGCGAGGCGGTGCAGTTCGCCCATGCCAACCTGGTGGTGCATCGCGACCTGAAGCCCGGAAACATTCTGGTCACCAAAGAGGGGGACGTTCGCCTCCTCGATTTGCTCGCGGTCAAGCTGCTCGACACGGCCGACGCCGGCAGCTCGACCACCGGAGACCTCCTGCTCCTGACACCGGAGCATGCCGCGCCGGAGCAGTTTCTGGGGGCCGGGGTGACGACCGCCACGGATGTGTACGCGCTGGGGGTGCTGTTGTACGAATTGCTCACCGGTTCCCGCCCGTTCCAACACGTGCCCCCACTCCAACTGCACCGCGCGGTGTGCGAGCAGGATCCCACGCCGCCCAGCCGCGGCGCGGCCCACCCCGAACGGCGCCGGACCAGGCCCGGTCGCCCGCCGATCCCGCCCGCCCGGCTCGCTGGCGACCTGGACTGCATCGTGCTCAAGGCGCTGCGGAAGGAACCTGGACGCCGGTACCCCACGGCAGCCGAGCTGGCCCATGACCTGCGCCGGCATCTGAACGGGTTCCCGGTCCAGGCGCGGCCGGAGAGCATGGGCTACGTGGCGGGCCGGTTTCTGAGACGCCACCGCCTGGGCGCCCTGGCGGCTGCCGCGCTCGCCGTGGCCCTGGTGGCGTTGACGGCGGTCTCGCTGCGGTTTGCGACCACGAGCCGCGCGCAGGCCCGGGCCATTGCCCTGGAGCGCGATGTTGCCCTCGAGGTCTCGTCATTTCTCGAAAGCCTCTTTACCGCAGCTGACCCCTTCGCGGTGGGTCCGGCGCGCCGCGACACCCTGCGGATCGTCGACTTTCTGGAAGAGGGGGTCCAGCGGGTTCGGGAGGATCTGCGTGGCCGCCCCGTGCTCCAGGCCCGGATGCTCACCATCCTGGGTCGGGCCCAGACGAATCTGGGCCGGCTGGACACGGCCCGCTCCCTGCTCGAGGAGGCCGTCACCCTGCGACGTCGTGAACTCGGCGCCGACGCGACGGAGACCGCCCAGAGTCTGAATTCCCTGGGCCTGGTGCTCTGGCAACAGGGCCAGGCGGCCCAGGCCGAGTCCCTCTTCCTCGTTGCCGATGCCACGTTCGCCCGCGATTCCATCGGCTCGCGGGCGGACCGGATCCGGTCGCTCGGCGGTCTGGGAAACGCGCGCATGGCACAGGGACGTTTTGCCGCGGCCGAGACGACCTATCGAGCCGCGCTGGCCCTGGTCGAGACCGGGACGCCGACGGACAGTTCAGCGCTTGCCGGCCGGCTCTCCGACCTTGCCGCCTCTCTGAATCAGCAAGCGAGATACGATGAGGCGGAACCCCTGCTGCGCCGGGCGGTCGCGATCGAGCGGGCAGTAAACGGCCCGTTGCACCCTCGGGTAGCGACACCGCTCACCAACCTCGGCAGCGTGCTGATGAACCGCCGGTCGTTCGCCCAGGCCGAGACGGTGTTCCGCGAGGCGGTGGCACTCGCCCGGGAGCGGATTCCGGGCCCCCATCCTCGGACGGCCGCGTTTCTGAGTAACCTGGGCACCGCGCTCTTGAGCCAGGGCAAGCTGGACGGAGCGGACTCGCTGCTCCAAGCGGCCCTGGCGATGCGGCGGGCGATGTTTGGGGAACAGCACCCCGAAATCGGCTTTACCCTGCTTAACCTGGCCGCCGTGTGGGATGCCCGGAAGGACCTGGCCACGTCCCTGGCGGTCAAACGCCAGGCGTTGGACGTCCTGCTGGCCACGCTTGGCCCGGAGCATCCCACGGTAGCGATCGCCCACAACAACGTGGGCGTGTCCCTGCACCTGCTGGGCCGGCACCGGGAGTCGCTGGCCGAATACCAGCGTGCCGCGGCCATTCGTCTCGCCCGGCTGGGATCGGGGCACCCTCTGACCGCCGACGCGCAGGCCAAGGCGGGACAATGCCTGCTGGAACTGGGCCGGTTCCGTGAGGCGGAGGAACGCTTCCAGCAGGCGTTCCAGGCGCTCGAGCCCAGGCGGGAGCAGGAAACGCAGCAGTGGAATGATCTGCTCGTGCAGTTGGAGCGCCTCTACCGGGCCACCGGCCGATCCGCCGAGGGCGACCGGATCGCCGCCCGGCGCCTGCCCGCGACCGGCTGAGCGCCGCCGGCGTTTCCGTATCGATCGGCTGGTGGGCTTGGGGGCAGCCCATGGGCTTGGCTGGCTGATTGCCCGGACAGGTGCCTGACGTTCCCGACGCCAGGATGGACGGGGTCTGCCGCGGCAACCCGGGTGGCGGTACAATGGGGGAACCCCAGTCGGACTCGACCTCCCCGATCCTGCCGAATCTCATGCGTTCGCTCCCGATCCCGATGGTGGGCCGGTCGCTCGCCCTGCTGGTGCTGCTGGTTGCCAGCGCCGCCGCGAAGCCACCTCGCCAGCTCACCCCCGCCGACTACGCCCGTGCCGAACGGATGCTCGGCCAGCAGGTGGCCCCCCTCGTGAGTGGCACCGCGGGCCGCCCCACCTGGCTCGCCGACGGCCGCTTCTGGTATCGGGCCACCACCCCGGCGGGCAGCGCGTTCCTGGCGGTGAACCCGGCCCGCCGCACCCGGACGCCGCTGTTCGACCACCAGCGCCTGGCGGGTGCCCTGTCCCAGGCGCTGGACACGACCTATTCCGGCGATCGCCTCCCGTTCCAGGCCCTGGAACTTGCCTCCACCGGGCAGGCCATCACCGTCACCGTGCGAGGTCGCCGCCTGACTTGCGATCTCGTGGCCTACCGCTGCACCCCGGCGCCGCCGCAGGCCGAGCCCCCGGCCAACGCCAGCGTCTCGCCCGATGGGGCGTGGGCCGTGTTCATCCGCGAGAACAATCTCTGGGCCAGGGAAATGGCAACCGGGCGGGACCGGCAGCTCACCACGGACGGGATCAAGGACTTCGGGTACGGCACGAACAACGCGGGATGGGTTCGAAGCCCGACCCCGGTGGTCACCTGGTCGCCCGATTCGCGCCAGATTGCCTCCTTCCAGCACGATGGCCGGGGGGTGAGCGAGATGTACCTGGTCTCCACCAACGTGGGGGCGCCCAAGCTCGACGCCTGGAAGTACCCGCTCCCGGGCGACTCGGTGATCTTCCGGATCAGCCGGGTGATCATCCGGCTCGATGGCGCCGCTGGTCCGGAGCTGGTCCGGCTCCGGATGCCGCCCGACGCCCACCGATCCACCGTCTCCGATCACGTCGCCTGCGACGACGGAATCTGCGATGTGCAGTGGTACCCGGACGGCTCCCACCTGGCGTTCGTGTCCAGCTCCCGCGACCACAAGACCGCCTGGTTCCGGATCGCGAACGCGCGAACCGGCGAGGTCCGGACCCTGTTCGAGGAGCGGAGCGCCACCCAGATCGGCGATGCCTCGTTCCCCGAGAAGCTCTGGCGGGTGCTGCCCGCGTCGAACGAGCTGATCTGGTGGTCGCAGCGCGACAACTGGGTCCATCTCTACCTCTACGACCTCACGACCGGCGCCCTCAAGAACCGGATCACGACGGGCGAGGGCAACGTCACCGATCTGGTGCGGATCGACGAGCGGGCCCGGGTGATCTATTTCATGGCCAACGGTCGGGAGCCGGATCGCGATCCCTATTTCAGCCACCTCTACCGGATCGGGTTCGACGGCAGGGGTCTCACGCTGCTCACGCCGGAGCCTGCCCATCACACCGTCACGATGTCGCCCGACGGCGCCTACCTCGTCGACTCGTACTCGACCCCCGACACCCCGCCGGTGACGGTGCTCCGCGACCGGAACGGCCGGGTGGTGATGCCGCTGGAGCGAGCCGACGTTTCGCGTCTCGTGGCCACGGGCTGGAAGTTGCCGACCCCGATCCGGATGAAGGGCCGGGACGGTCGCACGGACATCTACGGCCTGATGTACACGCCGTCCGGGCTGGATTCGACGCGCAAGTATCCGATCGTGAACAACATCTATCCGGGGCCCCAATCGGGCAGCGTGGGAACCCGAAGCTTCGTCCCCGCCCGCGGCGATGCCCAGGCGCTCGCCGAGCTTGGCTTCGTGGTGGTGCAGATCGACGGGATGGGGACCCCGGGCCGCTCCAAGGCGTTCCACGACACCTACTACGGCCGGATGGGTGACAACACGATTCCGGATCAGGTGGCCGGAATGAAGGAACTGGCGGCCCGCTACCCCTTTATCGACCTGACGCGAGTCGGGATCTGGGGGCACTCGGGCGGCGGGTTCGCCACGGCGTCGGCGATGTTCCGTCATCCCGACTTCTTCCACGTGGGCGTGGCCCAGTCGGGGAACCACGACAACCGCAACTACGAGGACGACTGGGGCGAACGCTATCAAGGGCTGCTGGTGCGGGACGGCGACCGCGACAACTACGCCGAGGAAGCGAACCAGACTCACGCGGCGAACCTGCGGGGGAAGCTGCTCCTGGCGCACGGGGCGATGGACGACAACGTGCCGCCCTACAACACGACCCTGGTGGCCGACGCGCTGATCAAGGCGGGCAAGGACTTCGACCTGCTGATCTTCCCCCATGCCCGCCATGGGTACGGGCCCGACAACAACTACATGATGCGCCGCCGCTGGGATTTCTTTGTCCGACACCTGCTCGGCGCCGAGCCGCCTCGGGAGTACCGGATCGGACGGCCGGCGCCGATTCCGTAACCGCCAGCTCCGGCGCCGAGCGTCGACACCAGGAGGGATCTGATGCCAGCAACTCGTCGTCACTTTCTTGCCACGTCCGCCGGCGCGGCGCTGGCCGCGGCGTTCGCCGGCCCCCGTCGCGGCTGGGCGCTCTGGCCGCAGGGTCAGGAGCCGGTCTTCACGCCGATCCGCCGCAATGTCGGCTACTTCACCATGCGGGGCGGCACGATCGGCTACCTGGTGAACGACCGCGCGGTCGCCGTCGTCGACAGCCAGTTTCCGGCTGAAGCCAGGGCGTTGCTGGAGGGGCTCAACCGTCGCTCGGGCAACCGGCCGGTCGACGTGCTGGTCAATACCCACCATCACGGCGACCACACCGGCGGCAACGTGTCGTTTCGAGGCGCCGTCAAGGCGGTGGTGGCCCACGCCAGGGCAGCCGAGCACATGCGACACCCTCCCGGCGGCGAGCCACCGGCCGACCAGCTGTTTCCCGATACCACGTTCACGGAACGCTGGGACGCCGAAGTGGGAGACGAACGGATCGGGGCCCGCCACTACGGTCCGGCCCACACCGGCGGCGACGCGGTCATCACCTTCGAGCGCGCCAACGTGGCCCACATGGGCGACCTCATGTTCCATGGGCGGCATCCCGTGGTGGACCGCGGGGCCGGCGCCAGCATGCGCAACTGGATGACCGTCCTGGGGCGGACGGTAAACGATCACCCAGCCGACACCGTGTACATCTTCGGACACGCCGGCACGGGGCTCCCGGTGACGGGTGGTCAGGCGGACCTGGCCCGGTTCCGCGACTACCTTGGCGCCGTGATGGAGTTCGTGGAGTCGCAGATCCGGGCGGGGCGATCGCGAGACGAGATCCTCGCCATGCGCGATCCGCTCCGGGGATTCGAGAGCTACGGGCCGTTTGGTCGCGCCAACCCTCGCGACCCGCTGACCTGTGCCTACGAGGAGATCACGGCGTCATCGCAGTGATCGGATAGCCATCGCGGGACCGGCCGGGTGCCCGGCCGGTGTGCAGCCAGGATCGTGGGTCGCTTGCGCGAGCCAGCCACGCGGCCGATCTTTCGGCCCATGTCGTCGCTCGGCCGACCGCTATGGTGCCGCCGGCGGGCGGCCGTCCTTGCCGTCGTGGCCGTCTGGGTCCCACTGCTGGCCCCGGCGGTCCGGCACGAGTGCCCGGCCAGCTCCGCCGCTCAGGCGGAGCATGGCGGTCGCAACGGCCACCATTCGCCGGATCACTCCAGTACTCCGGGCTCGGAGTGCCGGTGCATCGGCCCTTGCGCCGGAATCGCGCTCCATCCGTGGTCGCCGGACACACCGGTGGGCCGCTGGTCTGCCGGACCGGAAATCCGCCGGACGATCGCCTCGCGGTTCGACCGACTGGCGGTTGCCCCCGGGCGCACCAGGCCGTATCCCACCGGTCCTCCGCACTCAACCCTCTCATAGACAAGACAACGGCGCGGCAGCCGCGACCCGGATCGGCGGTGAGCCATCCCGGTGAAGCGGCTCCTGCGCCCTCTCAAACCTGAGGACGTCCCATGCGTGTTCGAAGTCTCATTGCCAGCGCGGCGCTCCTTCTCGCGGCGGCCGCCACCGCCGCCGCGCTCCATGCCCGCCTGGTCAAGGCCGAGCCGGCCATCGACGGCACCGTCAGCGAAGCCCCGACCGCGGTGCGACTCTGGTTCAACGAGCCCCCGGATCCGAAGCTCTCCTCCGGCGCGCTGCTCCGGGAGGACCAGTCCGAGATCGTGAAGTTCAAGTTCGCGCCGACCGACGACCCGCTCTCGATCACCAGCCCGATCGGGTCGAGCCTCGAGCGGGGGACGTACCTGGTCCGTTGGCGAACGGTCTCGAAGGACGGCCACGGCATCCGGGGCACCTACCGCTTCACCTACGCCCGCTGAAACGGCCCCGCCCCCGGCCGCGGGTGATGGCGGCCGGGGGCGGGGCGCCGGTCAGCGCCAGCCGATGATCAGTCCGGGGAGCGGCTCAGCTCGGCCGCGCAGCCGGCGCAGGGCGCGGCGTGCTCGATCGATCCGTCCTTGAGGTACCGGTCGAAGAAGCCCAGCATGTCCTGGAGCATCTGTTTGGTGTTCTCCCGGCCGTAGACGTAGTAGGTCTCGCCGGGATAGGCCTTGTACTCCACGATCTTGGCGTGCTTGGCCAGCTCGCGGGCGTACTTCCAGGCCGCGTAGTCGGTGTCGAGGACGTCGAGCCCGTAGCCGTGAATGATCATCGCCGGGGCGGTGGCGTCCCTGGCGCGGTGAATCGCGGAGCTGCGGCGGTAGATCGAGTCCACCTCGGGGGTCGACGGCCACTGGCCCAGCTCGTAGTGGAGCAGCTTGCTGTGCTGGAGCACCGGCACCACGGTGTGGAAGTCGGTGACGTCGCCGTAGCCCGACCCCGAGATCGCGGCCTGGAATACGCCCGGCGCGAACGAGATCGCGTACATCGTGAGCATCCCGCCGTAGCTCACCCCGGTGATCCCGATCTTGCCCGGGTCCACATAGGGCTGGCGCTTGGCCCAGTCCACCCCGGCGATCACGTCCCGGAGATCGCCGTGGCCCCAGTCGCGATTGTTGGCGTCCTCGAACGCCTTGCCGTAGCCCGAGCTGCCCCGCACGTTGGGCGCGATCACCACGTAGCCCCGGCTCGCGAAGAACTGGGCCTGGAGCTGGTAGTTGTCACTGAACTGGGCGGTGGGCCCGCCGTGGACGTACATGATGACCGGGGCCCGGTCCCCGGGGCGGAGACCCGGGGGACGGTAGAGGTAGGCGTTGATGGTGTACCCCTCGTTGGTCCAGGCGATCTTCTCGGGGGTGACGAGCGCCGGGGACGCCGCCATCCCCGCATTCCAGGTGGTGAGCCGGCTCGGCGTGCCGCCGGTCGAGGCCACGACATAAAGATCGGCCGGCGCGGTCGAGGTGCCGAAGAGGTACGCGATCTCCTTCCCGTCCGGCGACCACTCGGCGTGCGTCACCATCCCCGCGGGCGGCGCCACCACCGTGCGGGCCGCGCCGCCCGCCGCGGGCACCACCTTGAGGCTCTGGGTGCCGTTGCTGATCGAGAGGAACAGGATCTCCCGGCCGTCGGGCGACCACCGGGCCTCGCTCTGGTCGGCCGCCTCGGCGGCGATCTGGCGGGGCGCCCCGCCGGCGAGCGGCGCCACCCAGTAGCCCGCCCAGCCGCTCCGCTGCGAGCGGAAGAGCACGGTCTTCCCGTCGGGCGATACCCGGACGAAGCCGAACGACGCTCCCTGGCGGTAGTCGAAATAGTCCCGGTCGGCCAGGACCTTCCGGACCGCCCCTCCGGTCGGGGCGATCTCGAAGACGTCGTGGTCCACCCAGCGGTCGTCGAGTTGAACATAGAGAATCCGGCGCCCGTCGGGCGTCCAGGAGGGGAAGACCTCGTAGAGCGGCGAGGTGGTGAGCCGACGGGCGGCGCCGGTCGCGACGTCCACCACCCAGATGTCCTCGCTCCCCGAGCGGTCGTTGGCCACCGCGACCGAGCGCCCGTCCGGCGAGAACGAGTAGGAGCGGACGCGGCCCGAGAGCCGGGTGATCCGGCGCTCGGTCCGGCTCGCGGGGTCGAAGCCAAAGACGTCGGTCCCGCCGGGGACGTTCCTGAGGTAGGCGACCAGCTTCCCGTCGGGCGACCAGCGAAGCTGGGCATTGGCGCCCGGGCCGCCGTCCCCAGCTCCCCTAAGCAACTCAGGGGAGCCGCCCTGGCGCCCGATGGCCCAGAGACCGCCGTCCGCGCCCACGTAGACGATCCGGGCGCCGTCGGGAGACCATTGCACCTCGCGGCCGGCGATCAGCGAGCGGACCGATTGCAACTGGTCGATCGACGGGCTTCCGGGCGCCGGCTGGGCCGTCGTGGGCTGCCCGGCGGCGAGCGTGGCGATGACGATGAACGGCAGGGCGGCACGACGCACAGGGGCACGCATGGCGAAGTCTCGGATCGGTTGGAGTGTCCCGTAATGTGGCGCGATCTCCCGACTCCCGACAGGGCCAGCCCGCCCCGGGCTAGGCTAGATTCTCCGGGTGAACCGCGCCGCCGCTCGCCTGGCCTGTCTCCTCGCCGCCGGTGGCGCCGGCGCCTGCGCGGGATCGGAGACCCGCTCCGATACCGTGGTCCTGGCGTCGGGCGCGGATCTCCAGAGCATGAACCCGCTGATCACCACCCACCCGCTCGCCCGGCAGGTACAGCGGTACGCGCTGCTCACCACGCTGGTCCGGTACGACAGCACCCTGCGGCTCGAGCCCTACCTGGCTCGCCGCTGGGACTGGTCGAGCGACTCGACCGAGGTTCGGCTGGTGCTGCACCCCGGCGTCCGCTGGCACGACGGCCGGCCCACCACCGCGGGCGACGCCGCGTTCACCCTGGAGCGGGCGCTCGATCCGGCCACCGGATACCCCCGCCAGGCCGACCTCGCCGCCCTCCGCGAGGTCCTGGCCCCGGACGACACGACCCTCATCCTCCGCTTCGCCGCCCCCCAGGCGGAGCTGCCCGACGTGCTGACCGACCTGGCCGTGGTGCCCCGACACCTTCTCGGCGAGGTGTCGCCGGCCGAGCTGCGCCGGGCTCGCTGGAACGCGCGGCCGGTGGGCAACGGGCCGTTCCGGTTCGTCGAGCACCAGCCCAACCGGCGCTGGGTCTTCGAGGCCAATCCCGCCTTTCCGCCATCGTTAGGCGGCCGCCCGGCGCTCACCCGGCTGGTGGTGGCGGTGGTCGACGAGCCGCTCGCCAAGCTGGCGGCGCTGAGCGCGGGGGCGCTGGACCTGGCGGGGATCCAGCCGGCCCACGCCGAGTTCGTCCGGCGCGACCCCCGGCTGGACGTGGTGGAGTACCCGCTGCTCTTCACCTACGCCCTGGTCTTCAACCTCCGGCGTCCCCCCTTCGACCGCCTGCCGGTGCGGCGGGCCGTGGACCTGGCGCTGGACCGGTCCACGCTGGTGGAGGGCTACGTCTTCGGGTACGGGCGCCCCGCGTCGGGGCCGCTTCCGCCCGAACTCGATTCCGGGCCGGCGGGCCCGCCCCCGTACGCCCCCGGGCGGGGTCGCGCCCTGCTTGGCGAGCGCCCGCTCCGGTTCGAGCTGCTCACGGTGGGGAGCGGCGAGGCACCGCTCGAGCAGATGATCCAGAGTCAGCTGGCCCTGATCGGAATCGAGGTGACGATTCGCCAGCTGGAGCTGGCCTCGTTCCTCGACCGGGTCTACGGGCCCCGCCGGGACTTCGACGCCGCGGTGCTGGGCATTTCCGGCGACCTGGCCCTGGGCTACCTTCGATCGCTGCTGGAGGTCGCAGGGGTGACGGCGGCGGGATCGGGCCGGGCGCTGCTCCCGATCTTCCGCGACTCGCTGCCGGCGGCGTTCCTCTATCACGCGCGCGGGGTTCAGGGAATGAACCGGCGGGTGCAGGGCGTGCGCATGGATCTCCGGGGCGAGCTGCCAACGCTGGCCCGATGGACCGCCCGGTAGCGGCCCGGGCGTCGGCGCCGGTCCGCCTGGACCTGGCCGGCGGCTGGACCGACGTGGCCCCGTTTGCCACCGAGCGGGGCGGGGTCGTGGTAAACGCCGCCATCGAGCTCCGGGCGCACGTCGCGGTCGAGCCGGCGGACCAGTACGAACTCCGATCCGACGATCTGGGCCTGGTGCTCCGGCCACGAACGGCGGCCGAGCTGGAGCCGGACGGCCGGCTGGACCTGCTCAAGGCGGCGGTGCGGATGTCGGGAATCGGTCCCTGCCGGCTCCACACCCGCTCGGACGCGCCCCCGGGTTCGGGCCTGGGCAGCTCGGGCGCGCTGGACGTGGCCCTGGTGGCGGCGCTCGACCGTGCCTCGGGCCCGGGCGGGTCGCCGGTCGACCCGTCGGAGCTGGCGGAGCGCGCCTGGCGGCTGGAAGCGGTGGAGGCCGGGCTTCCCGGCGGCCGCCAGGACCAGTACGCCGCAGCGCTGGGCGGCTTTCACCTGTTCGGCTTCGGCGCCGCCGGCGTCACGCCCCGGCGTCTCGAGCTCGATCCAGCCTTCCGGGCGGAGCTGGCCGATCGGCTGCTGCTCTGTTACACCGGGCAGTCGCGGGTCTCGTCCGAGACGATCGCGCGGGTGATGACGGGCTATGTGAAGGGAGAGCATCGGATCGTGAGCGCGCTGGAAGGACTGGTGGAGACGGGGCTCCGGATGGGCGACGCGCTCGACGCCGGAGACCTGGCTCGGGTGGGGGTGCTGCTGTCGGAGAACTGGCGGCTCCAGCAGCAGCTCGACCCGGGGATGCGAACCGAACGGATGGCCCGCCTGGAGCAGGCGCTCGAGGGATCGGGACTGCTTGGCGGGAAGGCCGCCGGGGCGGGAGCCGGGGGCTCGATGTTCTTCCTGATCTCGGGCGACCTGGCGGCGGCCGCCGAACGGGCGCGGGCCGCGGGGGCCGCCGTGTTGCCGGTGCGATGGGCTGACGGGGGGGTACGGGTATGGTGACCGCCGACCTGCTCCCCCAGCTCCGTGCCCGCGCCACCACCGAAGGCGACCTTCCCGCCCTCCTCCGCCGCCTCACCGAGCGGGCCGAGCCCGTGCTCAGGCGGCTGCCTCCGATCCCCAGGGTGAAAGCGATGCTCTCGGCCGACGGCGGCATCTGTCCCGCCTGCTCGGCGCCGCTCCGCTTCGATCCCTGGGAACCGGACCGCCACGCCTGCTCGCGCTGCGGACAGGTGGCGGCCGGCGACCGCCATCACGCCCACTGGGCCCGGGCCCAGCACCTCTGGCTGGCCGAGCGGGCCGCCCATCTGGCCGCCGCAGGCGTCCTCGGCGAGGACCGGCGGCTGGGGGACCGGGCGCGCGAGCTGCTCGGCGCCTACTCCGCGCTCTATCACCAGTTGCCCAACCGCGACAACGTGCTGGGCCCCAGCCACCTCTTCTTCTCCACCTACCTGGAGTCGATGTGGGTGCTCAACTACCTCGCGGCGGCCCAGCTGCTCCGGGCCGCAGGGTGGCTGGACGCGGACGCGGAGGCCGCCGTCAACGCCATCGCCGACGAGGCCGCCAATCTGATCGGCGACTTCAACGAGGGGATGAGCAACCGCCAGACCTGGAACGCGGCGGCGCTCACCGCAATCGGCGTCTGGTTCGGCGACGAGGAGCTGGCGACCTCGGCGGTGCAGAGCCCGACCGGTCTGCTGGGCCACCTGACCGACGGGTTCGGCGACGACGGGATGTGGTACGAGGGAGAGAACTACCACCTCTTCGCCATCCGGGGCCTCCTCACCGGGCTTCACTGGGCCCGGATCGCCGGCCTGGACCTGACCGCCGACGGCGAGCTGGCCGAGCACCTGGGAGAGGCTCTGCTGGCGCCGGCCGCGACCGCGCTGCCGGATCTCACCTTCCCCGCAAGACGGGATGCCCGCTTCGGCGTGTCGCTGGCGCAGCCGGCCTATCTGGAGTGCTGGGAGGCGGGGCGTCAGACGTTAGGCGACTCCGCGCCGGAGGAGCTGGTTCCCTGGCTTCGGGCGCTCTACGCCACGCCCCTCCGGCCCGCCGCGACCTACGATGCCTACCTCCATGACGCCGGCGAGCCGGAGCGCAGCGCGACCGCCCGCACCGACCTCTCCTGGTGGATGCTGCTGGCGATGGATCCCGTGCTGCCCGACGCGGACCAGGCCCCGTCGCCGGCCAGCGTGCTGCTTCCGGCGCAGGGTCTCGGCGTGCTGCGCCAGCACCAGCGGTACCTGAGCCTGGAGCTGGGGGGCGAGGCCGGCGGCCACGGCCATCCCGATCGCCTTCACCTCACGCTCCACGCCAATGGGGTACACTGGCTGGCGGATCCCGGGGCCGGGTCGTACGTGGCCCGCGATCTGGCCTGGTATCGGTCCACGCTGGCCCACAACGCGCCCCGGCTCGACGGCCGATCCCAGGAGCCCCAACCCTCGAGGGGCAGCGCGCTGGAGGAGGTGGGCGAGTGGGGATGGATCCAGGGGACCTGGGGGCCGGTACGGCGGTCGGTGGTGCAGGGCCCGGACTGGATCGTCGACCTGGTCGAGCTCGATCAGGGCGACAGCGCCACCCTGGAGGTGCCGTGGCACTTCAGGGGTGAGGTGAGGGTGGAGTCGCCGGGCGAGTGGCGGACGGGTGGGTTGGAGGAGCCGTTCGTCACGGACGCCGAGACCTTCGTGCCCGTCGCGCCGGGTCCGGTGCGGGTGCTGGTCTCCGCCGGAGATCGAGGCCTCGCCGTCTGGTTCGCGGGTGGCGAGTTGATCCGGGCGCGCTGCCCGGGATTGCCCGGTGACGCCGGTCCCGCGACGCTGCTCCTTCAGAGAACCAGGGCGCCGGGTGGCCAGCTTGCCGCCGTGCTCGACCTGAATCGCACGGTGACGGGGGTTGAAACCCTGCCCGACCGGGTGGCTGTAAGCACGGCCGCCGGACGGGTGGCCGTGTTCGTGGCCGCTGGCGCGGCCACGGTGGACGCGGCCGGCGCCCGGATTCCCCTGCGTGGCGCGATCCCGGCGCGGGAGCGCGGTCGCGCTCCGCGCCGGGATCGCGCCACGCAGGTCTCCGCCGAGGCGATGCGGCTGGACGAGCCACCGTCACTCGACGGCTCGCTCGATGGCTTCGACCTCTCGGCCCCGATCGACCTGGCCGACGAGCTGCATTACCGCCGAAGCGAGGAGCCCTATCCCGGGCCCGAGGGATTCGCCGCCACCGCCTTCGTCAACTGGGACGAGCGCCACCTCTATCTCGCGGTCGAGGTGGCCAAGCCTGAGGTGGTGGTCCGCCGCCCCGGCGATCCGCCCCTCCGCCTCGACAACGAGGCCGACGACATTCACTCCGACGGCGTGCAGGTGTACTATCGCCTGCCTGACGGGTCGGCCGCTGCATGGCTCATCCGGCCCGCCGACGATGGCGGCATCTGGGCCCGACCGATCCCGGGCAATAGCGGGTCGCTGGTCCCGCTCGAGGGAGGGTCCCTGGTCACCGAGCAAGGCTACGTTCTCACGGTCGCGCTCCCCTGCCCGGGACTGGAGCAGCTGGGCGAGGCCCCCGAGATCGAATTCGAGCTGGTGGTGAACGAGATGCGGCCGGGCCGGACCCGCCGCGCCGGACAGCTGGCCTGGGCCGGCGGCGGCGGCTGGGTATACCTTCGCGGCGACCGCGCCGACCCGGCGCAGTTCGGGGTGCTGGAGCTGGTGGGATGAAACTCGCGGGGGAAACCTCCACGGGCAGCAAGCGCCCGGCCGCGCTCTTCGGCGGCAGCCCGCCCGCCCGGCTTCTCCAGACGGCCTGGAGCGGCGGCGCCCGGTTCCGCGATCGGGAGGGCCGGGAGTACCTCGACTTCCTGATGGCGCTGGGTGCGGTGGCGTTAGGCTACGGCCACCTCGCGGTGGCCGAGGCGGCGCGGGCCGCCATCGCGCGGGGGGTGGTGGGTCCGGTCCCGCCGCCCGAGGAGGAGGAGCTGGCCGCCCTCCTCGGCGAGGCGATGCCATGGCTGGAACAGGTCCGGTTCCTCAAGACCGGCGCCGAGGCCGTGGCGGCCGCCGTGCGGCTGGCGCGGGTGGCCACCGGCCGCGACCGGGTGCTGGGCTGCGGCTATCACGGCTGGCTCGACTGGTCGAGCCGCGAGGCGGGCGTGCCCGAGGCGGTCGAGGCGTTGTACGACGAGCTCCGCTTCAACGACGTGGAGCGGGGCCGGCAGCAGATTCGCGAGCGCGCGGCGGGACTCGCCTGCGTGGTGGTGGAGCCCGTGGTCGATGCCGCGCCTGATCCGGAGTGGCTCGCCATGCTTCGCCACGAGACCGAACGGGCAGGCGTGGTGCTGATCTTCGACGAGATCAAGACCGGGTTCCGGGTGGCCGTGGGGGGCGCGGCGGAGCGCTGGCGCGTCACTCCGGACCTGGTGGTCCTTGGCAAGGCCCTCGCCAACGGCTTCCCCCTCGCGGCGGTGGGTGGGTCGGCCCGGCTCATGGCGGGAGTGGAGCGGACCTGGATCTCGTCCACGCTGGCCACCGAATCGGTGGCGCTTTCCGCCGCGCTCGCCACCGTGCGCGCCGTCCGGGAGGAACGGGTGCCCCGCCACCTGGCGCGGGTGGGAGGGCTCCTGTTCGACGGCCTGGGCCGCCTGGCATCGCTCCGGCCTGACCTGATCGACGGCGTGGGCGGCATCCCGGAGATGTGCCACCTCCGGTTCCGCGATCCCGCCGTGGGCGGCCGGGTCGCAGCCGGTTGCCTCGGGCGGGGAGTGCTCTTCAAACGCACCGGGTACAACTTCGTGTCGCTGGCCCATCGGCCGGAGGACGTGGACACGGCGCTCGCGGCGCTGGAGGAGGCGCTCGCCGAATGCTGATCGACGTGCACGCGCACTGCCATCACCCCGCGGGCTCGAGGCCCGACTGGGCCGACCGGAACGCCAGCCGCTTCGCGGCGGGAGAGCGGATCGGTGTGCGCTGGCACGTGGCGTCGATCCTGGGCAGCTGGGGCCGGACCTCGCCCACGTACTTCCCCTCGCCGTCCGATGTCACCGCGGGCAACGATGCTCTGCTTGGCCTCTGCCGCGAGCATGCCGATCGCCTCAAGGGATACGCCTGCGTCAACCCCAACTTCACCGATCACGCCCTGGCCGAGATCGATCGCTGCGTGGCCGCCGGCATGGTCGGCGTCAAGCTGGCCGCCAGCCGCCGCGCCGACGACTCCCTGCTCGACCCGGTGGCGGTCGCGGCGGAACGGCACGGCCTGCCGGTGCTGCACCACGTCTGGCAGCACCGCCGGCGGGACTGGCCGGGGCAGGAGGCCTCCGACGCCCTGGAGCTCGGCGCCCTGGCCCGCCGGCACCCCGCAGTGCCCTTCATTCTCGCGCACATCGGCGGCGGGGGCGACTGGGCCCACTCCCTCCGGGCGGTCCGGCCCATTTCCAACGTCTACGTGGACCTTTCGGGCAGCGGCGTGGACACGGGGATGCTGGAGGCCTGTCTCGACGCCGTCGGGGCTGACCGGTTGCTCTGGGGATGCGACGTCACCATGTGCACCGGGCTCGCCAAGCTCCGGTACCTGGAGCGCCTCCTCACCGCGGACCAGCTCGATCGGGTCCGGTGGCGGAACGCCGCGGCGATCTTCCCGCCGGGCGTCTTCGGAACGGGCTGATGCGAATCGACGTCGCCACCTTCATCGGCCGGTACCCGTGGCGCTCGCATCTGGGCGGCACGGTGCACGCGCTCCGGCAGGCGATGGCCCGGGTGGGGATCGACGAGTGCTGGGTCTCGCACCTGAGCGCGGTCTGGTGGCGGGATCCGATGGAAGGCAACCCGCTGCTCTACCGGGCGCTGACGGGAGAGGCCGGACTCCGGCCGGTACCCGCGATTCACCCCGAGCTGCCCGCCTGGGAGACGGAGGTGGAGCGTGCAGCGGAGTCCGGCGCGCCGGCGGTCCGCGCCGATCCCACCCGGTACGGGATCGACCCGGCCGGCCCGGCGATGCGGCGGCTCGCGTCGGCCCTGGGAGAGCGCGGCGTGCCGCTGCTCTTGTCGGTTCGGTTCGAGGACTCGCGGCAGCGTCACCCGCTGGACCAGGCGCCGCTCCTCGAACCATGGGCCGTCCGGGCGCTGGTGCGCACCCATTCCGGACTCCGGCTGGTGGTAAGCCTCGCCGATCGGGAGTTCATCGAGGAGGTCCACTGGGGAAGCACCCCGGACGAGGCCGCCCGGATCCTCTGGGACATCGGCTGGGTCTGGGGACCGCCCGAGGACCACCTGGCCCATCTGGTGCGCACGATCGGCGCGGAGCGCTTCTGCCTCGGCAGCGGGATGCCGCTCCGGCTGCCGGAGACGCCGATCGCGCGGCTCGACCTGACCCCGCTCGACCAGGCGCAGCGCGAAGGGATCGAAGGGGGGAACGCCCGTCGCTGGGCGGCCCCGGCTGCCGGGGCCTGAG
>CAZFSA010000078.1:0-18391 GCA_964521535.1 uncultured Gemmatimonas sp.
CGGCCTGGGCAGCCCGATCGGCGGCGCCGGCCCAGGCCACGCCGCCCCCCGTGGGCGACGTCCGGACCTTCAAGGTCTGCGGGAACCTCCAGTGCTCCAGCTTCAAGGACATCACCGCCACCGCCCGATTCGTCGGCACCAAGGCCGCGATCTACATGGACAATGCGGTGACGGCCCCCAACGACCTGCTCCCCGCCGATTACGAGGACCTGGGGAACACCTTCGACACCTGGCACTACCCCATCGACCTCGCGAGCTTCGGCCAGGAGTCGGACATCGACGGCAACGACCGGATCATCATCCTGATGACGGCGGCCGTGAACCAGCTCACTCCTGACTGCAGCGCCGGGCGGGTGCTGGGCTACTTCTACGGCGTGGACCTGATCACCACGGGCCCCAACTCGGCCAACTCCAACCGGGCCGAGATCTTCTACACCCTGGTGCCGGCTGCGGCGACGCCCCAATGCACCTCGATCAGCCGCCAGCAGGCGGTCAACAACCTCAAGCCCACGCTGATCCACGAGCTCCAGCACATGATCAGCTGGAACCAGCGGGTAATTCTCCGGGGCGGCAACTCCGAGGAGATCTGGCTGAACGAGGCGCTCTCGCACTTCGCCGAGGAACTGGGAGGGCGGATCATTCCGGCGGCCGAGTGCATCGCGGCGGGGTTCGTCTCGTGCCGGAGCCAGTACATCTCCAGCAACATCGTCAACGCCTTCAACTTCCTCCAGAACCCGGAAGCGACGTTTCTGATCTATCCGACGTCGTCGCAGGGCACGCTGAACGAGCGGGGCGCCAGCTGGTACTTCCTTCGCTGGGTGGTGGATCAGTTCGCGCTGGACAGCATTCTGGGGCCCGACCTGACCATCCGGCTCCTCCAGACCACGGCCCGCGGGGCGGACAACATCGCCGCGGTCACCGGGGAGAGCTTCTCCCGGCTGGTGGTGGAGTGGCTGCTGGCGGCCTACCTCGACGACCGCGACGATCTGGTCGCGCCGTTCTCGCCCCGGCTCCGATTCCGGTCGTGGGGGCTGCGGGAGATCTTCCTCAACCCGGCGAACAGCCAGATCTTCAACCAGCGGTATCCGCTCGATCCCGCGGTCGTGACCGGCGCCTTCACCAGAAGCGGCACCCTCCGGGGCGGCACCGGGTTCCATCTCCGCGTGGTGCAACAGGCCGGCGGGTCGGGGATCGACCTGCAGCTGCTCCGGAACAGCCAGGGGCAGGTGATCGATCCCGCCCTGGTGGCCCGATTCGGGATCGTCCGGATCCGTTAGACGCCGTCAGCCGTGTTCCGCGGCCGCGCCGGCCTTGGACCCGGGGCCATCCGCGCCGATCTTTCCGATCGATGCGCAGCCTGCTGCTCGCGGCCGCCCTGCTTGCCGCGACCGTTCCCGCCGTAGCGGCCCAGCCGCCGGCGGCCCGCGATCGTCCCGCGCTTCTGGGGTTTCCGTCGAGTGTCCGCTCGGCGGGGCTCGCCGGCGCCGGCGTGGCGATGCCCGGGTACGCCGGGTCGGTGTTCGACAACCCGTCGGGGCTCGCCCCGATCCGGGCCCTGAGCCTGGAAGGCGCGCTGGCCCGGCTTCCCGATCGGTCCACCTACACCATGGGCGCCGCGGCGGCGCGGGCTGGCCCCTTCAATCTCGGGGCTGGCTACCAGTACCTCCGGTTCGAGCGCGGGGGCCCGGTGTATGACAACCTCACCTGGGCGGGCGCCGCCGTGTTCCGTCGGGGAGGTCTCTCGGTCGGCTCCGCCGTCAAGTACGTCTCGCTGGAGGACTCGGCGAGGGCCATCACTCGCGCTCTGACCACCGATCACTCCGCCATGGTGGCCTTCTTCGACATCGCCGCGGTGGCGCTGAGCGTCCAGAACGTCGGCAACTGGACCCTCACCGACCCCGGCCTCCTGCTGCCGCGCACCGTGCACCTGGGCGCCAGCCTCAACCTCCTCGACACCTATTCCAACGGGCGCCTCCTCGCCACGCTGGAGACCGTCTGGAGCAGGGGCCGGGCCCGACGGACCGTGGTGGGGCTCGAGGGCGGCGCGGTCTTCTACGGGCTGGGGCTGGTGGCCCGGGCCGGGACCGGAGGCGAGCCGGGCGACCCGATCAGGCCCTGGTCCACGACCACCTGGGGTGGCAGCGTGGTGGCCGGCCAGGCCCGAATCGACTACGCCTATCAGAAGCGGAGCGCGGTCGGCCGGAGCGTGCACCTCTTCGGCGTCCGCTGGACCCCGTGAGACGACGCCGTCCGGGCATGATCATCCTGGTCGCCGCGCTCGCGCTCTTCGCCGGATACGGCCTGGCCTACGTGGGCAGCGCCGACGTCCGGTATCTCACTCGCGCGGGCATCGAGCAGACCCGGATCCTCCAGGGGGCGGCGCCGCTGGAGCGACTCGTTGCCGATACCACCCTGCCCGAAGCCGAGCGCGCCTACCTCCGGCTGGTGCTCGAGGTCCGGGCCTTCGCCTCCCAGGTGGGGCTCCGGGCCGGCAACACCTACACCACCTACTCGGATGTGGGGCGCGACACCCTGCTGCTCTCGCTCACCGCCTCGCGCAAGGACTGCATCTGTCCCGTGACCTGGAAGTACCCGATCGTGGGCCGGGTGCCGTACAAGGGGTTCTTCGATGCCGCGATGGGCCAGCGGGAAGCCGAGAAGCTCGCGGCCCGTGGGCTCGACGTCTGGCTCCGTCCCGCGGCCGCCTATTCGACGCTCGGCTGGTTCAACGATCCCCTGCTCTCCACGGCGATGGTGCGCGATTCCGTGGAGCTGGCCGCGCTGGTGTTTCACGAGATGGCCCACAACACCCTCTACGTGAAGAGCGCGACGCCCTTCAACGAAAGCTTCGCGGAGATGATCGGCTACCGGGCGGCCGAGGCCTTCTTCCGGTCCCGGGGCGACTCCGTGCGGGCCGATCGGGCCCGCGACCGCTGGCTGGACGAGATGGTGCTGGGCGAATACTACCGGGCGCTGATCGACACCCTCACCGCGTTCTACGACTCGCGGCCCGACTCGGTGGCGCTGGAGGAGGGACGCCGTCGAATCGGCGCCTGGTCCCGGGCCGAACTGTCGGCCGTCTACGGGCCCCGCCTCCGGACCTACCGGGTGGACCGCCTCGCCGAGCGGCCGATCAACAACGCGCAACTGGTCGGGGTGCTGATCTACCGGACCCACCTCGACTGGTTCCAGCAGTGGTTCGACCGCCAGCAGGGGGATGTCCGCCGGGTCGTGGAAACCCTGCAGGCCCTCGTGGACGGCGCCCGGGGCGATGAGGCGTTCGCCCGGCTGGAGGCGGCGCTGGGCGTCGCCGGTCCGCCCGCCTGATCAGGCGAGCAGTTCCTCCACCCGGCTGGCCAGTTCGGCCGGGGTGAAGGGTTTCCGGATCAGCTGCGTGCCTTCCTCCTCGATCAGGCCGTTTCGGCCCAGGACCCCGTCGGCGTGGCCCGACATGAAGAGGACCCGGGTCTCCTGCCGGCGCTCGGTGATCCGGGTGGCCACCTGTCGGCCGTTCATCCCCGGCATGATCATGTCGCTGAGCAGCAGATGGATGGGGTCGCTGAACCGGGCGCTCACCTCCAGGGCGGCTCCGCCGTCCGGGGCCTCCAGCACCCGGTAGCCGGACCGGGTGAGGGTCTGACAGACCAGTCGGCGGACCGAGTCCTCGTCCTCCACCACCAGGACGACCCGATCCCGGCCGCCGAGTCGGGAAGGCGGCAGCGCCGGCAGCGCAGTCGCGGGGTCGCGAGGTGGCTGGATCCGTGGGAAGTAGATCCTGAACGTGGTGCCCTGACCCACCTCGCTCTCCAGGCTCACATGCCCGCCGTTCTGCTTCACGATGCCGTAGACCATCGCCAGTCCGAGCCCCGTGCCCTTGCCCACGCCCTTGGTAGTGAAGAACGGCTCGAACGCGCGGGCCCGGGTCTCCGCATCCATTCCCTCGCCGGTATCGGCGACCTCGAGCACCACGTAGCTGCCGGCGGGCGCGTCGTCCGACAGCGGCTGGTCGGTGGCGATGGCGCCGGTACTGATCGTCAGGCGGCCGCCGGTCGGCATCGCGTCCCGCGCGTTGACCGCGAGGTTGAGCAGGACCTGGTCGAGCTGCCCGTGGTCCGCCAGGATCCATGGCGCGTGGGGTGAGAGCTCCAGCGCCAGCGCGACGTCGGAGCCGAGGATCCGTTGCAGCATCCGCGCGGTTTCCGCGGCCACCACGTTGAGATCCAGCGGCCGCCGCTTGACCATCTGCTGCCGGCTGAACGCCAGCAGCTGGGCGACGAGCGACGCCGCCCGGTCGGCCGCGCGGCGGATCACGCCGAGGTCGGTGTGGACCGGGTTGTCCGGTGGGAGGGCATCCATCGCCAGCTCGGCATGGCCCACCACGGCCGTGAGCAGGTTATTGAAGTCGTGCGCGATCCCGCCCGCCAGCCGACCGACCGCCTCCATCTTCTGGGCCTGCCGCAGCTGGGCCTCCAGCCGCTCCTCGGCCGCCTGGGCAGCCTTGGTTTCGGTGATGTTGGTGAGCGACCCCACCAGTGCCACCGTCCGGCCGTCGCGAACGACCGGGGCCTCGTTCACCTGCACCCAGAGCCGCTGCCGGTCGGGGCCCCAGAGCTCCAGTTCGTACGGCGGCTGCTTCTCGCCGGTCTGGAAGGCCCGCGCGACGCTGGCTCGCGCCATGTCGTTGTGCGGATGGTCGGTGATGAAGCGGCCGGCGGGCAACCCGACCACGTCGTCGGGGTCGGCCCCGAAGAACTGGCGGGACTGCGGGCTCACGTAGGTGAGCACCCCGTCCTCGGTGTGCGAGTAGAACAGATTGGTGCTGTTCTCCAGCACGTCGCGGAGCTGCTCCTCCTTGCGACGGAGCGCCTCCTCGGCGGCGATCCGCTCGGCGACCTCCGAGGCCAGGCGGGCGTTCTGCTCGGCCAGCGTTCGAGTGTGTTGGGCCACCTGCTGCTCCAGCCGCTCGTGACTCCAGCGGAGCCGGCGGGTTCGCACCCAGGGAATCAGCGCGGCCAGCCCGGCCAGTACCACGATCGCGATCGCCCGGAACCACCAGGTCTGCCAGAAGGCCGGCAGAATCGTGAAGGCCAGCCGGGCGGGCTCACGACTCGCCTGCCCGTCCTCGTCGGCAGCCTCGACCTCGAAGACGTACTCGCCCGGATGGAGTCCCACGAAGGCCACGCTCCGCTCGGTCCGGAGGTCCGACCATTCCTCGGAACCGCCGCCCAGCAGCCGGTACCGGTACCGGACCCCCGCCGGGTTGCGGAAGCTGGGCGAGGCGAACCGGATTCGGACCACCCCGGCGCCCGGAGCGACCCGGTTGCCCGTCCCCGCCAGCGGTTTCCCGCCCGCAGTGATCTCCTCCACGTAGACCGGAGGCGGGAGCCCGCCCGACTGCTCCCGGGCGGCCACGTAGCGGACCGCACCCGCCCCGGTTCCGAACCAGAGGTCGCCATGCCGGTCCCGCCAGGCGGCGGCCGCGCTTCCCTCCAGCTCGATCAGTCCGTCGTCACGACCGAAGTGCTCAATCCGCCCCTCGCGGTACCGGTCCAGCCCGAGACCGGTGAAGAGCCAGACCCGATCGTCGGGATCGACCAGCACCTGCCACACGAAGTCGCTGACCAGACCATCGGCCGCCGAGAGCGTCCGGATGGTCCCGTCAGGTGCGACCCGAAAGGCTCCGTCGCCGTTGGTCCCGGCCCACATGCCCCCGTCCCGGTCGGTGGCGAGGGTCCAGATCGGCTGGTCGCTCAGGCCCTGGTCGGCGCCGAGCGTCGTGACCCGGTCGCCATCGAGGATCGCCACTCCTCCAGCCCGTCGTCCGATCCAGAGCCGTCCCCTCCGGTCGAACGCCAGGGTGGTAGCGAACACCGTCTCGAGCAGCGAGTCGCGCACCGGCTGGATCCGCCCGCTGTCCCAGCGCGCCATCCCGGAAGCGGTTCCGATCCAGGCCTGACCGGCGGAGTCGGCAAGGAGACTCGTTACCCAGTCGCTCGGCAGCCCGTCCCGCTCTCGATAGATCCGTCGCACCCCATCGTGATAGTGGATCAGGCCGATCCGGGTGCCGAGCAGGAGGCTGCCGTCCGGCAGCGCTGCCATGCCGTAGATTCGGCGATCCGGCGCGTTCGGCAGGGGCCTGGTCTGGAAACGGGTGCCGTCGAAGACGGCGACCCCATCCCGGGTGCCGGCCCAGAGGCGCCCGGCCGCGTCCTCGAGGAGGACGCGAACGAACGGGTGGGGGAGGCCTTCCTGGGTGGTGTAATGCGAGAAGGGGCCCGGCGTGAGCTTGCTGAGACCGGACTCCGTCCCGAACCAGACATTCCCCTCCCGATCCACCGTGACGTCGTTGATGTTGTCATCCGGGAGGCCGCTGCCGCGAGTGAGGAGGACCGTAGCGCCCTCCCGGTAGCGGATGGCGCCGAAGCGGGTGGAGATCCAGAGGGTACCGCTGCCGTCGCGCGCGGCGCTGGTGAACGGCCGGCCAGCTGCCACCTCCAGCCCCGTCACCGGCGCAAGCTGCCCCTCCCGCCAGCGGAAGAGCCGGTGGGCGGTCCCGACCAGGAGGCCGTCGGGAAGCTCCACCAGCACCACCACGTCCGCTCCGCGGAGCTCGGGCGCGGGGTGGAGCACGAATCGGCCGGCCTCCATCCGCGCGACGCCACGGTCCGTGGCCACCCAGATCACGCCAGCTCGATCCCGGAGCACCCGGTGCACGTGGAGGCCGGGGAGCCCTTCCGTCTGACCGTAGGCGTGGATTGTCCCGGTCGAGTCGAGCCACGCCAGGCCGCGCTCGGTTCCGACCCAGACGCCCCCTGCGGGATCGGCCGCGAGGGTCCAGACATCCGCGTCGGGGAGTCCATCCGCGGTGCCAAGGCACCTGAACGCATCCTCGGACCGCCGGCACACGCCCCCGCCCACGGTGCCGATCACCAGGCGTCCGCCCGCGTCCTGCGTAATCGCGGTAACCACGTTGGACGACAGTCCCTCGCGCCGGGTGTAGGTCCGGAACTCCACCCCGTCGAAGCGGGTCAGGCCACCGTACGTGCCGAGCCAGATGAATCCCTGTCGGTCCTGGTAGACCGTGAGGACCTGTGCCTGCGGGACCCCTTCGAGCCCCGAGTAGTTGGTGAAGTTGAGGACCTGGGCGCGGGCCGGGGCCTGGCCCGCCAGCGCCAGCAGGACCGCCGCCGCGCCGCGCCACCAGCCCTTCGAGATCTGGGGAGAGCTGCTCGCCATCGCCGCCGCCCGGGTAACCGGCGCCGCCTTCCGGTGCGCCACCGCCATGCTGGGCCGGCGGGCTCCGGAGCGGTCTTCCGGTTCCCTGACTATCGGCCGGGCGCGGACGGGCGTTAGTGGGAGGCCCCAGCCGGGGCCACGGTCCGGGGCCCGGGGGCAGGGGCCGGAGGCATCGCGAGGGTGTCGGCCACGGCCTGGCGATACCGTTCCACGCTGGCCAGCTTCACCCCCTCGTATCCCCGGATCAGGTCGGGCAGCCCGGCCAGCCGGACGGCCCGATCGTGGCTCTCCGGCGTCAGGGAGGCGAGCTCGCGTTCCACCATGGTCCGGTACTCGAGCACGAGCTGCCGCTCGAGGCGGCGCACGGGGTGGTAGCCAAAGGGATCGAACGCGGTGCCGCGCAGTCCGCGGAGAGCCCGGAGGATCCGGAACCCGCCCTGGAACCAGGCCCCCAGGGCAAGCTTCCGTCGGAGACCCAGGCTGCGGAGCACGGGAGGGTGAAGCCGGTAGTGGAGCCGGGCCCCCGGGCCGAACGCCCGCGCCAGATCGGCGTGGAACCCGGGATCCAGCGCCAGGCGGGCCACCTCGTACTCGTCCTTGTAGGCCATCAGCTTGTAGAGGTTGCGTGCCACCGCCTCGGCCAGTGCCGTCCCGCCGCTCACCCTGCTCTCACGCTCCAGCACCCGGCGCACGAAGTCCGAGTACTCGCGGGCGTATCGGATGTTCTGGTACGCCATCAGGTCGGAAATCCGGATTTCCAGCAGTCGACGAAGCTCCCCCGTGGCCCCCGTCGCGTCGATCAGTTCCGTGACGGATTTCGGCAGGACGCCGCCCCGATCGACCCCGGCCGGCGCCGCCTCCCTGCCGGACGACGGCCCGCCGGCGGTCGCAGCCCAGGCCGGGTCCAGCACCAGTTTCCGGCCGGCGCGAAAGGCCTGGATGTTGGCTTGGGCTGCCGCCTCGTTAAGCTCGATCGCCCGCTCGATACTCGCCGCTTCGAGCGGGATCAGGCCCAGCTGGTACGCCGCTCCGATCACGATCAGGTTGGCCGGCAGGTGCGAGCCGAAGAGCCGCTCGGCCAGGCCCTCCGCGTCGAGGTAGAGGTTCCGCCGTCGATCGGTGACCCGGTCGATCCGGGCGTGGAGCACGGCATCGTCGGGGAAGGGGACCGCCGCGTTCCGCACCATGAGCCCGGTGGGCACGTGCGTGGACGAGACCACGGCCACCGTGCGGTCCGGGTGGGCCCGGGCCAGGTTTCGCACGTCGTTGGCGGTCAGGATGTCGAAGCCCAGGTAGGCATGGGCGTCGCCGATGCCGATCTTGTTGGCTGCCTCGGTCGGGGCCGCGAAGAGGCGGCAGTGCGACACCACCGCGCCGCCCTTTTGCGAGAGCCCGGTCTGGTCCAGTCCCCGCATCGCGCGCCCCTCCAACAGCGCGGCCGTGCCGAGCACCTGATTCACCGTCACCACCCCCGTGCCGCCAATTCCCATCAGGTACAGGTTGGCATCGCCCGCCGCCTTGCCGGCCGGTTCCGGCAGGTCGTCCCCGATCGACACGCTCGCCGCCGGGACCAGGCGCCCTGCCCGGTGGCCTCGCTCGGGCACCACCGTCACGAACGAGGGACAGTCGCCGTCCAGGCACGAGTAATCGGTGTTGCACGACGACTGGTGGATCCTGGTCTTGCGGCCGAACTCGGTGTCGACCGGCTGGACGCTGAGGCAGTTCGACTTGACCCCGCAGTCGCCGCACCCCTCGCAGAGCCGCTCGTTGATCACCACCCGCATCGGGCGCTCGGGAGCGAGGCCGCGCTTCCGGAGCCGGCGCAGGTCGGCGGCGCAATGCTGGTCGTAGATCAGCACCGTCACGCCCTCCAGCTCCCGCAGTACGCGCTGGGCCTCGTCGAGGCGGGTCCGGGGCCACACCTCGGCGCTCCGCGCGAGCGTCACCCCCCAGTAGCGATCGGGCTCGTCGGTGACCACGATGATCCGGGTCACCCCTTCGGCCTCCAGCTCGCGGGTCAGCGCGGGAACCCCGAGGCCGCCGTCCACCGGCTGGCCGCCGGTCATGGCCACGGCGCCGTTGTAGAGGATCTTGTAGGTGATCCGGGTGCCGGCCGCCACGGCCTGGCGGATGGCGAGCGAGCCGGAGTGGAAGAGGGTGCCGTCACCCAGGTTCTGAAAGAGATGGGGCGTCTCCGTGAAGGCCGACGCGCCCACCCACTGCGCGCCTTCACCGCCCATCTGGGTGAAGCCGGCGCCGCTTCGCTCCATCATCACGGCCATGCCGTGACAGCCGATGCCCACGGCGGCAATCGACCCCTCAGGAACCACCGTGGACCGGTTGTGCGGACAGCCCGAACAGAAATAGGAGAGCCGCTGTGCCCCGAGCCCCAGCGGTTGCACGTCGGCCGGCACCGCCGGCGCAAGCCGGGCGACCCGGGCCCTCAGTTCGTCGGCGGGAAGCCGCCGGGCCAGCCGGCGCGCCAGGATCGGCGCCAGCAGGTCGGCGTCGAGCTCGCCGTGGGCCGGAACCAGGATGGCGCCGGATTCGTCGGTGGTGCCGACGACGCGGGGCCGGTCCCGTTCGTGGTAGAGGATGTCCCGCACGAACAGCTCGAAGAAGGGACGCTTCTCCTCCACCACCAGAATCTCCTCCAGCCCGCCGGCGAATTCCCGCACGATTCCCGGCTCCAGCGGGTGGATCAGTCCCACCCGGAGGAGCCGGACCCCGGCCGCCTCCAGCTCGCGGTCGCCGAAGCCGAGCCGGCGGAGCGCGTCGCGGACGTCGAGATAGGTCTTGCCGGCCGCCGCGATGCCGAGCCAGGCGCCGGGCGGCGACAGCGTGATCCGGTTGATCCGGTTGGCCGCGGCGAACCGCCGGGCCGCCTCCAGCCGTCCCTCGAACACTTCCTGCTCGAGCGCCAGGTTGTAGGGCGCGAAGAGCATCTGGCTCTGCGTAGGCCGCCAGGGACGGCCGCCGAACTCGAACTCGGGTAGCCGCGGCGTCACCCGGTCGGGAGCGACCTCCAGGGTGGAGAACTCGTCCGCCACGTTGGTGACCACCTTGAAGCCGACCCAGAGCCCCGAGTACCGCGAGAGCGCGAAGCCCAGCAGGCCGAGGTCCAGCACGTCCTGGACGTCCGCTGGATACAGCACCGGCATCTGGGCGTCGTAGAGCGCGATCTCCGACGCCGACGGCACCGTCGAGGACTTGGAGGCCGGGTCGTCGCCGGCCAGGGCCAGCACGCCGCCGTGCTTTCCGACGCCGGTCAGGTTGGCGTGCTTGAACGCGTCGCCCGAGCGATCGACCCCCGGTCCCTTCCCGTACCACATCCCCAGCACACCGTCGTACCGGGGCCGGGGGAAGGTATTGGCCAGCTGGGCGCCGAATATGGCCGTCGCACCCAGTTCCTCGTTCACGCCCGGCAGAAACCGGACGTGGTGCTCGGCCAGCACCCCGGCGTTGGCCTGGAGGGCCAGATCGAAGCCCCCGAGCGGCGAGCCCCGGTAGCCGGAGATCAGCGTGGCGGTCCGGAGTCCTCGGCGGCGGTCGGCCTTGTGCTGGTCCAGCGGAAGGCGGACCAGGGCCTGCACACCGGACAGGGCGATGGTACCCTCGTCGAGCGTGAACCGGTCGGCGAGCGTGAGGAGACGGGACATCAAGGGGGCTCGAGTCTGATGGTCGGGGGCCGCGTCGGTCCGAATCTATCGGCGGGACGGCGGACGCGCACCCGATCGAGAACTTGAAGCCACCTGTTGCGCCGCCTCAACATGGACGAGGTGATGGATGGTCGATTCGACCCGTAACCTCTTGCAGCATGGCTCTCATCCGGTACGCTGGCCGGGTATGCGACTTGCCTCACCGCATCCTGGCGGAAGCAGCCGCCCACGCGTGGCCAGCACCAGTCGAGATCGGAGGGTGGGTCCGATGAAGACCGACGTCCTCATTGTGGGCGGGGGACCGGCCGGAGCGGCCAGCGCGCTCTTCCTCCTCCGGCAGGGCATCAGGCCGCTCATCGTCGAGACGGAGACCTTCCCCCGGTATCACATCGGCGAGTCGATGACCGGCGCCGCGGGCCAGGTACTTCGGAGCCTGGGTCTCGAGAGCGAGATGCGACGACGGAACTATCCGGTCAAGCAGGGCGTCCGGGTCTTCGGCCAGAGCAACCGGGGAAGCTGGTTCGTGCCGGTGATGGGCCGCGACCCGGACTGGAAGCTGTTCGATTGGGAGACCTGGCAGGTTCGCCGCAGCGATTTCGACCAGTTGCTCCTGGACCGCGCGCTGGCCGCCGGGGCCTCGCTCCTCCCGGGCCGGGCCCTTCGCCCGCTCCTCGACGGCGATGCCGTGCGGGGCGCCGAGGTGCGCATGGCCGACGGCGGGGTGCAGGCCATCGAGGCCGAAGTCCTGCTCGACTGCTCGGGGCAGGCCACCTGGCTCGCCAATCTGGGAGGGATCACCGGGCCCAAGTACCTGGGCGCCTACGACAAGCAGATCGCGATCTACTCCCAGGTGGCCGGCGCGATCCGGGATGACGGCTCGGCCCGCGACCGCCAGCCGGGCAACACCCTGATCTTCTATCAGAAGAAGTATCACTGGGCCTGGTTCATCCCGATCGACGACGAGGTGGTGAGCGTCGGGGTTGTGGTTCCGGCGGCCTACTTCCTGGAGAAGCGCGAGAGCAAGCACGATTTCCTCTTCAGGGAGCTGCACGAGCTTCATCCGGAGCTCCAGCGCCGGATTCCGGACCGTCGGCTGATCGAGGAGGTGCGGGTCAGCCCCAACTACTCGTATCAGGTGAAGCAGTTCTGCGGCAAGGGCTTTCTCTGCATCGGGGACTCCCATCGATTCGTCGACCCGATCTTCTCCTTCGGGCTGACGGTGGCGCTTCGCGAGGCCGAGGTCGCCGCGCCCGCGGTGCGGGAGTACCTGGAGGGCGCTCGCCGCGACGAGGTCAACCCGTTTGCCGGCCATCAGCTCTGGTGCGAGAAGGGAATCGACGTCCTGGAGGACGTGCTCGACTCCTTCTGGGAGCACCCCCTGGCGTTCGCGTACTGCGTGCATTCCCGCTATCGCGAGCACATGGTCGACATCTTCGCGGGGCGGGTCTACGAGGAGGAGCGCCAGCCCTCGCCCGCCGTCGACTCGATCCGCCAGCTGCTCGACCGGAGCGGGGAGCGGGAACGCTCCTACGAGGTGGAGGACCTCTATTCGATTCCCATCGGCTCGCGCTACCATCCCGAGCGGGCGCCGATCTGGGAGTTGAACTCGCCGATTCTCGGCCTCGACGAGTAGTCAGGCCGCCGAGCCAGCCTACTGGCCGTGCGCCTTGAGTGCCTGCTTGTCGATCTTGCCGATCGGGAGCATCGGAAACGCCGCCTGGATGACGAACCGCTTGGGCACCTTGTAGTTGGCGAGCTGAGCCCGGCAGTGGGCCTCCAGGCCCTCCGGGCTCGGCGTCCGGCCCGGATGGGGTAGCACGAACGCGTGCCCCACTTCCTGGTAGAGCGGATCCGGAACCCCGATCACCGCCGCCAGGGCCACATCGGGGTGATTCTCCAGGACCTGCTCGATCTCCCGTGGGTAGACGTTGTACCCGCCCGACTTGAACATCTCCTTGAGCCGGCCGATCAGCCGGTACGCGCCATCGGGACGCTCCTCGGCCAGGTCGCCGGTGCGGAGCCAGCCGTCCGACGTGAACAGCTCCGCCGTGGCCTCGGGCCGGCGCCAGTACCCGGTGGTCACAAAGTCGCCGCGGACCTGGATCTCGCCCGGCTGGCCGGGCTCCACCGGATGTCCGTCCGGGTCGGCGATCCGGACCTCGTACTCCGGCACTGGCCAGCCCACGGAGTGGGCCAGGACCTCGACGTCGTCGGCGTCGAAGGTGAACGTTACGCTGCCTACGGTCTCCGTCATCCCGTAGGCGTTGGCGAGCTGGGGACACTTGGCGCGGAGCCTCGCGATCAGGTCTGGCGGCGCCGCGGCGCCTTCCCAGATGATGAGCTGCACGCTGGAGAAGTCGGTCGCGTCCCATGCCGGATGCGAGACCAAAAGCTGGAGCGCCGTGGGCACGTGGCCGAAGAAGGTCGGCCGCTCGGTCTCCACCAACCGGAGCATGCCGCCGGGATCGAACTGCTCCTGGAAGATCACCGTGCCGCCCGGCACCAGGGTGTCGCAGGTGATGTCGCCCACGCACCCGATGTGGTTGACGGGGAGGTTGTTGATCACCCGTTGCGGCGACACCGGCCAGATGGCCCACTGGACCCGCGCCACCCGCACCAGCCCGTGGTGGGTGATCACCGCGCCCTTGGGACGGCCGGTGGTGCCGCTGGTATAGACGATGAGGCAGGGGTCGCTGGGGCGCACCGGGTCGCGCGCCGCGGCGAGTTCCCGGTCAGTCACGCCCTGTCCCCAGGCGATGAACTCGGCCCACCCCGACGGCCCCTCGGCATCGAGGAGCACCACCCGCTCCACGCCGGGACAGGCGGCGGCCAGGGCGCCGAGATCCTCGCGGTAATCGCGACCCTGGATCCGGGACCGGGCCAGGATCAGCCGCGGACCCGCATCGCCCACCACGTACTCCAGTTCCCGTCGCTGGTACCGCGGATTGAGTCCCAGCCAGATCGCGCCGATCGACGCCGTCGCGAGGAAGGTGACGTAGAAGTCGGGGTGCGGGGGGCAGAGCGTCGCCACCCGGTCGCCCGGGCCGACGCCGGCTGCGAGGAGCGCCCGGGCGCATTCCTCCACTCTCCGGGCCAGGTCGGCGTAGCTCCAGCGGCTGCCCTCGAACGCCACCGCCTCGCGCCCGGGCTCCACCGCCGCCCAGTGCGCGGGGTAGTCGCTAATTCGCGGCAGTCGCGGAGGCCGGGCTTCCTCCGGCAGCGGCCGGTGCGGCCGCCGAAACCCCCGGCCCGAGTCAGCCGCCATGACGCGCCTCCAGCCGGCGGTGCCCCGTCGAGTCCGCGATCCAGAGCCCGAGCCACTCGGCCACCAGCGCGGGCTTCTCCTGCCCCTCGATCTCCACGGTGACGCCCAGCGTGGTCCGAACCTCCCCCGGCCGGGGCTCGGTCTGCGACAGCACCACGAAGCGGGCCCGGATCCGCGAGCCGACCCGCACCGGACTCAGAAGGCGCACCCGGTCGAAGCCGTAGTTGAGCCCGTAGCCACCGCCGGCGGGGTTGTCCTCGTGGATCCACCCCAGCGCCTGATGGCTCAGGTGGGTGAGCAGCGAAATGGTCTGGAAGCCGAAGGCAATGGTGGTCCTGAACGGGCTGTACCGGGCGCACCACTCCGGGTCCACGTGCATCGGGTCCGGATCCAGGGTCGCCCGGGAGAAGGCGTCGATCATCGGCTGGTCGATCGTGAGCCAGTCGGAGACCCCGACCTCCTGGCCGATCCGGTCGCCCAGTGCCAGCCAGGCGTGGGTCATGGCATGATCCCAACGGTCGTTGTTTTCATCGGGCCCAGTCTACCGCCCGCCGGGGGCGGGGTCAACCGCGCTCGCGGGGCGCCCGGCGTCGCCGTCCCGGTCGTGACCGAAGGGTGATATCTTGGTCGCCCGGCCGCCACCGGCCCGTGCCGACCCGAGGAGCCGAGACCCCGACCCCACCTCACCATGACCGATTTCGTAGACGCCGAGCGCGACCGGCTGCTCCGCGAGCTGACCGAGTTCCTCTCGATCCCGAGCATCAGCGCCCTGCCCGATCACGCCGACGACTGCCGGCGCGCCGCCGGCTGGGTGATGAACCAGCTCCGGCGCCTGGGGTGCCCGGTGGTGGAGCTGATCGAGGGCCAGGGCCACCCCGTGGTCTGGGGAGAGGGGCCGCGGGTCGAGGGCGCCCCGACGGTGCTGATCTACGGGCACTACGACGTGCAGCCGGTGGATCCGATCCACGAGTGGCGGAGCCCGCCGTTCGAGGCCACGGTCCGCGACGGGCGGCTCTATGCCCGCGGAGCGGTGGACGACAAGGGGCAGGTCTTCTGCCTCCTCAAGGCCGTGGAGGCCGCCCGCGGCGCCGACGGCCGCCCGCCGGTCAACCTCCGGTTCCTGATCGAGGGCGAGGAGGAAAGTGGGGGACACTCGATCGACGCCCTGCTCACCCGGGAGCCCGACCGGGCCCGTGCCGACTGCATCCTGGTGGCCGACATGGCGTACTACGACCGCGGCTGGCCCGCGGTCTACACCGCGCTGCGCGGGCTCTGCTACGCGGAGATCCACCTCCGAACCCTCGAGCGCGACCTCCACTCCGGCAGCTACGGAGGCGTGGCGCCGAACGCGCTGGAGACGCTGGCCCGGTTGCTCACCGACCTCAAGGCCCGGTCGGGGCGAATCCGGATTCCCAAGCTCTACAAGGCGATCAGGAAGCCCGCCAAGACCGAGCTCAAGGCCTGGAAATCGCTGCCCTTCGACGAAGAGCGCTTCCTCCGCGAGGAAATGACCGCGAAGGCGATCACCGGCATGGCCGAGTACTCGGTCTTCGAGCGGACCTGGGCCCTCCCCACCTTCGAGATTCATGGGATTGGCGGCGGCTTCACGGGGCAGGGGGCCAAGACCGTGATTCCCGCCCAGGCCTGGGCCAAGGTGAGCCTCCGTCTGGTGCCGGGCCAGACCTTCGAGAAGACGGCCCGCTGGCTCACCCGTGCGGTGGAGAAGCGGGCCCCGGCCTGGGCCACGGTGGAGGTGAAGATCCTCCACGGCGCCGACCCGGTGCAGGTGGACGTCAACCACCCCGCGTTCACGGTGCTCGATGAGGCGTTCGAGGAAGTGGTGGGACGTCGGACCGTGCCGATCCGGTCCGGCGGATCGATTCCCGTGGTGCAGACGCTGGCCGAAGGTGGAGCGCCGGTACTGCTCACCGGCATCGGCTTGCCCGACGACGGGCTGCATTCGCCGAACGAGAAGCTCGACCTGAGTCAGTTGTGGGAGGGGATCCGGGTCTTCTCCCGGTTCTTCCAGAAGGCGCCAGCGCTCGCCGGCTAGCTCTCGGCCGCTGCGTCCTCGTCAGTGATCGGGCGGCGCACGCCGCCCGAGTACCGTGCCTCGGTCCGGGCGTGCAGTTCATCCACGCCGATCAGCGCCCGCACCGAGGCGATGATCCCGGCCACCACGTCGTCGGCCCAGTAGGCGTCGGGCCGGTCCGGCGGAGGCAGCCGCGCTGCCTTCCCCTCCAGAAACGAGATGGCGGTGGCAATCCACTCGCTCTGGGCGGCATCCACCAGTGACCATGACGCCGTGGCCCGCAGCTCCAGCTCGGTCAGCTCCTGCAGCAGCGGCTGGATCCCTTCCGTCACCGGGGCGGACCGGAGCCGCTCGGCCACCAGGGTAAGGAGGGTCGACCGCTCGGTCTCCTGAGGCTCGGGGAGGGGCGCCAGGTAGTGGCGCTGGTCGGCCACCATTTCGGCCAGGCGAACGCAGACCGCGCGGATGGCCGGGGTAAGCGGGGGCGGCGCTTCCCGGGCCCAGCTCGCCGCGGCGCGCAGGATCTGCGCGATCCGCTCGTCCGCCTCGGACTCCAGGCGCGCGCGATCCACCGGCTCGGCCATGGGGGGAAAGATAACCCCCTGGCCAGGAGATCACCCGCCGGCCGACCGCCCCCGCCTCATCCGTACCCAGTCGTCGCTTCCGTACCGCTCCGAGGCCCAGGGGTCCCCCCGCAGGTGGTACCCGTTCCGCTCCCAGAAGCCGGGCGCCTCCTCCGTCAGCAGCTCGATCCCGGTCACCCACTTGGCGCTCTTCCAGAAGTAGAGGTGCGGCACCAGGAGCCGCACCGGGCCGCCGTGCTCCGGGGTGAGCGGCTCGCCGTTGTGCTCCAGGGCCAGCAGGTTGCCCGGACGGTCCAGGTCGTCGAGGGTGAGGTTGGTGGTGTAGTCCGGCGCGGCGTGCACCATGATCCACCTGGCCTCGGGCAGGGGGCCGGCCCGCTCGAGCAGGGCGTGGACCGGCACGCCGCGGAAGAGGTTGTCGAACCGGCTCCAGCGGGTCACACAGTGGATGTCGCAGAGCGTCTCTTCCTGCGGCAGGGCCAGCAACTCGCTCCACCCGAGCTCGAAGGGCCGCTCCACCGCGCCCCAGACCCGGAACCGCCAGGTCTCCGGGGCGATCGCCGGGACCGGGCCGTAGTGCAGCACCGGCCACTTCCGGGTCTCGACCTGGCCCGGGGGGAGCCGATGGTTCGCGGTGCGGAGGTCGCGGGCGGCGCTGGTCACGGTGGGCTCGGGAGGCAGGGCTTGGACCGTGGCAACGCCCCGGCGTCGGGAATGGTTCCCGAGACCGGCGTCACCCGCCGCCCGAACACCACGGCGAACGCCTGACCCACTGCCGCCACGGTCCGGTCCCGCAGGCCGGCCTGGTCCAGGCCGGTCTCCCGGGCGATGCTGGTCATCTCCACGTTGGGGATCCCGCAGGGCACGATCAGCCCGAAGAGATCCAGCGCGGTGGTGACGTTGAGGGCGAACCCGTGGAACGTCACCCAGCGCTTCACGTGGATCCCGATGCTCGCGATCTTCCGGCCCCGGGTCCAGACACCGGTGAGGCCCGGGTTCCGCTCGGCCTCGATTCCGAACGGCGCCAGCGCCTGGATCAGCGCTTCCTCCAGTTGCCGGAGGAACCAGTGGAGGTCCGGGCGGTGATGGGTGAGATCGAAGATCGGGTAGCCCACCAGCTGGCCCGGCGCATGGAGGGTCACGTCGCCGCCGCGCTCCACCTCGAAGACCTCGAGCCCGCGGGCGCGCAACTCGTCAGGCGGGAGCGGCAGGCTGGACGCCCGGGTGCCGCGGCCCAGCGTCACCACGGGGTCGTGCTCCACCAGGAGCAGCAGGTCCTCGTCCCGCCGGCCCTCGACCCGCTCCCGGCAGAGCCTGCGCTGGACCTCCAGCACCTCGCCGTAGCCACGCTGGCCCAGGTCCACTACCCGGATGAGTGGCTGGGCGGCGCCCCCGATCTCCTCGCCGGCTCGGGTCATTGCGACTTCGACTCCCCCCGTGGCCCCGCGCCGATCCGCCGCCAGCCGAGCCCGGCCAGGACCAGCGCCACCACGGCCAGGCCCAGCAGCCCCGGCCGCCCGAAGGCCCGGTCGATCGGCATCGTCACCAGCGACACCACCAGGGTGGCGAACGCGCTGACGATGGCGAGGGCGCCCTGGCGGAACGGCGACCGCGC
>CAZFSA010000078.1:18456-20853 GCA_964521535.1 uncultured Gemmatimonas sp.
GGCCAGGTCGAGCGATTCGGCGGGTGGGGCGTTGGCCTGAAGGGTTCGGACGGTGAACGTGGCCAGCGCGGCCACGGCGGTGCCGAGCGCGATCGCCACCGGCAAGGTGCCCAGGGCGAGCCCGGCGTGATCCTCGGTCGGCGCCTCGGGGCCCAGCGGGTGGGGCGACGGCGGTGCCTGGGCGGGACGGTCGCTCACCCCGCCGCTCCCGTCAGGTGTGCAGGACCCGCCCCATCGAGTCCAGCGCCGCTTCGGCGATCGCCTCCGACAGGGTGGGGTGCGCGTGCACGGCCAGGTCCACTTCCTCCACCGTGTACTCGTTCTCCCGGGCCACGGCCAGCTCGTGGATCATCTCCGAGGCGTGTCCGCCCACGAGGTGCGCGCCCAGGATCTCGCCGTACTGCTTGCCCCGGATGATCTTGACGAACCCTTCGGTCTCGTTCGACGCCCGGGCCCGGCCGTTGGCGCTGAAGGGGAAGCGGCCCACCTGGTACTCCAGCTTCTGCTCCTGGCACCGCTCCTCGGTGAGCCCGATGCTGGCCACCTCGGGGTGGCAGTAGGTGACGCTCGGGATGTTGTCGTATTTGATGGGATGCGGCGTGTGCCCCGCGATCCGCTCCGCCACCACGATGCCCTCCCGGCTCCCCTTGTGCGCCAGCATCGGCGGGCCGGCCACGTCGCCGATGGCGTAGACGCCGGCGGCGGTGGTCTCCAGCGTGGCCAGGTTCACCTTCACGAACCCCCGCTCGTCGAGCTGCACGCCGGCTTCCTTGAACCCCATTCCCTCGGTGTTGACCGCCCGGCCCGCCGCCATCAGCACCTTCTCCACCGTCACCGACTCGGTCTTGCCGCCGGCCTCGAACTCCAGCGTCACCTGGTCCTTGCCCACCGTCGCCTTCGTCACCCTGGCCCCGGCGACCGTGGTGATGCCGCGCTTCCGGTAGCTCTTGGCCACCGCGTCCGAAGCCTCCGCGTCCTCCAGCGGCAGGATCCGGGGCAGGGCTTCGATCAGGGTCACCTTGCTGCCGAACGCCGCGAAGATGTCGGCGAACTCGCAGCCCACCGCGCCCGCGCCGATCACGGCCAGGGTCGCCGGCGCCTTTTCCAGGAAGAGCGCCTCGTCCGAGGAGATGACGGTCGACTTGTTGATCTCGAGCCCGAGCGCCGGGATCCCCTTCACCCGCGACCCCGTGGCGATCACCACGGCCTTGCTCGCCGTGTGGGTCTCGTCGCCCACCTTGACCTTCCTGCCAGGGAGGAGCGAGCCGGTGCCCTTGAGCACCGTGATCTTGTTCTTCTTCATCAGGAACTCGACCCCCCGCGAGTTCTGGTCGGCCACCTGGCGGGAGCGCTTCATGGCGACCCCGTAGTCGGTGGTGACCGAGCCCACCGTGATGCCCAGCGCCTTGGCGTCGTGCGCGATGATCCCGGCCACCCGGGCGCTGTGGAGCAGGGCCTTGGTCGGGATGCAGCCGATGTTGACGCAGACCCCGCCCAGCTTCTCCTTCTCCACCACCGCGGTGTTGAGGCCGAGCTGGGCCGCGCGGATCGCGCAGACGTACCCGGCGGGGCCGCCGCCCAGGACAATCAGGTCGAATGAGGCCATTTACCGACTCGCCAACGTGACGGGGTTTTCGAGGTAGAGCTTCACGGTCTGGAGGAACTTCGCACCGGTGGCGCCGTCGATCACCCGGTGGTCGCAACTCATGGTGAGCTTCATCCGGCGGCGGAAGCCGAGCCGGTCACCCTCCCGCACCGGGACCTCGGCGATCGAGCCCACCGCCACGATCCCCGCCTCGGGCGGGTTGATGAGGGCGGTGAACTCCTCGATGTCGAACATGCCCAGGTTGCTCACCGAGAAGGTGGCGCCGGTATACTCCTCGGGCGTGAGCCGCCGGGCCCGGGCCCTGGCGGCCAGTTCCTTGGACTCGGCGCCGATCTCCTCCAACGACTTCAGGTCGGCATTCCGGATCACCGGCGTGATCAGCCCGTCGGGCACGGCCACCGCCATGCCCAGGTGGACCTCGTTCCACTGGCGAATGGCGCTCTCCTGCCACCAGGCGTTGCACTCCGGGTGCCGGGCCAGGGCCAGCGCCACCGCCTTGATCACCAGGTCGTTGAACGAAACCTTGCCGGTCTCGCCGCGGAGGGCCACCAGCTGCTCCCGGAGGTCGGCGGCCCGTTCCATGTCGATCACGCTGGTGAGGAAGAAGGTCGGAATCGGCCCCAGCGACTGCACCAGCCGCTTGGCGATCGTCTTCCGGATCTGGGTGAGCGGGACGTCGACGTAGGGCGGGCCCTCGCGACGGCGGGCCGCCGCCGGTCGCGGCGCCGCGACGCCCTCCAGGTCCCGCTTCACCACCCGGCCTTCGGGGCCGGAGCCGGCCACCGATCGGA
>CAZFSA010000079.1:0-20582 GCA_964521535.1 uncultured Gemmatimonas sp.
GTCATCGCCGCGGCGTTGCCGGTGGCCGCGCTGGCGCAGGAGCGGGCCGGCGATCCGCTGCGACCTGTCATCGCGAGCGCCGCCGTGAGAGCTGCGCTCGACCGGGTGGCGCGAGCCGAGCCGCGTGCGGTCGCGACCCTGATGGACCTCGCCGCCATCATCTCGCCGTCCGGCCACGAGCACCAGCGCGCTGCGGCCGTCGCTCGGCGGATGAGGGAGATCGGGCTCGCCGGGGTGACGGTCGACTCGATGGCGAACGTCTGGGGCGCGATCCCGGGCACGTCGGGACGAGCCCTGGTGTTCGTCACCATGCTGGACGACCTCCCCGGCATCGAGGCGCTGCAGCGGTCAGGCCGCCACCCGCCCCGCCGGGAGGGCCACCGGATTGTCGGCCCCGCGACCGAGCTTCAGTCCGCGGTCGCCGCGCTCCTGGTCGGGGCCGAAGCCCTGGTCGCCTCGGGCCTGCGCCCTCGCCACGACCTGGTGTTCGCGGCCGTCGCCCGGGAGGAGACGGGCCTGCTGGGCATGCAGGCCCTGTATGCGCACTTCAAGGACCGCACCCTTGGCGTTGTCGAGCTCCTGGGCGACGGCCGCGAGATCCAGTACGGTGCCGGCGGATCGATCGCCTGGTGGCGGGTCCTGGCAGCGGGACCCGAAGGACACACCACCAACCGGGATCTTCCCAACGTCAACCAGGCGATCGCCCGGGCAGTGGAGGCGATCTTCTCGCTGCCCCATCCCGAGCGGTACCGGCACCGGGACACCTACATCAACATCGGCGTGATTCAAAGCGGGGAGCAGTTCAACCGAAAGCCGGCGGCGGGATGGTTCTCGCTCGACGTGCGTTCCCGGGATCGGGCCATCGTCGAAGCCATCCAGCGGGAGATCGAGACGATCCTGGAGCGGGTCGGCACCGAGACCGGCATCGGGTTCCGGATGGAGCCCGACCTGCAAACCTGGGGGTCGGAGATTCCTGGCGCCCGCGACTCGTTCCTCACCCGGGCGGCGGTCGCCACGGCAAGGCATCTTGGCTTCGAGCCGGCGTTGACCGAACTGGGGTGTTGCAACATGCGGGTAGCGATCGCCGGGGGCACCCTGGCGATCGGTCTCCATGGAGCGCGCGGGGGCGAACGGGGCACCGACGCCGAGTGGGCCGACATCCCGGCCATGATGACCATGGCCCGGCAGGTGGTGCTCCTCGCCGCCGCTGTCGGCGGCCGATGAGCCACTGACGCATCCCATGCTCCACACCCTCTCCTGCCGATACTTCCAGCGAGCGCTGCTCTGGTCCGTTCCGATCGGCGGCCTTGCCGGGCTCGTCGGTCTGGGCGGGGGCGAGTTCCGGTTGCCGGTGCTCACCCAGGTGCTCGGATTCGGCGCCCGGACGGCCATCCCGCTCAACCTCCTGATCAGCCTGGCGACCCTGGCCGCCGCGCTGGTGGCGCGGGGGTACGCGGTGCCGCTCCCCGAGATCGGCGCTCTCTGGCCGGAGCTGGTCGGGTTGGCACTCGGGGGAGTGCTGGCGGCAGCCTACGGCAGCCGGCTGGTGCTGAGGCTTCAGGAGCGTCGACTCGCCGCTGCCGTCGCGGCCTTGCTGGGCGCGCTCGGGATGCTGATGCTGCTCGAGGCGATGGTGCCTTTCGGAGGCTCGGGCCTGGCAGGAGAGGCCGTGATGCCGCGCGCCGCGATCGGCGCCGGTCTCGGCCTGCTTGTTGGCCTCGTGAGCAGCATGCTGGGCGTGGCCGGAGGGGAACTGCTGATTCCGGCGCTGGTGTTCGTCTTCGGCGCCGATATCCGGATCGCAGGCTCGGCGAGCCTGCTGGTGTCCCTGCCGATCGTCGGAACCGGGCTCTGGCGCTACCGACGTGCCGGAGCCCTGGGGCTGCCAGGCGGCGCTCGCCGAATCGCCGGGGCAATGGTCACGGGGTCCCTGATCGGGGCGGGACTCGGCGGCCTGGCCATGCAGACCACGCCGGAAACGACGCTCAAGCTCGTCCTGGGACTGGTCCTGCTGGTGGCCGCGGCGAAGGCGGTCGCCAAGGGCGGGTCTCCCCGCATCGGGGAACGGAGAGCCCGCCGTTAGGGAGCCGCCTCGAGTCGCTCCCGGCCGGGAGCACTCCGGGGGCCGCAATGCGCCCGCGGTTGACTTTGCTGCACAGAGTACTCTACATTGTCCGCCGTACCCCCCTCGGACCACACCCATGCCCCCGACCGCCCGGCGGCTGATCGAGCTCCTGGACGACCCCGCAACCCTCGAAGCCCTCTACCGCCAGGATCCGGACTCGTTCCGGGACGCCTTCAACGAGGTCTCCCGGTCGGCGCCGGACTCGCCGACGATCCGGGTCTGGGCGGCCCGACTCGCCTACCGCGAGCCGGCGCGAACGGTGGGCGGGGGCCGGTTGTGGTCAGCGATCGGTCTCGCCCTCGGCACCGGGGCCCTGGTCCGGATCCCTGCCCTGTGGCTCGGCGAGGAGTGGTACTACCCGCGCCTGGCCCCGTCGCTGGTCCTGCTGTCCCTGGCCGCGTACTTCTGGCTCCAGGACCGGGACCGGGGCCGGCTGATCGCCGGCCTGGTCCTGGCCGCGATTGCCGTCGGGTACACCGCCCTGCTCCCCGGCTCCACCGACTCGGTGGTGATGGCCCTGCTCCACCTGCCGATCCTGGCGTGGTTCTTCCTGGGGTACGTCTTCACCGGTGCGGGCTGGCGCGACCCCGAGCCGCGGATCCGCTTTCTCCGCTACAACGGCGAGCTGCTGATCCTGGGCAGTCTGGTGGCCCTGGGCGGGATCGTCTTCAGCGGGATCACGGTGGCCCTGTTCGAGCTGATTTCCAAGAGCTCGGAGGAATGGTATGCCCGGAATGTCGGCGTGATGGGCGCCGCCGCGGTTCCAGTGGCCGGGACCTATCTGTACGACGTGGTGTTCAGGCGGCGCACCGGAATCGCGTCCGTTCTGGCTCGGGTGTTCGCACCGCTTTTTCTGATCATGACGGTCACCTACCTGGCGGTCGGGTTCCTCGGCGGGCGGAACCCGTTTCTGGATCGTTCCTTCCTGATCACCTTCAATGGCCTGCTGCTCGTGGTGCTCGGCATGACGGTCTTCTCGATCGCCGAGCGCGGCGAGCAGGCGGAGGTGGGCTGGATCGACTACGTCAATGTCGCGCTGGTCGGGGTCACCCTCCTGATCGACCTGATCGCCCTGTCGGCCATTCTCTTCCGACTGACGTCCTACGGACTCACGCCGAATCGGGTCGTGGTGCTGGGCGCCAACCTCATCATCATGACCCATCTCGCCTGGATCGGCCGGGCCTCCATCCGCGTCATCCGGGGGACCGGCGGACCGGCCGCGGTCCGGCAGGTGGTGGCCGGCTACCTGCCCGTGTACGCCGCCTGGGCTGCCCTGGTCGCCTTCGCTCTGCCTCTGGTGTTTCGCTTCTCCTGAGCCGCGCCCAGCACGCTCGGCCACTCCAACCGCCCAACCGGGCAGCGCGACAGGTCATGACGAGACCCGATCCGTCACCCGGCCGCCGTGAACGTGAACCGGGATAACATCACGGCTCCGCGAGCATTGGGAGGCCCGAACCACAGCAGCGGGCGCTAGGCCCGCCCGTACACCGGGATCAGCGCTCCGCTGGTGAGGGCATTCCCGGCCGAGGCGAGCCAGAGGATGGTGGCGGCCAGTTCGGCGGGCTTGGGCCATCGGTCGGTCCTGGCGTCGGGCAGGGCCGCACGATTGGCCGGGGTGTCGATGATCGACGGGAGCACCGCGTTCACCAGGATTGCCTCCTGGCGCACCTCCTCGGCGAGAGCCCGCGTCAGCCCGGCCACCGCCGCCTTCGAGGCCGCATACGCGACCATGCCTGACAACGGCACCTCCGACACCCGCGCGCCCACGTTCACGATCCGTCCACCGCCGTTTCGCCGCAACGCGCGCACCGCCTCGCGGCAGCAGAGGAAGGTGGTGATCAGATTGAGCTCGAGCTGGCGGTCCAGGTCGGCCCGGCGGGTTTCGGCCACGGGCGCCGCCTTGAACCCACCGGCCAGGTGCACCGACGCCACGATCGGCGGGAGGCCGGCGTAGAACCGCTCCACGAGGCTCTCGTCCGTCAGATTGACGTCGGGATAGAGCCGGACCGCGTCCATGGCTTTGAGCTCCCCGGGCACGGGGCCGAGCACCGGCAGGTGGCAGGTGGCGCCGGCGCCGGCGAAGGCCTCGACCACCGCCTGGCCGAGTGCCCCCGCCCCACCGCTGATGACGACGTGAGTGCCGTCGAAGCCGCCAGCCATTCGGCGCCGGGTTCCTTACAGTTTGGAGACCTTGAGGTTCGACACCGTCAACTCCAGGTTGTGGCTCACCCGGATGCCGTACACCCCGTCCAGCGACTTGAGCTTGTCGCCAGTGACCACCTCGGACCGGTCGAACGTCTTGACCTCCGTGCCGTTGATGACGCAGCTGGCCTTGCCGCCCTTCACCCGCCAGCCGATCTCGTTGGTGACCTCACCACTGGCGTCGGCCTTGTTGAGCGCGGGCGATGCGGCTCGATCCACCAGCGTGATGACGTTGGCGCCGTGGAACGTCTTGACCGAGTAGGTGCCGTTGCCGTAGGCGATGCAGTACATCAGGGTCTCGGTGTCGGATTCGAGGTCAGCCCCGCCGATGAAGATTCCGTAGGAGTGCGGGTGCTGGGCCGCCATCTTGTGCTCCTTGAAAGTGGCCTTGACCTCGTAGTCACCGCTGGCAACGTCGGTGTCCCGCCAGAAGTTCCCCGCGGGCCCCACCGAGAGGCGGATGGCGTTGCCTTCCATCGTGAGCCGGGAATCGGCCACGGTCTTCCCCTGGGAGGCCGGCCTCCGGTCCACCCGGCCCTTCCAGCCGGGCGCCTTGATGCCGCCCTCCTTGACGCTTCGATCCGCATCCTGCGCCGCAGCCGCGGTGGCGGCGAAGGCCAGGGTCATGACGATTCCGGTCACACGCATGGGGTCTCTCCGGTTCGGGTGCTGCCTACAAGATACCGAGGCCGGCGCTGGAGGCCATTGATCGGTGCGCGGCCCGGCCCGTGGCCCCCGACGGTTCAGGCCGGTGGCGACGGGGCGCTTGTGCGCCGGTGCACCCTGGTCGTAGGTTGCGGGCCGATGCCGAGCCTCGCCCTGCTCCGCTGCGCCTGTTGTTGCGGCGCCTCAGCCTGTGCCTGCTCCCTGGGGAGCGGTCGCCGGCGGGGAGCGCTGGGCCGATGACGAGCTGACGGCCAGCACCGCCCCGAACCCGGGCCCGCTCTCCGTGACGAGAGCGGGCCCGTTTTGCGTTTGCCCGGAGGAATGACGTGTCTGCACCAGCCCTGCCCGCCCCCGCCCCGCTCGACGCCGACCGGGGCCTGCTCACCGGAGCCATCGGCCGGACGCCGGTGGTCCGGCTCCGCCGCGTGCTCGGGCCGGACCAGGCCGAGGTCTGGGTCAAGCTCGAGGGCCTCAATCCTGGCGGCTCCATCAAGGACCGCACCGCGCTCGGCATGGTGCTGGACGCCGAGGCCCGCGGGCTCCTCCGGCCGGGCGGGACGATCGTCGAGCCCACCTCGGGCAACACCGGCGTGGGGCTGGCGCAGGTGGCATCCGCGCGCGGGTACCGGCTGATCCTCACGCTCCCGTCGTCGATGAGCGAGGAGCGTAAGCGGACGCTGCTCGCCTATGGCGCCGAGCTGGTGCTGACCGACCCGGAGCGGCGGATGCTCGCGGCGATCGAGGAGGCCGAGCGGATTCGTGATCGGGAGGGGGCCTGGATGCCCAACCAGTTCTCCAATCCGGCCAACCCGGCCATCCATTACCGCACCACGGCCCCGGAGCTGTGGGACGCGCTCGAGGGCCGGATCGATGCCTTCGTGTACGGCTCCGGCACCGGCGGGACGATCGCCGGCGTCGGCCGCTTCCTCAAGGAACGCCGCCCAGACACGCTGGTGGTGGCGGTGGAGCCGGCCCGGAGCCCGGTCCTCTCCGGCGGCCAGCGCGGCCAGCATCAGTTCCAGGGAATGGGCCCCGGCTTCGTGCCCGAGAACTTCGACTGGTCGGTCGTGGACCGGGTGGTCACCGCCTGGGAGGAGGACGCCTTCCCGTTCGCGCGGCGGCTGGCCCGGGAGGAGGGGCTGTTCGTCGGGATGTCGAGCGGGGCGATCGTGCAGGCGGCAGTGGCGGTGGCGGGGGAACTCGGGCCCGGGCGCCGGGTGGCCACGATCGCGCCGGACTCCGGGGCCCGCTACCTCTCAACCGCTCTCTTCGCCCCGGACCCTGCCGGCGGCTGACCTGCCCGATCCCCGTCGCCCCGCGACGCCGGTGCGGCCCCGCGGGCGGCGCCCGCCCGGCGCCCAACCGGATCGTGGCCCGTTATCTCTTGACAATCTAGAGTAAGGTCCGATCTTTCTCTCGACAATCGAGAGGAAATCGGATGCCCGACCCCAAACGCGCCGACCTGCTCCAGGGCACGCTGGAGCTTCTGGTCCTCCGGATCCTGGCCCTGGAGCCCATGCACGGCTGGGGAATCACCCAGCGGCTGGAGCAGGGGTCGCGCGGGGTGTTGCTGGTGAACCAGGGCTCCCTCTACCCGGCCCTGGAGCGGCTCCAGCGCAAGGGCTGGATCCGGAGCGAGTGGCGCCTCACCCGGAACAACCGCCGGGCCCGTTACTACCTGCTCACGTCGGAGGGCCGCCGCCGGCTTGCCGAGGAACGCGCCGAGTGGGAACGGGCCTCGCGTGCGGTGAACTGGATTCTCGATTGGAAGGGCGCGTGAAGCGGATTCTGGCTCGGCTGGCGGCTCTCCTGGCGCCGGCCCGGGGCGACCGGGACACCCAGGACGAGCTGCGCTTCCACCTCGACATGGAGACCGAGAAGCTGGTCCGGTCCGGTCTCTCCCCCGCCGCCGCGCGACGCCGGGCACGGCTGGCGCTGGGCAGCACCGAGGCCGCCCGTGAGGAGGCGAAGGACGCCCGTGGCGGCCGCTGGCTGGAGGACACCGTGCGCGATCTCCGCCACGCGGTCCGCCAGCTCCGGCGGACGCCGGTCTTCACCGCCGTCGCGGTCGTCACCCTCGCCCTCGGCATCGGGGCCAACACCGCCATCTTCTCGGTGGTCGACGGGGTGCTCCTCCGTCGCCTGCCGTTCGAAGATCCGGATCGCCTGGTGGTGGTGTGGGAGACCGACCGGAACACCGGGACTCACCGCGAGCCGGTGGCCTGGCCCGACTACCTCGACTTTCGGGAGCGGGCCAGCACGCTCGGGGGGGGCGAGCTGGTCCAGGGAATCGACGTAATCGTGAGCGCCCCGGGGGCCGAGCCGCTTCGGGCCGCCGCGGCCCGAGTCACTCATGGCTACTTCAACCTGGTGGGTATCACTCCGCTCCTGGGTCGGGGCTTCGCCCCGGAAGAGGACGTCGCCGGTGGGCCGCGCGTGGCCCTCCTCGGTGAGGCGTTCTGGCGGGCCCGGTACGGCGCCGACCCGGGCGTGCTGGGCCGCACCGTCCTGATCAACGAGGAGCCCCATACCATCGTGGGCGTGATGCCCGTGGGGGCCGACTTTGCCCTGGACCAGATTCACGATCTGGCTGCCTACCACGTACCGTACACGTCCTCCGGCGACATCGCCGTGTGGGCGCCGCTCCAGGCCAGCGCCGAGCTCTACTCCCGCGACACCCACCCCTTCTTCCTGGTGGCCCGGCTCGCCCCGGAGGCGACCCTGGCTGCGGCCCGCACCGAGATCGCGGCGATCGCCGCGGACCTGGAGGCAGCCTACCGTTCCAACACCGCTCGGGGCGCGTTCGTGGAGCCGCTCACCGCCGTGGCGTTCGGGCGGGTGCGACCGGTTCTCGCCCTGATGCTGGGCGCGGTCGTCCTGGTACTCCTGGTGACCTGCGTCAACGTGGCCAATCTGCTGCTCGCCCGGGGAAGCGCCCGCGCCCGCGAGGTGGCGGTGCGAGTCGCGCTGGGCGCGGGGCAGGCCCGGCTCGCTCGCCAGTTCCTGGCGGAGGCGCTGCTCCTCTCCCTGCTGGGCGGCACGGTGGGTGTGGGTCTTGCCTTCGGCGGGCTGGGCCTTCTCCTGGGTCTCGCCCCGGCCGATGTGCCCCGGCTCGACCAGGTGGCGCTGGACCTCCGGGTGCTGGCGCTTACCGTGGGCGTGTCCATCGCGGCCGGCGTGGCGTTCGGCCTGGTGCCCACGCTCCAGGCCCGGCGGGTGGACCCGATGCAATCGATCAGGCCAGAAAGCGGCGCGGGCCGCGGGCGCCGGACCCGCGAGGCGCTGGTGGTGCTGCAGCTGGCCCTGGCCGTGATGCTGGTGGCGGGTGCCGGGCTCCTGATTCGGAGCTTCCGATCGATCCTCGCGGTCGATCCCGGATTTCGGGCAGCCGGCGTGCTCAAGGCCGAATTCCAGCTCCCCGCCACCCGATATCCGCGCGACTTCCGGCGCTGGCCCGCCTGGACCGAAGTCCACCGGTTCCAGGCGTCGCTGCTGGAGCGGGTAACGGCGATTCCCGGCGTTCAGCACGCGGCCCTGGCCGGGGCGCACCCGCTCGACGCCGGGTTCACCAACTCGTTCGTCGTGGTAGGCCGGGAGGCCGAGGCGCGCGACTGGCCGGAGATCTCGGTGCGTACGGTGACGCCAGGGTACTTCGCGACCCTCGACGTTCCGGTGCGGCTCGGGCGGTCGTTCACCGAAGGCGATGCGGCGCCCGCCCCGCCCGTAGCCCTGATCAACCAGACCGCGGCCGATCGGTTCTTCCCCGGCGCCGATCCCCTGGGCCGCGAGATCCGCTTCTGGGGAATCCCGCGGCGGATCGTGGGCGTCGTGGGCGACGAGCGGATCCACGGCCTTACCAGCGCGGTGCCGCCCGCGGTCTATATGCCGCTCGCCCAGGCCCCGTCCTTCGCTGGCACGGCGGTGCTGCTGGTCCGGACCGCCGGCGACCCGACCCGGGCGGCGCCGGCGGTGCGCGCGGCGGTAACCGCTCTCGATCCCGCGCTCGCGGTGTATGGGGTGGAGCGCCTCTCCGAGACCCTGCTCGGCTCGATCGGCGATCAGCGATTCGCGATGCTGCTCCTCGTCGCGTTCGGCGGGGTGACGCTGGTGCTGGCGCTGGTGGGGATTCACGGCGTGGTGAGCTACGCGACGGCGCAGCGCACCCATGAGCTGGGGATCCGGGCGGCGCTGGGCGCCGGCCGCAGGCGGATCGCGAGCCTGGTGCTTTCGAGCGGGGTCCGCCTGGCGGCTGCCGGTACCCTGGCCGGGCTGGCGGGGGCGCTGCTCGGTTCCCGGCTGCTGGCGGGATTCCTTTACGGCGTGGGTCGGGCGGACCCGGCCACCTTCCTTGGCGTGGCGGCGCTGATGCTGGGCGGGGCGCTGCTGGCGGCGTGGATTCCGGCCCGGCGGGCTGCCCGGATCCCCCCGATCGAGGCGCTCCGGGTGGAGTAGCCCTCAGGCCGAGCGGATCCGGCCCAGGACGTCGCTCAGCTTGAGCGAGGCTGCCTGCTCGCGGATGGTGGCCTCGACTTTGGGGAAGATGCCTCCGGCCTCATCGCGGAGGCGGCCGAACAGCTGGCGGAGGTCCTCGCGCGAGAGCTTCCGCCCCTGGGCGTAGTACTGCCGGGCGGCATGCCCCATCGCATAGGTCGTGGCAAAGGTGAAGGCGGCGCCAGTCGCCGCCTGCGCCACCCCCGACCCCGCCCTGCCGAGCAGCCCCTTGGCGAATCCGCCCAGCACCTTGCGGGCCGCGCCCTCGAACACCTGGCCCGCCGCGCCGATCCCCATCGCGCCCGCCAGGTCGGTGATCTGGGCGGTGTCGAGCTGCTGGCCGAAGTCGGCCCCGATCCGGTAGACCATCCGCGCCTGGAGCGGCACGATCGCCAGGCTCGCCAGATTCTGGGGCAGCAGCTCCAGCGCCGCCGCGAGGATCGCGTTCTTGAGGATCAGGTCGTCCAGCTCGGCGTCGGGGCCCGGGATCCTGAGCCCCGCCTGCGACGGTCGGGGGCGGGCGGGAGGTGCCGGCGGCGCGAGCGCGTCTTCCACTGGCGGACCCTTGGGCGGTGCCGTGGCCAGCTCCTGCGCCGCCCGGGCCAGGTCGCGGGCGCTGGCCTCGTCGATGCCGAGCGCGGTACGAAGCTCGGTCAGGAACGCCTTTTCGTTCTCGTTGGCCACGCCGTCGGCGTGGACCACCACCACTGCGGTTTCGAACGCCGCCCGGCGGCTGGCCTCGGTGCTCAGGTCGGTCACGACATCGGCCAGGCGGAGCTGGCCCGCCAGCACCCGGCGGGCCAGCACCCCGTAGTCGCCGCCGCCCATGGCGTCCGCGATCCGGTTGAGCTCGGCCTCTTCCTCCGCCTGGCGGCGGCCATCGGCCAGCGCCGCGATCAGGGCGATCGTGGTGATCGCCTGGTAGTCGCGGTCGTTCATCGCGGTCCCCCCGCGGTCAATGAACCATGAAGGGGATCTCGGCGGCCGTCCGGTCCCACTCCATCCGGATCACGCCCCCGCCCCGCCGCGGCTGGATCTTGATGGTGAACTGCTCCACGGTTTCGGGCAGGGCGCTCACCGTCATGTCGAAGCGGCCCAGGTCCTGGCCCTGGTCGTACGAGGTGCCCCATTGCCCGGTCTGCTTGTTGATGATCAGCTTCCAGCCGTCCTTGGCCGGGATGGTGTAGATCGTGTACGTGCCGGCGGGGACCATCGCGTTACCGAACATCAGCCCCTTGCTGGTCACCAGGTGCGTGGCCTGATTGGCACCGGTCCGCCAGACCTCGCCGTAGGGAACGAGCCCACCGAAGATCTCGCGACCCCGCTTGTAGGGCCGGCCGTAGTCCACCAGGATGTCGGCGCCGGCCACGGTGGCGCGGGTGGTATCCCGCGGCGATGCGGGCGGCTGCTGCTGAGCCGAAAGGGTGGGAGCCGAGCCCATCAGGGCCGCGATGGCCAGACTGCCAGTCCAGATCCGCATCTCCTTCTCCTCCGGTAACGGGTCGAACGGACCGGGAAAATAGCTGCTCCGGGGCGAATTGACACCCTTTTGCTCGGGTTTTAGGTTTGGTGCCGCAGAAGGGGAGTAGCCCATCCGTCTGGAGGCTCGGGCGGATCGCGGACATCGTCAAGACTGTCGGCCTCCGGCCGGCACGGTTCCGCGAGGGCGGGAGGTTCCGCTCACGGCAAGACCTTCGCCCGCCCCCGGGTTCGGGGCCGTGGCGGGGGTCTTTTTACGTTTGTGGCGGTGAGGAGACACTGGAGGCTATGAACAACGTCAAGACCTTTGTGCTGATGGCGGGCCTGATGGCCCTGTTCCTGGTGGCCGGCCAGGCCCTGGGGGGGAATCAGGGGCTGGTGATGGCCCTGGTGATGGGCTCGCTCTTCAACTTCATCATGTACTTCTTCTCGGACCGGCTGGTCCTGAAGATGTACGGCGCGCACGTGATCACCGAACAGGACGCGCCCCAGCTCTACCGGATGGTGGACCGGCTCCGCCAGCGGGCCGGACTGCCGATGCCGGTGGTGGCCATCGCCGATCAGGCGCAGCCCAACGCGTTCGCGACGGGCCGGAGTCCTGAAAAGGCCGTGGTCGCGGTGACCCGGGGCCTGCTCCAGGCCATGCCCGCCGACGAGATCGAGGGCGTGATCGCCCATGAGCTGGCGCACATCAAGAACCGGGACATGCTGATCTCGACCATCGCGGCCGGGGTAGCGGGGGCGATCGGGTACCTGCCGTATCTTCTGATGTTCGGCAATCGGGATAACCGCGAGGGCGGCCATCCGATCGTGGCGCTGGTGGTGGCCCTGGCGGCGCCGGTGATCGCAATGATCCTCCAGTTCGCCGTCTCCCGGCAGCGGGAGTTCGAGGCCGACCGGGTGGGCGCCGAGATTCTCGGGCGGCCACAGCCGCTGGCGAACGCGCTCCGGCGCCTCGACGCCATGGCCCGCCGGATTCCGATGCAGGTGCAGCCCGCGGCAGCGCCGCTGGCGCAGGTCAACCCCCTGGCCGCGTACGGGGGCGGGATGACCAAGCTGTTCTCGACCCACCCGCCGACCGAGGAGCGGGTAGCTGCCCTGATGGCGCTGGCCCAGGGCCGCTGATTGGGCGGTCAGCACCAGGCAGTCTGGCTCTCCTTCACGGTCCTGGCCGCGGGCCTCCTCGCAGTCGATCTGTTCGTGATCGGCCGCGGGGGCCGCGGCTTTTCGGTCCGGGCCGCGGCCCGCTGGAGCGCGGTGGTCGTCTCGGCAGCGCTGCTCTTCGGGCTCCACATCCTTCTCACCGAGGGCGCCACGCCGGCAGCGGAGTACTACGCCGGCTACCTGATCGAACTCTCGCTCAGCGTCGACAATCTCTTCGTCTTTCTCCTGATCTTCCAGTACTTCGCGGTGCCGGCATCCGCACAGCCGCGGGTGCTCAAGTGGGGCATTCTCACGGCCATTGTCCTGCGGGCCATCATGATCGTGGCCGGGGTGGCCCTGATCGAGCGATTCACCTGGATCGTCTATGTCCTGGGCGTGATTCTGCTGGTCACGGCCCTCAAGATGTTGCGCCGCGAAGAGCTTCGGATCGAGCCCGAGAAGAACCCCCTGGTGCGCACGGCCCGCCGCCTGCTGCCGGTCACGCCGGCGTACGAGGGGAGCCGGTTCTTCGTTCGGAGCCTTCAGGGCTGGTCGGCCACGCCGCTCCTGCTGGTGCTGATGATGGTGGAGTGGACCGACGTGATCTTCGCCATCGACTCGATCCCGGCCATCTTTGCGGTCACCCGGGATCCCTTCATCGTCTACAGTTCCAATGTGTTCGCCATCATGGGCCTTCGGGCCATGTTCTTCGTTCTGGCCGACGCGATGAACCGTTTTGTGTACCTGAAGCCGGGCGTGGGGATCATCCTTGCGTTCGTCGGACTGAAGATGATCGCCAGCGCCTGGGTCCACCCGCCGGTTGGGGTGTCGCTCGCCGTGATCGCCGGGGTGCTGGGCGGGTCCATCCTGCTCTCGCTCCTGAAGCTCCGGCGCGACCGCGGCCTTGCCGGAACCGCGACAGGTCCCTAGCTTGTGTCGCCATGCGCTGCGCTGCAATGACCAAGACCATGAAGACCAAGGCCCCCAAGCCGGGGGGTCGCGGCGGGTGTCTGGTCGAGTAGCAGCATCAGGATTCCACTGACCGAGGCCCCGCCGCACCAGAGTGCGGCGGGGTTTTGTGCGTAATGGACCCGATCGAGCTGACCCGGGAACTCTGTGCCGTCTACTCGCCCACCGGGAGCGAGGCCGACGTCACAGCGCTGGTCGAGCGCCGGCTCCGTGGCCTGGGCTGGAGCGTGGCCCGCCAGCCGGTGGGCCCCGGCCGGGACAACCTCTACGCCACCCTGGACCCGCCGGTCGTGGTGTTCTGCACCCACCTCGACGTGGTGCCGCCCGAACTGCCGCTGGTCGAGGACGACGAGTGGCTCCGGGGTCGCGGGGTCTGCGACGCCAAGGGCATCGCCGCGGCCATGATCGCCGCCGCCCAGGAGCTCCGGGCAGCTGGCGAGCGACGAATCGGCCTCCTCTTTACGGTGGGCGAGGAGACCGGCTCCGACGGCGCCAAGGCCGCCAATGGGCTCGGGCCCCGAGGCCGCTTTCTCGTGAACGGCGAGCCCACCGAGAACAGGCTCTCGATCGGCCAGAAGGGGGCCCTCCTTCTTCGCCTCGAGGCGGCGGGCCGGGCCGCCCATTCCGCCTACCCCGAGGAAGGCGTGTCGGCGGTGGACGCGCTCCTCCTCACCCTGGAACGGATTCGCCGCCTCCCGCTCCCGGATGATCCCGTGCTCGGCGCCACCACGCTCAACACCGGGCTGATCTCGGGTGGGGTTGCCGTCAATGTGATCCCGCCAGCGGCCCAGGCCGATCTGCTGTTCCGCACGGTGACCGATACCGGATCGCTGCGAGAGGCGGTACAGCGGGCCTGCGCACCGGGTGTGACAGCCAGGGTGATCTTCGACACCCCCTCCGTCAAGGCGCCGGCCCTGCCCGGCTGGGAGACGACCGTGGTGAGCTACGCTTCCGACCTTCCGCACCTCGCCGCCTGGGGCACGAGCTATCAGCTCGGGCCAGGCACCATCCGGGTGGCCCACACCAACGACGAACGGATCCGGAAAGCCGACCTGGTAGCCGGTGTCTCCGCCTACGTGCGCCTGGCGCGCCAGCTGATCGGGGGGTCGCAGTGAGCCGCCTCCCGGTGGCCGTCCTCGGCGCGACCGGCGCCGTCGGCCAGAAGTTCGTTCGATTGCTGGCCAACCACCCCTGGTTCGAGCTGGCGGCTGTGACCGCCTCGCCGGCAAGCGCCGGCCGCAATTTCGGGGAAACGGTCCGGTGGCGGGAACCCGTGCCGCTCCCGCCGGCCGCCGCCGCGCTCACCCTCGAGCCCAGCGACCGCCCCCGGGAGGTCGCCATCGCCTTCTCGGCGCTCGACGCCCAGGCCGCGGGGCCGATCGAGCCCGCCTGGGCGGCTGCCGGCGCCACCGTGGTGACCAACGCCAGCCCCTACCGGATGGATCCGCTGGTGCCGCTGCTGATCCCGGAAGTGAACCCCTCCCACCTGGGCCTCCTGGCGCGTCAGCGGCGGGAGCGCGGATGGACCGGGGCGATCGTCGCCAACCCCAACTGCACCACCGCCGGCCTGGTGCTGGCCCTCGCGCCGCTGCATCAGGCCTTCGGAGTGGAACGGCTCTTCGTGTCGACCATGCAGGCGATCTCGGGCGCGGGGTGGCCGGGCGTGGCCTCGCTCGACATTCTCGGGAACGTGATTCCGTTCATTGCCGGCGAGGAGGAAAAGGTGGAGCGGGAGACCCGCAAGCTGCTCGGTGCCCTGGTGGACGACACCGTGCGTGAGGCCGGCATCGTCGCCAGCGTCCATACCAATCGGGTCCCGGTGCAGGACGGCCATGCCGAGACCGTGTCGGTGGGGCTCGGTCGGCGAGCGACCCCCGGGGAGGCGCGCGAGGCGATCCTGTCCTGGCGCCCGGACCCCGCGGTCGTGGCCCTGCCCTCCACGCCGGCGCGGCCCCTGGAGATCGACGACCGTCCCGACCGTCCCCAGCCGCTGCTGGACCGGGACCGCGGCGCCGGGATGACGGTCACCATCGGCCGGCTCCGCCCCTGCAACCTGCTGGACCTCCGATTCGTGCTCCTGAGCCACAACACCGTGCGCGGCGCCGCGGGCGCCGCCCTTCAGAACGCCGAGCTGCTGGTGGCGGCGGGCGAGGTAAGGCGATGATCGTCTGCAAGTTCGGCGGAACCTCGGTTGGCAGTACGGATGCCATCCGCCGCCTGGTCGAGATCGTCGCCGGCCGGCGAAGCGAACGGCCGGTCGTGGTGGTCTCCGCCCTCTCCGGGGTGACCGATCGGCTCCTCGGCCTCGAACTCGCGACCCGGACGAGCGATTTGGACCGGGTTCGCCACCTGGTCGATGCCCTGGTGGCCGACCACCGGCAGATCGCCGGAGACCTCGAGCTGCCGGCGGGCGCCATCGATACCGTTTCGGCCGAGGCGTGTACGCTGAGCGAGTGGCTGGTGGGGCTGGCGGGTCGCCCGCTCACCCCCGCCGAGCGCGATTGCCTGGTGGCGCACGGGGAGCGATGGAGCTCCCATCTGGTGGCTGCGGCCCTGGGCCGCCGCGGGCTCCCGGTCGAGTGGGTGGACGCGCGGAGCATGATCATCACCGACGACCAGTTCACCCAGGCCCGGCCCCTCCGCGAGGAGATCGACACCCGGGCCCGCACCGTGCTCCTCCCGATGCTCCGCGAGGGCCGGATCCCGGTGACCCAGGGATTCGTGGGCGCCACCGTCCAGGGGCAGATCACCACCCTGGGCCGCGGCGGCTCGGACTACACGGCGTCGCTGCTTGGGGCCGCTCTCGACGTGGACCGGGTCGAGATCTGGACCGATGTCGACGGGATCATGACGGCCGACCCCCGTCTGGTGCCCGACGCCCGCGTCCTCCCCGTGGCCAGTCACGTCGAGGCGGCGGAGCTCGCCACGTTCGGGGCCAAGGTCCTGCATCCCGCCACCCAGGCCCCGCTGGTGGAGAAGCGGATCCCCTGCATCGTGCTCAATTCGTTCGCCCCCGAGCGACCCGGCACCACGATCCTCTCCGGAGTGCGCCCCGCGCCCCTCGGCGATTCCCCGGTTCGATCGATCTCCTGGAAGAAGGGCGTGACGGTGGTCAACGTTCGGGCTGCGCGGATGCTGGGCGCCGTGGGCTTCCTCCGCCAGCTCTTCGAGATCGTCGAGCGGCACGACGCCTCGGTGGACGTGATCGCCACCAGCGCCATTAACGTCTCGTTCACCCTGGAGCAACAGGATGACCTGGCCGCCCTGGCCGCCGACCTCCGGACCCTGGGCGAGGTGACCATCTACGAGGGACGCGCGATCGTCGCCGTCGTCGGCGTGGGCCTCCGCGGCACCCGCGGGCTCTCGGGCCGGCTCTTCGGGGCGATGAAGCCGGTCAACGTCGAGATGATTTCCCAGGGCGCCTCCGAGATCAACGTAACCCTCGTGGTCAAGGAGGAGGACGGGCCGGAGGCGGTGCGGCTCCTTCACGCGGAGTTCTTCGGCCGGAGGGCCTGAGCATGCGGATCGCCGTGGTGGGACTCGGCCGGATGGGTCGGGCCGTCGTGGCGGAAGCGAGGCAGCGGGGTCACGACGTGGTGGCCGCCATCGGACGCGACGGCAACGCCGACGGCGCCGCGCTCACCCGGGAAGGTCTGGCCGGCGCGGAGGTGGTGTTCGAGTTCACCCAACCCGACGCGGCCCCCGGCAACCTCGCGCGGCTGGCCCGGCTGGGGCAGCGGGTGGTGACCGGGACCACCGGATGGGCGTCGGAGCTGCCAGCGATCGCCCGAATGGTCGAGGAGAGCGACGGGGCCCTCCTTCACGCGGCCAACTTCTCGATCGGCATGCACCTCACCCGCCACGCCGCCCGAATCCTCGCCCGCCTCCTCCGCCACCTGCCGGACTACGACGCCGCCATTCGAGAGACCCACCACCGGAAGAAGCTCGATGCGCCCTCCGGGTCCGCCCTCGTTCTCCAGGCGGATCTCCGTGAGATCGACCCGTCGCGCCCCTGGCCGATCGCCTCGCTCAGGGTCGGGGCCGTGCCCGGTACCCACGAGCTGGTCGTGGACGGTCCCCGGGAGTCGATCACCCTCGCCCACACGGTCCGCGACCGGGCGGCGTTCGCCGAGGGCGCCCTGGTTGCCGGCGAGTGGCTGCGAACGCGGTCCGGGGTGTTTACGTTCGACGACGTCATCACGGGAGGAACGGCATGACCACGTTTCGAGGTTGTGGCACCGCGCTCGTGACCCCGTTCACCGCCGGCGGCGCGCTCGACCTGGACACCCTGGCCAGGCTCACCGAGTGGCAGATCGACTCCGGCATCGACTTCCTGGTGGCCTGCGGCTCCACTGGCGAGGCTGCCACCCAGGACCCCGGCGAGCGCCGGGACACCGTCCGCACCGTGGTCGCGGCCGCCCGCGGCCGGGTGCCGGTGGTGGCCGGTGTCACGTCCTCCGATACCAGACAGGTGGTCGAGGAAGCCCGGGCGATGTGCGAACTCGGGATCGCCGGGGTGATGACGGCCTGCCCGTACTACAACCGCCCCACCCAGGCCGGGCTCGAGCGCCATTTCCAGACGGTGGCCGAGGCGATCACCCGCCCGCTGATCGTGTACAACGTGCCCGGCCGCACCGCGGTCAACCTCGAGGCGGCCACGGCGCTCCGGCTCGCCACCCACCCCAACATCGCCGCCATCAAGGAAGCCAGCGGCAACCTGGGCCAGATCGCCCGGATTCTGGCCGACCGGCCGGACGGTTTTCTGGTGCTCTCCGGTGACGACCCCCTGGCGCTGGCCGTCATCGCACTGGGTGGGGACGGCCTGATCTCCGTCATCTCCAACGCCGCGCCGGCCGAGACCGCCGCCCTGGTCCATGCGTCACTGGCCGGTGACCTGGCCCGGGCGCGGACCCTCCATTTCCAGCTGCTTCCCCTGATGGACGCCTGCTTCGCGGAAAGCAACCCGATCCCGGTGAAGGCCGCGCTGGCGCTCCTGGGCCGGGCGTCCGACACCATGCGGTTGCCGCTCGTCGCCGCGTCGGCCGCGACCCGGGCAGCGCTGCGTCGCGCCCTGGATCGGCTGGGGGCACCGGCCGGCATCGCATGAACCAGCCATCCCGAGCGGAGCTGCTTCGGTGAGCGGAGAGATCCCGCGGCTTCAGGTCGCCATCGAGAGATACTCCGCCGGGATCGAACCGGGCCGTGAGGCCGACGCCCGGGAGGCCTTTCTGGCGCTCCGCGAACTCCTCAGCGCCGGCACCGTCCGGGCCGCCGAACGGGGCCCGGACGGAGCGTGGGTGGTGCACGCCTGGGTCAAGGCCGGAATCCTGCTCGGCTTCCGCCTTGGCACCGTGACCCGGGCCGACGCCGGCGTGCTGGCCTTCGCCGACAAGGACACCTTCCCGATCCGCCGCTTCGATCCGCGCGACGGGGTGCGGGTGGTGCCCGGCGGATCCTCGGTGCGGGAGGGCGCCTACCTCGCCCCCGGGGTGGTCTGCATGCCGCCCATGTTCGTGAACGCCGGGGCCTACGTCGGCGAGGGGAGCATGATCGACTCGCATGCCCTGGTGGGGTCCTGCGCCCAGATCGGCCGGCGGGTGCACCTCTCGGCGGGTGCCCAGATCGGCGGGGTGCTGGAGCCGGTGGGCGCCCTCCCGGTGATCATCGAGGACGACGTCCTGGTGGGGGGCAACTGCGGCGTGTACGAGGGCACGATCGTCCGCGAGCGGGCCGTGCTGGCGCCCGGCACCATCCTCACCGGCGGCACCGCGGTGGTGGACCTGGTGCACGACCGGACCTACCGCCGCGAGGGCGACCGACCGCTCGAGATTCCGGCCGGCGCGGTGGTGGTGCCCGGAAGCCGGCCGGTGCAGCGTGGGCCCGGCGCCCGGGAGGGGATTGCCCTCTATACGCCGGTGATCGTCAAGTACCGCGACCAGCGGACCGAGGCGGCGGTGCAGCTGGAGGACCTGCTCAGACCGGAACCGACATGACCAGCCACACCCACTACCTCTGGTTCCAGACCCGGAAGCGGCAGGAGATCATCGACATCACCGAGCAGGTGGCCGAGCAGGTCGAGGCCAGCGGCATTCAGGAAGGGTTCGTCCTGGTGTCGGCGATGCACATCACGGCGTCGGTCTTCGTCAACGACCACGAGTCCGGTCTCTGGCAGGACATTCTCAAGTGGCTGGAGGAGACGGTCGCCCCCTGGGCTCCGCAGCGCTATCGCCACAACGAGACCGGCGAGGACAATGCGGCCGCGCATCTTCGGAGCATCACCGTGGGACACGAGGTCATCGTGCCGGTGACCGCGGGACGTCTCGACCTGGGCCCCTGGCAACGGGTCTTCTATGGCGAATGGGACGGGCAGCGGAAGAAGAGGGTGATCGTCAAGGTGCTGGGTGAGCGCTGACGTGTCGGATTGACACGAAGGAGCTGATCTGGGGCGTGTCGCTCCGTCACAGTGATCCGGGTCACACTGTCTAATCGCTTTGACTCCAACGTGATACGGCTGTCGGCCGAATGGTACACCCGTTGCTTTTTGCGCTGGCGGGGGTGCCGGGCCACGATCCCGTACCAGCGGGAGCGCCGTGGGCGCCAAAGCCGTGGCCTGGGCCCGCCTTGCCTCACCAGTATCTTTCTCCGGAGCGCGCCCCGGTCCGGGTCGTGGCTCCGGGCATGACCGAGCACCTTCCCGCTCTCCGCGCCGGCCTTGCCGGCCGCTACGACGTCCAGGACGAAGCCGGGCGCGGCGGCATGGCCGTCGTCTACCGCGCCCGGGACCTCCGCCACCACCGCGACGTGGCGCTCAAGGTGCTACGCCCCGGCCTCCTCGGTGCGGCCGGGGCCCAGCGCTTCCTGCGCGAAATCCGGGTGGTGGCCGGCCTGGTCCATCCCCACATCCTGCCCCTCCATGACTCCGGAGAGCTGCCCGGTTCGCCCTCGCTCCTGTATTTCGTGATGCCGTTGGTCACCGGGGAGACTCTGCGGTCGCAATTGAGCCGCAACGGGCCGCTCCCGATCGATCGTGCGGTCAGGATCGCGCGGCAGGTGGCGAGCGCGCTCGACTACGCCCACCGGCACAACGTGGTCCATCGGGACGTGAAGCCGGAGAACATCCTGCTCCACGAGGGCGAGGCGCTGGTCACCGACTTCGGTGTGGCCCGGCTGGTGTGCGAGGCGGGCCAGGTGGAAGCCACCGACACCGCACCCGGGCTGGCGATCGGGACGCCGGCGTACATGAGCCCGGAGCAGGCCGGGGGTGAGCCGGTTGACGGCCGGGCCGACCAGTATGGACTGGCCTGTGTCCTGTATGAGGCCCTGGCCGGGACGCCACCCTTCACCGGCCCCGCCCACACGGTCATCATGCGGCACCTGGGGGAGCCCCCGCCCGCGCTGCGGGGGCTCCGGCCCGACGTCCCGATCGCCATCGAACGGGTGGTGGCCAGGGCGCTGGCCAAGGAGCCGGCCGCGCGCTACCCGACCGCCGCCGCGTTCGCCGACGCCC
>CAZFSA010000080.1:0-20526 GCA_964521535.1 uncultured Gemmatimonas sp.
CGGCGGCTCACCCGTCGGCGGCCACGGTGAACCGGCTCGGCCTCTGGATCGCCGGGGCGGTCGGCCTGGCGGCGCCCGCCCGCGGCCAGCCACCGCCTCAGACTCCGGCCGTGCGCGAGGCGCTGGAGATCCTCCGCCGCGACAACGCCTGGACGCTTGATCAGCAGGCGTCCATCTGTGAGATCCCGGCACCGCCGTTCGGGGAGGCGGCGCGCGGACGGGAACTCCGGCACCGCCTGGAAGAGCTGGGCTGGCGGGAGACATCGATCGACGCCGCAGGCAACGTGATCGCCGTGCGCCGCGGTACCGGTCAGGGTCCGCGCCTGGTGCTGTCCGCCCACCTCGACACGGTCTTTCCCGAGGGAACCGATGTTCGGGTCAGCCGGGAGGGGAGCCGGCTGCGGGGGCCGGGCATCGGCGACGATTGCCGCGGCCTGGCTGTCGTGCTGGCCGTGGCCCGCGCGGTTCGGCTCGTCGGGGTTCAGACCCAGGGCGACCTGGTCATCGTCGGCACCGTGGGCGAGGAGGGCCCCGGCAACCTCCGCGGCGTGCGCCACCTGTTCGAGGCCCGCTCGGCCGGCCGGATCGACGCCTTCATCTCCGTGGACGGCACGGGCCTTGGCCTGACCACCCAGGCCGTCGGCAGCAACCGGTATCGGGTGACCGTCTCGGGGCCCGGTGGCCACAGCTACGGGGACTTCGGGATGCCGAATCCGATCCACGCGCTGGGGCGCGCCATCGCGGCGATCGCCGAGCTCGAGGTGCCGGCAACCCCGCGGACGGTCTTCAACGTGGGGGTCATTGAGGGCGGCGTGTCGGTGAATTCCATCGCGTCAACCGCCACCATGCAGGTGGATCTCCGGTCGGCCTCCCCGCAGGCCCTGGCCACGCTGGACAGTGCCTTCCGTCGCGCCGTGGCGCTGGCGATCGATGCCGAACGCTCGCGATGGCCTGGATCGAGGGCGCCCCTCAGCGCGGAGCTGAAGGACATGGGACGGCGGCCGGCCGCCAGCCCGCCAGACACGCTCGCCCTGGTACGGGCAGCGCGCGACGCGGCCCGGGTGCTCGGGTTCCCCCCACCCCAGGGAGGGGCCTCCAGCACCGATGCCAACATTCCGATGAGCCTCGGCATCCCCGCCATCACCATCGACGGCGGCGGCCAGGGCGGGGGCGCTCATTCGCCCGACGAATGGTACGACGACGGCGACCGGGGATGGCTGGGGCCGCAGTGGGCGTTGCTCACGGCCCTGTCGATCGTGGGGGTCGCGCGATAGACCAGCCTAGATGGGCCACCCGTCCGGACGGGTTTCCGCCAGCAGCAGGATCGGGGCCTTGAGATCCCCCGCGAACACGGTGGACTCGAGCGGCATGGTCCGATCCAGATCGTCGCGGGTCAAACCGATGCAGCAGGTAAGCAGCAGGTGTAAAACCGGTTGATCCAGGAGGGCCGGCGGCGGATACGATCGCCTTGGCCCGAAGGCCATCCCGTCCCGGATCGTGGCGGGAACCCGACCGCTAACGTACACCGGCAGCTCCATCAGGGACTGCAGCAGGCGGTACGTCAACGTTGTTGACTCCCCACCACAGGTGACGACTCCGAACACCGGCGCGTCGAACCGGCCGGTGCGCGGGAAGATCGCCACTCCCCAGGCGAATCTTGCGCCCTCGTCGTTGGCGAGGGCGAACGTCTCGGTGAGAAGATCGTGCACCGCGATCAGGTTCTGCGGAATGGGATCGACGTTCACGGGGCCACCCCGGGCTCGGGGAGCAAGCGAGGACCGCTGGCACCGGGTGCACATCCCGGGCCGGCCCCGCACCCGTGGAGCGGGGCACGCCGGCCGGGGTCGCGGCCGGCCTCCGACCCGCGACCGTGGGTCCCGGGACGCAACGCTCTGCACCCTCCCGACCCGATCGTCGGAATTGTTGACTGACGCTCAGTGCCGGGCGGTGAAGCGCTGGTAGACGAACCGTTGCTCGTCCAGCATCAGTCCGAACGGCACTCCTCGAGTGAGAACGGCCGCCACCTGGGGCGGGTCCGCCCGCAACACCACCCCCTCGACCGAAAGGAGCGGCCCCGAGCAGAGCCGGAGCGTCCCGGCGAACGTCGTTCCGACGGCGAACCCGGGCCGCGAGCCCACGAGCAACCGAACCCCCTGCTCGGAGAGGTCGATGACCTCGATGAGGTCCCCCTGGCCGAGATCCAGCGTCGGTCGTGCCGACAACGGGTAGACGAGGCGATAGAACGCCCGATTGAACGGATGCAACGGTCCTCCAGCCAGTCCCCGGTCCTGCCCGGCCACCGCCCCCCACCATGAGCATCGGCCGCCCCGCGCGCGGCTCAAGTCGGCGTGGCGCCGGCCGATACCCCAGGGTCGGACCTCCCCCGTCGAGCGCGGCATGCGGATTACCGTCGACAACTTGCGCCCGGACATGGTCCTGGCCGCCGACATCGTTGACGGCGGCGGCCGCCTCCTGCTTCCGGCCGGTACCGCCCTCACCGAGCGCCATCTCCGCTACTGCCAGATGTGGGGGATTCCGGACGCGGACGTGGCGGGCGACGACCCGCCTCCCACCGACGACGGGGCTGGAGGGCTCGATCCTGCCGCAATCGCCTCCGCCGAGGCGCGGGTGCGGCCCCGTTTCCGGCACGCCGATCTCGGCCACCCGGCCGTGGAGGCGCTGTTTCGCCACTGCGTGCACACCGCGGCGCGGCAGGGAGCGTGACCATGGCGCGCCGGCCGGAGGACCTGCTTCGCGGCACCGTGGACGTGGGATCGGTGCAGGCGATGTACCATCGCCTGACCGAGGTCATCGACCACCCGCTCAGTTCCGCGGCCGACGTGGGCCGGGTGATCGCGGAGGACCCCGGCCTTACCGCCCGTCTCCTCCGGCTCGTGAACAGCCCGATCTACGGATTCCCCTCCCGGATCGACACCGTCACCCAGGCGATCAGCATCGTCGGCATGGCCCAGCTCCGTGACCTGGCGATCGGGACCGCGTTCCTCCGGCTCTTCGCCGCGGTGCCCGCCGAACTCGCGGACATGGACTCCTTCTGGCGGCACAGCATCGCGTGTGGACTCGCCGCGCGCCTGCTTGCCGCTCATCGACGCGAGGCCAACGTCGAACGGTTCTTCGTGGCGGGGCTGTTGCACGACATCGGACGGCCGGTGATCTACACCAAGATCCCGGACGAGGCGGCCAACGCCGTCCGCGCGGCGCAGCGGGACAGCCGGCCCCTCCACGCCGTCGAGCAGGAGCTCCTGGGATTTCACCACGGCGCGGTGGGCGCTGCGCTGCTGGAGCGCTGGCGGCTGCCGACCATGCTGGTGGAGGCGGTGGCGTGGCACCATGCACCGCGCCTCTCGCAGCGGTATCCGGTGGAGACCGCCACCATCCACGTGGCCGACATGATCGCCAATGCCCTGGGGCTCGGGTCGAGCGGCGAGCATCTGGTGCCCGCTCTGGAACCTGGCGCCTGGGAGATCCTGGACACCTCGCCCCTGCACCTGCCCGCCCTGCTCCGTCAGGTGGAAGCCCAGTTCGGCCATGCGGTCGAGGCGATCCTGGGACACGTGGCATGACCCTGCAACAGGTCTTCCGGCCCGCCCGGGCCGGCGCCGAGGCCGAAGCGCTCGCCGCCCGCGAGATGAATCGCTGGCTGCTCGAGGCCCTCGACCATGTCGCGGCGGCGGGCGGCACCCAGCCGGGGGCCGAGGAGGAAACGGCAGGCGCGATTCTCACGCAGGCCGGGTCGGTCCTGTTCCGGATCTGTCCGTTCGAGGGCCAGGCGATCTATCTCCTCGATCCCGCCGCGGCGGACTTCCCGGTGGCCTGGTGTGAGCCCGGGGGAGACCAATCGGCGCTTCAGGCGGAGCTCGACGCCCAGATCCGGGACGGGGTCTTCGCGTGGGCGCTGCAGCGCACCAATCCAGTGATCGTCCCGGCGCGGCAATCCCCGGGGAGCGTGATGCTGCACGTGCTGGGAACGCGATCCGGGCCGCTGGGCATGTTTCTGGGTACCATGGCGGCCCGGGCCCCGTTCATCCCCGACGGCTGCCAGAAGCTGGTGTCGATCGTCCTGAACGGCTGCGCAGCGCAGATCCGCTCGCAGCAGCTCCGCGCGGAACTCCAGCACATCAACCGCAACCTCGAGGCGACCATCGAACAACGGACCGTCGAGTTGCGACACGCGCGCGATGCGGCCTTCCGGGCAGCCCAGGCCAAGACCGAGTTCCTGGCCAACATGAGCCACGAGATCCGCACGCCGATGAACGCGGTCCTGGGCACCGCCGCGATGCTGCTCGAAAGCGGGCTCACCGAGGAGCAACGCTCGCTGGCGGAAACGATCGCGGCATCGGGCCGTGGGCTGCTGACCATCATCAACGACATTCTCGACTTCGCGAAGCTCGAGGCGGGAAAGCTGAGGGTGGAATCGATCGCCTTCGACCTTCACGAGGCCGTACGGGGGGTGGTGACGCTGCTCCGGCCCCGGGCCGAGGCCCGTCCCATCCGGCTCGACCTCCGGATCGCCCCGGAGGTTCCTGTCCAGGTGCAGGGGGACCCGGGCCGGCTGCGGCAGATCCTGACCAACGTGATCGACAACGCGATCAAGTTCACGGAGCACGGCTTCGTGATGGTCCACGTGGACCGCGCCGGCCCGGCGGCGCCGGAGCAGATCCGATTCGTGGTCCGCGACACCGGCATCGGCATTGCACCCGAGAAACTGGGCCTGATCTTCGAGAAGTTCACCCAGGCCGACACCTCGACCACGCGCCGCTACGGCGGCACCGGCCTGGGCCTCACGATCTGCCGGCAACTGGCGGAGGTCATGGGCGGAAGCATCACGGCGGCGAGCAGCGTTGGCAGCGGCAGCACCTTTACGATCACCCTGCCCCTGCCCGCCCTGGCCGCGACCGCCCCCGCCCCCGAGGCCACGCCTGCCTCCGCCCCCTCGCGCCTCGACGGCCGCGTGCTCCTGGCCGAGGACTACCCGGCGAACCAGCGGATCGCGCGCTGGATGCTCGAGAAGCTGGGCCTCTCGGTGGAGATCGCCGCCGATGGGAAGCAGGTCCTGGAACGCCTGGCGGAGGGCGAGTTCGATCTGGTGCTGATGGACTGCCAGATGCCGGAGCTGGACGGCTACGACGCCACCCGGGCGATCCGGGCGGGCGACGAGCCGCGCCGCTCCATCCCGATTGTCGCGATGACCGCCGCGGCCCTCCCGGCCGACCGCGAGCGATGCCTTGCCGCCGGGATGAACGACTACATCAGCAAGCCGGTGCAGCAGGAGGAGCTGGCGCGCGTTCTCGCCCGCTGGCTCCGGACCTGAAGCCCCGCCTCACCCCCCACTCCCGGTCCCCTGGCCCTCGACGCCGCCCGCCGGACGGAACCGGATGGTCACGGTGGTTCCCCGGCCCACCTGGCTGTCGACCGCGATGGTTGCACCCCACCCTTCGACCAGCCGTTTGACGATCGCCAGGCCCAGGCCCGACCCGCTGGTTGTCGTCGAGAACCGCGGTTCGAAGATCCGGGGCAACCGATCCGTCGGAATCCCCTCGCCGTCGTCCTCGACCGCGAGCTCGGGACCGCGAATCCGCACCACGGTGCGCCGGGCCCCCGCGTTTCTGGCGTTCTCCAGCAGGTTAAGAAGGGCCTCCTTGACTTCGTCCTGGTGCGCAAGGACCGGGATCTCGTCGGCGGCGTCGACCTCGACCGCGGTGCCTGGCGCGAGGCTGTAGAGCGCCGCGACCTCCCGGACCACCTCGCCCAGGGCGACTGCTCCGGGGTCGGGCCTCCCCTCGGCCGGCGCCGCGAAGCGGCTGAAGGCTCGCGCGATGGTGTCCAGGCGGTCGATTTCGCCGAGGATCCGACGGGAGGTCTCCTCCAGGGTCGGGCCCATTGGCGTCCGGCCGTCCCGCTGGACCCGCCGGAGGTGCTGAATGCCAAGGCGCATCGGGGTCAGCGGGTTCTTGATCTCATGCGCGATCTGGGTCGCCATTTCCCCCCACGCCAGCACCCGCGCCGCCTGCGCTTCCGCTTCCTGGGTCCGACGGACGTCGGCTGCCATCCGCTCCAGGGCGGCGAACACCGGCACGAATTCGGTCGGGGGTTCTCCGCGGGGCGGCGGCATCGGCTCACCCCGGCCGAACGCCAGCGCCGCGTCCCGGAGGTCGGCTGCGGGCCGGGACAGGGCGCGGGCGGAGAGCTGCGCCCCCACCAGCGCGGCGGCGAGGCCCACCAGCACCGCCAGGCCGACCAGGTAGACCAGATCGAGCTGCTGCGTGGTGATTGCCGGGTCGAGCGCCGACTGCGGCGAAGCCAGCATCGCGGGTTCGCCCGTGGGGAGCCGGACCGATCGGACTCCGAGGCGGATCGGCAGCACCGGCGACGGACCCCAGGTGACGGCCGACAGTTCGCCGTCGATGTGGATCCGGTGGAACACGTCCGGATCGACCAGGGGAGGCACGACGCCGAAATCCTCGAAGACCCCGCTCCCGCTCGAGGCGATCAGCCGCCCGTCGCGGAAGAGCACCAGATTGGCGTCCACCCGCTCCGCCAGCTCCTCCATGGCCCGGTCCAGGCGGACACCCTGCACCAGAGGGAGGGTGGGGGCCGGGGCGGCGTCGCGGAGGGTCTGCGCGATCATCAGGTCCCGTCGCGACCGTCCGTCGCGGGCGATCTCGAGCACGTTGATCGTCGCGAAGCCCACGGCGGGAACGACAAAGAAGGCCGCGAGCGCCATCGCGATTCTGGTCCGGAAGGCGTGCCGCTCCGGCAGCCATCCCGGCCGCCGCACCTCCCCGGTCGCGAGCCACTCGGCCAGCACCGTCAGCCCGAACAGCAGCAGCACGTTGAGCACCACCAGCAGGGCCCCGCGAACCAGCAGCCCCTGGGGTGCACCCAGCTCCACCACCGCGAAGACGTCGCGCGCCCCGTCGCCCATGGCGACCGTTCGCTCGCCGCGGGCCGCCCAGTTCTCCCGGCGATAGAACGCTAGGCCCTCATCGGGTGGCCTCAACGAGTATGACGGGGCGAGGATGAGGCGGTAGGGCGCGCGCCCACCCCGGGCCGGCTCCAGCAGCCGGCCCAGACGGGCCTGCGGCACCAGCGCCGTCCGTGGCCCGAGACCGACGCTCAGGACGGTGCGCGAATCCAGGCGGACCAGCGCCAGGTAGTGCACCGACGGGACTCGGGACAGGGCTTCGAGGTGGCGCGACTGGTCCACCGGCAGATCGCGGACCGCGCGACTCACCAGGGTGTCCGGCAGGTCCACCTCGTCCAGGCGAAGCTCCGCCCGGAGGTCGCCCCCCGGCCCCCAGAGTGCGAGGGCTGCGGGGAAGCCCTGACGGCGGAGTGCCGTGCTCCGCCAGAGCTGGAAGAGCTCGGAGGCAGACTGGGGCACGGCCCCCACCTCGGCCCGGTCCAGAAACCGGTTGAGCAGGGGCACCGCGATCGGATCGGCCCGCTCGCCGAGCGCCAGGAGGTCGGCGCGGGAGGCCGCCACCCGGGTCTCGAGCTCGGCCCCCCACACCATCAGGGCTGCCGCGCTGCCAGCGACCACTCCGAGGCCAAGCAGCGTGGCAGCCCGTCGTCCTGGCCAGATGACAAACCAGAGCGCCCCTGCCCAGAGCAGCGGGTACCAGTCGGGCCACCCGTGCCGGGCGTTCCAGATCACCATCCCCACCACCGCTGCGGTCACCCCGATGCCCGCTCCGACTGCCGCGGGCCAGACCCGCTCCGGACGAGACGGGGCGGGGAGCAGCGCGGCGGCCAACACAATGAGCGCGGCGGTAATCAGGAAGATGGTGAGGTTCCAGGTGATCCAGAGGAAGGTCGAGACGCCCTCCGGGGGCAGCTGGATCCCCCGACCCAGCGTGCTCACCAGAAACGGGGCCCCGAGGGTCAGCACGGCCGCGATCGGCGCCAGACGCCAAGTGGTGACCCGCCGGCGCCAAAGGACGTAGCAACCCAGGACCAACCCGGTTGCCCCCAGCATCGCCAAGGGAGCCGCCGCCTGCGACGCCGGGCCGAGCCCCGGATGGAAAAACACCCGCGGCGAGAACAGCGCCGGCAACCCCAGCGGATCGCCGTGCGGAACCCGCAGCGCGGCGGCCAAGGGCAGAAGGAACAGCCCGAATCGGGCCAGGCCGGCGGGTGCCCCGATCAGGGCCAGCACCCAGACCGGCACCGCCAGCGCAATGATCCGCCGGGCGCCGCTCTGGTGAAGGCGGAGATAGGCGGCGGCCTGCGACTGCGGGGCGAGCTGGACGCTGAAGAGGAGCCTCGGCCCGGCCGTGGTGGGTTCGACGTAGTCGAACACATCCGAGCTGTCGGGCGCGACTCCGGGAGGAAGGATCACCAGTCCCACCCCCGTGGCCGCCTCGAATCGGTTGGCCAGGCTCCTCGCTTGGTCAGGGACGGTGGAATCGGCCGCCAGCAGTGCCGAGGCCACCACCGTCCGCATGTTGGCCAGGTGGCGCCGCGAGGCGATCGTGGCGTAGTATGGGGTGGCGCGGAAGTCGATCGAATCGCCGTCCAGGAGCGGCGGAAGCCGGTGCCGGCCGGCCCAGGCGAACGGGGTTTCGTCAGCCTCGAGGATGGCGACCCCGACCTCCACCGACTCGCGCCGAACCAGGCGACGGAGCGCGTCGAAGGCCCGCTCCTGGTCCAGTTCACCGGCGCGGGCCGCCGCCTCGGCCAGCCGCTCGACCAGGGCGCGGGCGGCCTTGAGCTCCTGCTCCCACCGGAGCGCCGCGGCGGTGACCCGCTGTTCGCGGACTTCGGACCAGCGATGCTGCACCCGGCTGAGCTGCCGCTCTGACACCGTGGCGACCGCGGCCTGTGCCACCGCCAGGAGAGCCAGCACCCGACCGACCCGCGCCCGCCGGAGCGCGAGCCCGGCCGCAACCAGCAACAGCCCGGCGGCGGCCCAGACCAAGCCCGGGCGCGGGAGCCGGATCCACTCCCCAAGAACCAGCTGCGCCGCCGCCAGCGGAACAATCCACCACGGACGCGAGGTCACGCCGTGAACCAGCCGATCCGCCTGTCGGATCTCACCCCGGCCCAGGCCCGGGATGCCCTGGCCCGTACGCCCCGGCTCCTCATCCCGGTCGGCACCCTCCTCAACCGCGGCCCGCACCTGCCCCTCGGCTGTGACACGATCCTCCTCGAGCGACTGGCCGACGACCTCTCGGCGCGCACCGGCGTCCCCCGCTCCCCGGCCATCCCGTTCGGCGTCCACCCCGGGCCGCGCGGGACTGCCCCCGGCGGGGCCGGTCTGACCCGCAAGACGCTCCACCGGGTGATGAACGAACTTATCGCGGCCTGGGAAACCGGAGCAAAGGTCCGGGACACCACCATCCTCACCGTCCACCCGACCGAGCCCCATCAGGAGGCCCTGAGCACCATCCGAACCGAGGGCTCGGTCCGGCTCGTCGATGTGTTCGGCCTGGAGTTCAGGGACCTCCTTACCTGGCGGGAGGGCCCCGTCCACGGCGGCGAGCTGGATACCTCACTCCTTCTGGCCCTGGCACCCGGCCTGGTGCGGCTGGACCTGGTTCCGCTCGGAATCACCGCCAGCGCCGAGAAGGGGGCCGCCATCTACCGCCGCCTGCTCGACCGACTGGTCCACCTGATCGATGGCTGGGGAGCAGCCCCGCGCTAACCTGGGTGCGGCTTCCCGATTCCGGGACGTCAACGTGCCGATACCGGGAAGCAGCCCTCCCTCTCCCCTCCTCTCCCTCCACGCCTAAGTCATTCCAGCGCAATGCCCTGCGCAGTGGGACCAAGCTCGGCACGAACCCCGCCCTGCCCCCGTTGAGGTTTCCGTTCCACGCCGGAGTTGCTATGATTTGCAAGTGTCTGAAACGCAATCCGTTACAGCCGCAGCGTCTCAAGGTGAAACCGACGCGCCGTCCCGGGCGTAGTACGCCCGTTTCCAGTCGCGAACGCGGGAAAGGAACACCCTCGATGAACCGGTGGCCGCCCATCGTCCTTGCTCTCGTGCTCGGAGCGGCGCCAGCCGCTGCCCAAACGCCTGCCGCCCGGCCGGTCCCCAGGGTGACCCTCTCGCTGGCCGAGGCGATCCAACAGGCGGAGCGACACAGCCCCGCGTACCGACAGGTGCAGAACGACGCCGGGGCCGCCCGGTGGGGGGTTCGGAACGCCTACTCGTCGATGCTGCTCCCGTCCTTGAGTGTTGGGGGCTCGCTGGGGTACACCGGGGCCGGCAGTGCGACGTTCGGCGGATCGCTCTTCAACCAGTCCTCGCCGTCGCTCACCTCGGGCTACGGGATCAACCTCGACTGGCAACTCTCCGGCTCGACGCTCGCCGCTCCCGGGCAGCAGCGGGCCGGCGAGCGGGCGATCGGCGAGGATATCAACAACGCCCTGGTCGCGCTGCGTTACGAGATCGCGTTTCAGTACCTCTCCGTGCTGCAGGCCGGGGCGCAAACCGACGTCGCCCGACAGCAGCTGGCCCGCAACGAGGATTTCCTCCAGCTGGCCCAGGCCCGATATCAAGTGGGTCAGGCCACCATCCTGGACGTCAAGCAGGCCCAGGTGCAACGGGGCCAGGCCGAAGTTGGCCTCCTGCGAGCGGAGCAGGTCGAGAAGGAAGCCAAGCTCGAGCTGTTCCGCCGGATGGGCGTGCGGCTCCCGGTCGGGCTCGACGAGCTGGCCCTCTCCGATTCCTTCCCGGTCAGGGAGCCGACCTGGCAGCTCGACCCATTGATCCAGCTTGCCACGGCCGAGAATCCCCAGATCCGGGCGCTCCGGGCTCGCGAGTCGTCGGCGGACTGGGCGCTCAAGTCGCAGCGGTCGCGCTTTCTTCCCTCGCTCAGCTTCTCCGCATCGTGGCGGGCCTTCACCCAGGAGTTTACCAACGAGGGCGTCCTCCTCGGCCGGGCGCTGGCGGGGGCCCAGAGCCAGTTCAGCAATTGCGAGTTCCAGAACTCGATCATCCGCAGCCTGCCGGGCGGCGGGATCAGCGGCACCGCGGGCAATGGCGTCATCCCCGACTGCAAGGCGTTCGTCGGCCTCGATGCGACCGGCGAGGCGCTCGCCCCCGAGGTCGCGAAGCAGATCCGGGAGCAGAACAACGTCTTTCCCTTCAACTTCACCCGGCAGCCGTTCTCGGCGTACGTGCAGTTGTCGCTCCCGGTCTTCGACGGGTTCTCCCGCAACCTGAGCGTGGCCCAGGCGCGCGCCCAGCGAGATGACCTGACGGAAAGCGTCCGGGCCCGCGAACTCCAGCTCCGGTCCGAGGTCCATGGCCGTCTCCTGGCCCTGGAGACCGCGTTTCGCTCCATCGCGGTCCAGGCCGCCAATCGCGACGCCGCCCGCGATCAGCTCCAGCTGGCGCAGGACCGCTACCGGCTGGGGAGCGGGAGCGCGCTCGAGGTCTCCGACGCCCAGAACGTGGTCCAGCGGGCCGAGGGTGACTACGTGAACGCCGTGTACGACTACCACAAGGCCATCGCGGCGCTGGAGCTCGCGGTGGGCCGTCCCCTTCGCTGAGGCGGGCCAACGCCATGTCACGACGCACGAAAATCGGCCTCGCGGTGGTCGCCCTCGCCGTCCTGGCGGTCATCGTCTTCTCCTTGAGTGCGGCCAGGCGCAACCCGGGGATGGAGGTCCGCCTGGAGACCGTGGAGCGGCGGGATCTGGTCGCGGCCGTCACGGCGAGCGGCCGGATCCAGGCCGAGGCCCAGGTCGACATCAGCGCCGACATCACCGGCCGGATCATCGACATCGCGGTCAAGGAGGGCGACCTCGTTACCCGGGGACAGTACCTGATCCAGATCGACCCGGCGCAGTACCAGTCGGCGGTCAAGCGGCTGGAGGGCCTGCTCGCCTCCAGTCAGGCCGGCCTGGTCCAGGCGCAGACCAACCGGGATCAGGCGAAGCGGCAGCTCGACCGCTGGATGGAGATGCGGCGGATCAATGCCGCGCTGGTCTCGCAGGAGCAGGTGGAGCAGGCGCAACAGCAGTACGACGTCGCGGTGGCGAACTACAACTCGGCGGCCGCCCAGGTCGAGCAGGCCCGGGGCTCCCTGTCCGAGGCCCGGGACCAGCTGGCCAAGACGCGCCTGGTTTCCCCGATCAGTGGGCGGGTGGTCCGGCTGCCGGTGGAGGTCGGCGAGGTGGCCGTGCCGGGAACCTTCTCCCGCGAGACCGGCCGGCTGATGACCATCGCCGATCTCTCCCGGATCCTCGCCAAGGTCAAGGTCGACGAGACCGACGTGGTCCGGGTGAGCCTCGGCGATTCGGTCGAGGTGACCATCGATGCCTTCCCCGATAGCGCCTTCGTGGGGCGGGTGACCAAGATCGCCAACGCTGCCACGGTAGCGACCGCGACCACCGCGGGCGGGTCCACCGACCGGGCCGTCGACTTCGAGGTCGAGGTCACCCTGACCACGCCGCCCGCCGGCATCCGTCCCGATCTCTCGGCCACCGCCCGGATCGTCACCGACACCCGGAGCCAGGTACTCGCCATTCCGATCATCGCCCTCACGGTCCGCCAGCACGAGGACCTCCCCAACGAGCTCAAGCCGACCGGCGCGACGCGGGGCCGAACCGACCGGGAAGGGGCCTTCGTGGTCCGCAACGGGATCGCCACGTTCACTCCGGTGCGAGTGGGCATCGCGGGCGACGAATACTTCGAGGTCCTCGAGGGCCTCGCGGTCGGGGACTCGATCGTGTCGGGCCCCTATCAGGCGGTGCGCGACATGAAGGACTCGACCCGGGTGCGGCCGGCCAAAGAGGTGAGAGGAGCACGCCCCCGGTGAGCCAACTGGTGATCCAGGTGCTCGACCTGCACCGCGAGTACGTCATGGGAACGGAGCGGATCCACGCGCTCCGGGGCATTTCGCTGGAGATCCGGCGGAACGAGTACGTCGCCATCATGGGGCCTTCGGGATCGGGGAAGTCGACCCTGATGAATCTCGTGGGATGCCTCGACACCCCGAGCGCCGGCGAGTATTGGCTCAACGGCCAGGAAGTCTCCCGCATGCCGGACGACGCCCTGGCCCGGGTCCGGAACCGCGAAATCGGTTTCGTGTTCCAGACCTTCAACCTCCTCCCGCGAGCCACGGCCCTCCAGAACGTGGAACTACCGCTGGTGTACGCCGGGGTCCCCGCGCGCGTCCGACGGGATCGGGCCCGTGCCGCCCTCTCCCGCGTGGGGCTCGGCGAGCGGATGGATCACCGCCCCAACGAGCTCTCCGGCGGCCAGCGGCAGCGGGTGGCGATCGCCCGGGCGCTGGTGAACGAGCCCTCGCTGCTGCTCGCGGACGAACCCACCGGGAACCTGGACAGCACCACCAGCGCCGACGTGATGCGGGTGTTCGACCTGCTTCACGCGCAAGGGCAGACCATCGTCGTGGTCACCCACGAGGCGGACATCGCCGCCCACGCTGCCCGGGTGATCACGCTCCGCGACGGGGTGGTGGCCAGCGACCTCCGCCAGGCGCGGGGACAGGCCGCCTGAGATGCCCTGGTTCGAGGCGGTCCGGATGGCCCTCGCCACCCTCGCGGCCCAGAAGCTCAAGAGCTTCTTCAGCCTCGTCGGGGTGCTGATCGGGGTGACCTTCCTGGTGGCCGTGGTGTCCATCGTCCAGGGCATGAACGTCTACATGGAGGAGGAGTTCGCCAACCGGCTGATCGGGCTCAATACCTTCCAGGTTCGCCGGATGCCCAACATCAACATGGGCAACATCACCGACGAGACCTGGCGGGAGTGGATGCGGCGGCCGCGGATCAGCAACCGCGAGGCCACCACCATCCAGACCCGGCTCGGCACTCCGGCGGCTTTTTCGCGCAGCTGCGACGAGCGGCTGCCGGTTTCGGCACGGGGCCGGGTGGCCCGCGAGATTGAGGTGGTGGCCGCTGATGCCGCCTACTTCCGGATCAAGAGTTACGAGTTCGCCGAGGGGCGGCCCTTCTCCCCGCAGGAGGCCCGTGCCGGGCTGCCCGTCGTGGTGCTCGGCTTCGACGTGGCGGCGGGGCTCTTTCCCGGCGTCGATCCCGTGGGACAGGCCGTCACGATCAACGCCCTCCCGTACCGGGTGGTCGGGGTGGTGGCCCGGCAGGGCACGCTCTTCGGCATTTCGCTCGACAAGTTCGCCGTGGCACCGTTCGACTCGCCGGTGCAGCGGGTGGCCTGCCGGATGGCGTTCATGGACGAGTTCCACGTCCAGACCGCCGGGCCCACGGCCATGACCGCGGCGCTGCAACAGACAGAAGAGATCATGCGGGTTACCCGCCGCCTCCGTCCGGGCCAGGACAACAACTTCGCCCTCCAGACCGCCGAGGGGGCCCTGGCCGGCTGGCGGAAGATCTCGGCGATCCTGTTCGCGGCCCTGCCGGGACTGGTGGCGATCTCGCTGGTGGTGGGCGGGATCGTAATCATGAACATCATGCTGATGGCCGTCGCCGAGCGGACCCGCGAGATCGGGATCCGCAAGGCCCTGGGGGCCCGCCGCCGCGATATCCTGCTGCAGTTCGTGATCGAGTCGGCCACCATCTCCACGGTCGGAGCGGCGTTCGGCATCGGGCTGGGCATCGGGCTGGCGTTCGTGGTCAAGGTCACCACCCCCCTCCCCGCCGCGGTCGCCCCCTGGTCCCTCGGCCTGGCCGTCTTCCTGGGCGTGGTGGTCGGCATGGTCGCGGGGGTGTATCCGGCCAGCCGCGCCTCCCGGCTCGACCCCATCGTGGCCCTGCGGGCAGAATGACGCCGGCTCCGTTCCCGACCGGCGGCCACACTGGCGAGCACCCCGCGCTCAGGCGGAGGCCTCATACCCTTCGCGTGAGCCTGCTCGATCCGGCCCGGCTCGTCGAGGGCGTGGCGATCGCCCTCGAATCGATCCGGGTCAGCAAGGCCCGCGCCGCGCTCACCATCCTCGGCGTCGCCATCGGGGTCATGGTCGTGATCGCCATGGCCTCGATGATCACCGGGATCAACCGGGCGGTGGCGGGCATGCTGGAGCAGGCCGGCCCACGGACCTTCTTCGTGCAGCGCTACTTCCGGGGCGGCGTCAACATCGACGACGGCTCTGACGAGATGAACCCCTGGCGCCGGTACCCGTACGTGACCGTCGCCGAGGCCCGGATGCTGGCCCGGCTGCCCGCCGTCGAGGAGGTCGGGTGGCGGGAGGAGGCCCAGGGCCCCGCGTCCGCCGGTAGCGTCAACGTGAGCACGGTCCAGGTGATCGGGGCAACGCCCAACCTGCTCAAGGTGGCCGGCGGCACCCTGGCTGCCGGCCGCAACTTCACCGAAATCGAGTTCGCGGCCGGCGCCCCGGTGGTCATCATCAACGACCACCTGGCCGAGACCCTGTTCGGGAGCCTGGATCCGGTGGGCCGGCGGATCAAGCTCTTCGGCGTCCCGCTGACCGTCGTCGGCATCTACACGGAGCCGGCGAGCCTCTTCTCCAGTTCCAACTTCCCGGTGGCCGCCCTGCCTCATACCACCTTCTCGAAGATCGCCGACTATTGGCGGGGCTGGCTGATGGTCATGGTCCGGCCGACCGATTCGGTCACGGTCGGCGAGGCCCAGGACCAGGTGATCGCGGCGATGCGCGCCATGCGCGGGCTCCGCCCCGCCGACGAGAACAACTTTGCCATCGTCACCCAGGACAAGCTGCTGGAGACCTTCAGCAAAGTGACCGGCGGGTTCTTCCTGGTGATGCTGGCGCTCTCGAGCGTCGGGCTCCTGGTCGGCGGCGTCGGGGTGATCGCGATCATGATGATCTCGGTCACCGAACGAACCCGGGAGATCGGGGTCCGCAAGGCCCTCGGCGCCACCCGGCGCGAGATCATGTTCCAGTTCCTGGTCGAGGCCGCGACCCTCACCCTGCTGGGCGGGGCCATCGGGATGGGACTCGGCGCCGTGATCGCCTGGGCGGTCGAACGATTCACCCCGATCCCCGCGGCCGTCCCGCTCTGGTCGGTGGTCGCGGCGCTCACGGCCTCGGTGGTCACCGGGATCTTCTTCGGCCTCTACCCCGCCAACAAGGCCGCACGGCTCGATCCGGTGGAGGCGTTGCGCTGGGAGTAGCCGGGGCGCCGCCCGGCGGCCCCCCCCTTCCATCGGATCCGGGCTTCCCGCCGCCGGACGATTCGATGCCCGGCGCGGTTACATTCCCCCGTCATGCCGTTCGCCGAAGCCGTCCGCCTCGCCATCGACTCGATCCGGACCGCCAAGCTCCGGGCGTTCTTCACTCTGCTGGGCATCATCGTCTCCGTCGCGTTCCTGGTGGCGGTGGTCGCGATCATCCAGGGGATGAACTTCTATGTCCGGGAGAACCTGACCAGCGCCATGATCGGCACCAATTCGTTTCAGGTGCGCCGGATGCCGATCGCCATGACGCTTACCTCGGACGAGGACCTGAGCCGCCTGCAACGACGGCCGGTCATCTCGCGCCGGGATGCCGACGCGGTCCGGGCCGCGTTGCCCGACGCCGAAGCGGTGGCGTTCCAGTCGGGGTGGCCCACTCCGTCAGTCGAGGTGGCCCACCGGAACCGGCGCCTAGCGGGGGTTCCGGTGTTCGGGGTCTCGCCCGAGTACCAGGTGGTGCAGGACTATCGGTTCGCGGCGGGCGAGCCGCTCGTCGATCCGGACATCAGGGACCGGCGCTACACCGCCGTGATCGGCTACGACGTCGCCGACGAGCTCTTCGGCGGCGCCGACGCGGCCGTCGGCCGGACCATCCGGGTGGGGTGGCTGCCCCTCACGGTCAAGGGCGTGGTCGAGCCCAAGGGCCGGGTCCTGGGCCAGTCGTTCGACGGCTTCGTCCTGGTACCGATCACCGTGTTCGAGTCGATGTTCGGGCGCCGGCTCACGACCACCGTCTCGGTCAAGATGCGGGCGGCGGCCGACCTCGAGCCGGCCATGGCCCGGGCCGAGGAGGCGATGCGGCTGGCCCACCGGCTCCGGCCCGGGCAAGAGAATGATTTCACGGTCGACAAGGCGGACGCCCTGGTGGCGTTCTGGACCACCCTGACCCGGGTGCTGTTCGCCGTCGTGCCCGCGGTGGTGGCGATCGGGATCGTGGTGGGCGGGATCGTCATCATGAACATCATGCTCATGTCCGTCACCGAACGGACCTACGAGATCGGGATCCGCAAGTCGCTCGGCGCCCGGGCGCGGGACATCCGGCGCCAGTTTCTGGTGGAGTCGGTGCTCCTCGCCACCCTGGGCGGGGTGATCGGCGTGCTGGCCGGGGCCGTGTTCGCCCAGCTCATCGCCTGGCTGAGCCCCCTTCCCGCCCGGGTCACGCTCTGGTCGGTGGGCGTCTCCCTGGCGCTGGGAGCGGGAACCGGGGTGATCTTCGGAGTCTACCCCGCCGCGCGGGCCGCGAGGCTCAATCCGATCACCGCCCTCCGCGCCGAGGTCTGAGGCCCGGATGGTCCGCAATCTCGACGAGGGCGTCCGGATTGCGCTCGACGCGCTCCGGGCCAACAAGCTCCGGTCGGCGCTCACCGTCCTCGGGGTCGTGATCGGTGTCGCCACCGTCATGACGATGGCGTCGATCGTCGAGGGCATCCGGACCCAGATCTTCGCGGCCCTCAACGCGGCCGTGCCGAACACGGTCTACCTGTTCCGCTGGCGGCCCGGTCAGCTCAGCGACCCCAACAATCTTCCAGCCGAGATCCGGATGCGGCCGGTCCTCACCGAGGCTGACGCCGATGCGGTAGGCCGCGCCAGCGGGATCAGCCACGCCGCCCTCTGGGCCCGATTCTTCACCCGGATCGAGTACCAGGCCGTCCGCACCCAGACCACCGAGGTCTTCGGCGCCGACGAACGATTCATGGATCTCCAGGGCGGCACCCTGCTCCAGGGTCGCTTCTTCGCTCCCTCGGAGATCCGGAGCGGGGCCCCGGTCGCCGTCCTGGCCGAGGATGTCGCTCGGCATCTCTTTGGCCGGCTGGATCCGATCGGCCAGTACGTCCGGATGCGCGGCCGGGCGATGCAGGTCATCGGGGTCTGGCAGCCTCCGGACAACGTCTTCCGCCCCCAGGGCGTCTCCACCGGCGCCATCCTTCCCTTCCGCGCGGTGAAGGGCTCCTTTCCCTACAACGACACCTTCGACCAGTTCGTCGTGATCCTCGGCCGGCCGGAGCTCTCGATCGAGACCGTCAAGGACCAGGCGATCGTGGCGATGCGCATGCACCGCGGGCTCAAGCCCGGCATGGCCGACGATTTCGACCTCCTGACCCAGGACCAGATCCTGGAGCTGATCAGCCAGCTCACCGGCGCCTTCTTTCTCATCATGGTGGCGCTGTCCGGCGTGGCCCTGCTGGTCGGGGGCATCGGCGTGATGGCCATCATGATGGTCTCGGTCACCAGCCGCACCCGCGAAATCGGGACCCGCAAGGCCCTTGGCGCTACCCGGCGCGAAATCCTGTGGCAGTTCCTGGTCGAATCGGCGACGCTGACGCTGGTGGGTGGCCTGATCGGGATCGCCGCCGGACTCGGCATGGGGGAGCTGATGAAGCTCGCGCTCAGGATCGAGGCCACTCCACCGCTCTGGAGCGCCCTGGTGGCGGTCGGAGTGTCCGTCGCGATCGGCCTCGGGTTCGGCCTGCTGCCCGCCAACCGGGCGGCTCGCATGGATCCGGTCGAGGCGCTGCGGCACGAGTAGCGACTCGGGATCCGGGAAACTCCGTTCACCTCCGCCGAGGCCGGTGGACGATCGGGGTTCCGCGGGACCAGGGAGGCGGTATACTCAACTGCATCCAATTTGGAGCCGCGCGATGCCGACCTCGGTCAAGCCTTTGGCGGGCGGAGTCCGGTGCCGCTGGCCCGGCCTCGTCGCCGCGGCCGCGGCGCTGGGCCTGCTCGCTCCCGCCGAAACGATGGCGCAGGCCCGATCGGTGACGATCTATCGGGACGATCACGGGGTGCCCCACATCTACGCCGACCGGGAGGCGGACGGCTATTACGGACTGGGCTACGTCCAGGGCGAGGACCAGCTCGAGCTCCAGCTCCGCTTCTTCCTTGCGGCCCGGGGGGAGGAGGCCGCCGTATTCGGCAGCCAGCACCTGGCCACCGACCATCTGGCGCGACTCTGGCGCCATGCCGACGAAGCCCGCGCCGGGTTCAGCCGCCTGAGCCCCGAACTCCAGCAGAACTACCGGGCATACGTCGCGGGCCTAACGCGGTACATGCGCGACCACCCGGACCGGGTTCCCGCCTGGGCTCCGCGGCTCGAACCCTGGGATCCCGTGGCGCTCTCCCGGTGGCTCCTCTGGCTCGGGTACCAGGCCGGCGAAGGGCTCCGGAACTGCCAGGCGGGCGGGGTGCAACTGGCGGCGGCGCACTCGGCCGGGCTGGAGCGGGCGTCCGTGGCGGCGTCGAACCAGTGGGTCCTGGCCCCGTGGCGAACCGCGATGAACGCGATGGTGGTGCTGAGCGACCCTCACGGCGGCATCGACGGGAGCTTCGTCTACGAGTTCAGGATGCGGGCCGGCGCCCTCGACGTGGCGGGGTACGCCATGGGGGCCCTGCCCCTGCTGGCCAACAACCGCCAGGTCTCGTGGGGCATGACGACCGGCGCCCCGGACGTGGCCGATTGCTACGAGATCGCGGTCGATCGGGAGCGGCCCACCCGCTACCGCTTCGACGACCGGGTGCTTGCCCTGGAGCAGCGCCGGGTCACCCTCGCCGTCCGCGACAGCGGGTCCGTCACCCGGGTGCTGGAGTACACCAGGCACAACGGGGTGCTCTCGCCGGTGGTGGCCCGGGCCGATGGCAAGGCCTGGGTGGTGAGCACCAGCTACATGCACGACGCCGGAGCCTTCGACGAAGAGGTCTACCGGATGGCCCTGGCGCGCGACGTGGCTGGCGTCCGGGAGGCAATGCGGCGCCTCGGCATGTTCCCGCAGAACGTGATGGTCGGCGACCGGTTCGGCCACTCCTGGTACGTTCGGGCGGGGAAAACGCCCCGGCGCCCGCCCGGCTACGACTGGAACCGGCCGGTGCCCGGGAACACCAGCGCCACCGCCTGGCTGGGCATCCACCCGCTCGACGACCTGGTACAGCTCGAGAGCCCGACCTCGGGCTACATGCAGAACAACAACATCGCTCCTGACCGGATGCTGGAGGGGAGCCCCCTCACGGCCGAGCGATACCCCGCCTACATCTATCACGACCGTTCGGGCCGCACCAACTCGCGGGGCCGGCGGGCCGTGGCGGTGCTCTCGAGCGCCTATCACTTCACTGCGGAGGACGCGGTCGAGCTGGCCCTCGACGAGTACTGGGTCGACACCGACGAGTGGCGCTCGGCCCTGGCGCGCGCCCTCGGTCAGGAACGGGCCTACGTCCAGGCACAGGCGCCGGCCTTCCGCCAGGTGGCGGCCAACCTGCTCGGGTTCGACGGCCACGCCCGCGCCGGGTCGGCGGCCGCGCTGCAGTTCTGGTACTGGCGGGACCTGCTTCGCCAGGGCGAGGGCGACATTCGGATCCGCACCCCGGACTCGCTGCCGACGACCGGCCCGCTCCGGCCCGACCTCGCCCGCGCCCTG
>CAZFSA010000081.1:0-20450 GCA_964521535.1 uncultured Gemmatimonas sp.
GGCCTCGAGGCTCGCCCGGGCGCGGTCGCCCAGGCGGGCCAGACGTTCGCCGATCACCCGGGTGCGACGGGAGAGACCGTTCGCCAGCCGGGCGCCGAGGCCGCCCAGTTCGCGGGCCACCTGGACCCGATCAGGGAGTGCGGCGACGGCCGCCGCTGACGGCGTGGGCGCCCGCAGGTCGGCGACCAGATCGGAGAGCGTCACATCGGTCTGGTGCCCGACGGCGGAGATCGTGGGGACCCGGACCGCAGCCAGCGCGCGACACACGGCCTCGCTGTTGAACGCGAAGAGGTCGTCGCGCGCTCCCCCGCCCCGGGCCACGATGCAAAGGTCGAGCGGTTCGATCCGGTTGACCAGCGTGAGCGCATCGGCCAGCTCCCGCTCGGCGCCGTCGCCCTGCACCCGGGCCCCGACCAGGAGGAGTCGCACCGCCGGCCACCGGCGGCGGGCGACAGTGATCACGTCGTGAAGGGCAGCGCCATCGGGGCTGGTCACCACGGCCACCACCCTGGGGAAGCGCGGCAGGGGGCGCTTTCGCTCCGGCGCCAGGAGGCCGTCGCGCTCCAGCCGCTCGCGGGTCCGCTCCAGGGCCAGCTGCTGGAGGCCGACACCGGCGGTGGGCAACAGGGTGACGGCGTTGAGCCGCAACTCGCCCCGCTGGGGCCACACCGTCGGGGTGGCGAGCAGGTAGACCTCGGTCCCGTCGACGGGGACGGCCTTGAGACGGCGGGCGTGGCTTCGCCAGATGACGCATCGCAGCTGGCTGGTCTCGTCCCTGAGGGCGAAGAACCAGTCGCCGGACTCGCGGGCCGCGAACCCTGATACCTCGCCCTTGACCCAGACCTGACCGGTGGCGCTTTCGACCGAGCCCCGGAGGCGGAGCGCCAGCTCGGTCACCGAGAAGGCCGGTACCCGGTCCCGACCCGCAGGCGGCGGCGCGGGCTCTGGCGTGGGCCCCGGAGCGAAGAGATCGGCGGGGGCTCGGGTCCGTCGTTTCATCGGGAATGCCGGGGCCTCATGACCCGAGCCCCCGCCGGGCCGCCTGGAGGGTGTTCATCAGCAGCATGGCGATGGTCATGCGCCCGACCCCGCCGGGGACGGGGGTGATGGCACCCGCCACCCGCGCAACCTGGTCGAAGGCCACGTCGCCCACGATCCGGTAGCCTTTCCGGGTAGAGGGGTCGGCCACCCGGTTGATTCCGACGTCGATTACCACGGCGCCGGGGCGGACCATGTCGGCGGTGACGAACTCGGGCTTGCCGATCGCCACGATCAGGATGTCGGCCAGGCGGGCGACGCCGGGGAGATCCCGGGAGCGGGAGTGGCAGATCGTGACCGTGGCGTTCCCGCCGGGACCGGGCTGAATCAGCAGGCTCGCCATCGGTTTGCCGACGATATTGGAGCGCCCGATGATCACCGCGTGGGCTCCCTCGGTCTCGATCCCGGAGCGGATCAGCATCTGCTGAACGCCGTAGGGGGTCGCCGGCCGAAAGGCATGCCGATGGCCCACCAGCAGCCGGCCGACGTTCATCGGGTGGAAGCCATCGACATCCTTGTCGGGGTTGATCCGAAGCAGAACCCGCTCGCTGTCGATGTGCCTGGGAAGCGGCAGCTGCACCAGGAAGCCATGGATCCGCGGGTCGGCGTTGAGCCGGTCCACCACCGCCAGGAGCTCCGCCTCGGTGGCCTGTGCGGGCAGGCGGACCGTTTCCGAATGCATCCCTGCTTCGACGCAGGCCTTCCCCTTGCTTGCGACGTAGACCTGGCTGGCGGGGTCGTCGCCCACGATCACCACGGCCAGGCCGGGCTGCACGCCGTGCGTGGCGAGCACCGCCACCTCGCGGGCCACGTCGGCGCGGATCTCGTCGGCGAGCGCGGCGCCGTCCAGGATCCGGGCGCTCACCGGGCCACCCCGGTGGCCCGGGTCTCGCGGATCACGGTCACGCGAATCTGTCCCGGGTACTGCAGCTCGCTCTCGATTCGCTTCGCGATGCTGTCGGCCAGGTCCTGGGCCCGGGCATCGTCGACCCGCTCGGGGACCACGATCACCCGGACCTCGCGGCCGGCCTGAATCGCGCTGGCGCGATCGACGCCCTCGAACTCGCCGGCGATCTCCTCCAGTCGGGTCAGCCGTTTGACGTAGGTCTCGAACGCCTCTCGCCGGGCGCCGGGACGCGATCCGCTGATCGCGTCGGCCGCCTGCACCAGGACCGACTCCGCCGTCTCGTGGGGCACGTCGTCGTGGTGGGCGGCGATACAGTTGATCACCAGGGGGTGCTCGCGATACTTGGTCGCCATCTCCACGCCCAGCTGCACGTGGGTACCCTCGCTGTCGTGGGTCAGCACCTTGCCCACGTCGTGCAGCAACCCGCCGCGCTTGGCCAGTTGGACGTCCAGGTGGAGCTCGGCCGCCATCATCCCGGCGATCCAGGCCACTTCCTTCGAATGCTCGTAGATGTTCTGTCCATAGGAGGTCCGGTATCGCATCCGGCCAATCAGCTTGATCAGCTCCGGATGGAGGCCATGGATGCCGGTCTCGTAGGCGGCCTGCTCCCCCAGCTCGACCAGCTGCTCTTCAAGCTCCTTCTGAATCTTCCGGACGATCTCCTCGATCCGGCCGGGATGGATTCGTCCGTCGGCGATCAGTGCCTCCAGCGCCCGGCGGCCCACTTCCCGCCGGATCGGGTCGAAGCAGGAGACGATGACGGTGTCGGGCGTGTCGTCGATGATGAGGTCGACGCCGGTCGCCATCTCGAAGGCGCGGATGTTCCGTCCCTCGCGCCCGATGATCCGGCCTTTCATCTCGTCGCTCGGGAGGGAAACGGCGGCCACCGTGGTCTCGGCGGTGTGTTCGGCCGCGACCCGCTGGATGCTCATCGCGATGATCCGCTTGGCATCCTTCTCGGCGGTCCTCTTGGCCTGTTCACGGATGTCGCGTCCCAGGGCGGCAGCCTCGGCCCGGGCCTCGTCCTCGACCCGGCGGAGGAATTCACGCCGGGCTTCCTCCGCGGACAGCCCGGCGATCCGTTCCAGACGGCTCCGCTGCTCGTGCACGAGGGCCTCGAGCTCCCGGGTCCGGGCCTCGACCGCAAGCTCCTTCTGTTCCAGGGCCGTCCGCTGACTTCCGAGGGCGCGGGTCTGGCGTTCCAGCTCTTCCTGGCGCCGGAGGAGGGCACGCTCCCGCTCCTCGGCCCGCCGCTCGGTCCGGTCCAGTTCCTCGCGCCGGCGGCCGAGCTCCCGGTCCATCTCCTCGCGAAGACGGAGCGATTCCATCTTCGCGTCCACCACCTGGGCGGCGCGGGCCTTCTCGGCATCATCGGCGGCCCGGGCGAGCAGGCGCTCGACCTCCCGCTTTGCCTCGTCCACCAGGCCGGCGGCGTGGCGCCGACGGGATCGGAGCAGGGCGGTGTAGACCAGCGCGGTAACAACTATGCCCGCAAGCGCTGCTCCGCCGATCCGGAGCAGATCGATCGTCGACATGGTCTATCTCCAACGCGCCGCTCCGGAGAGCGCCGCGCATCGGTCATTGGCCCCGGTCGGTTGCGTCCCGGGGACGGGGAGCCCGACGTGCCGGCGGCACCAGTCGGGCCAGCTCTTCGGTCAGGACCTCGAGGCGGCGGGCGGCTTCCGCGTCCGCGCGCCGGGCCTGAAACAGCTCGTCCGTCACCGCCAGCGCCGCCAGGATCGCCGCCCGGTGGGCATCGACGGTCGGCAGCGCCGTCCGAATCCGGGAGAGCGCGGCATCGAAGTACCCCGCCACCTCCCGAGTGTATTCCGGCGGATGGTCCGAGCTCACCAGGAGCTCCTGTCCGCCGATCGTCACCTTCACGGCGTCGCTCACGGCCGCCCCTCCGCGGGCTGGCGCTCGACAAACCGGAGCCGGGTCCGCAGCTGCTCCAGCTGCTCCCGTGCCGCGGCGATCCGGCCGCGGAGCTCCCGGTTCTCGCCCTCCAGTTCGGCGGTCCGCTGGCGGGCCAGCGCCACGTCGCCGGAGAGGTAGCTCGCCGATCTGGCCTTGAGCTCCTCCAACTCGGCCTCCGCCGCCAGGCAGCGCTTCCGCCACCCGGCGATCTCCTCCGCCACGGCGGCGGCGATCCGCTCCAGGGCCTCCAGCTGCGCGAGGTCAGGAGGAACGTACGGTGACGCCAAGCTCGTTCTCCAGCGCGCCCCGGATCCGGTTCATGGCCCCGTCAACGTCGCGGTCCCGCAGGGTGCGGTCCGGGGCCCGGAACACCAGATGGAACGCCAGGCTCCGCGAACCTTCGGGCAGCCCCGGGCCCCGGTACTCATCGATCACATCCACGGACTCGAGCAGCCCACCGCCAGCCCTGGCCATCCCGGCCAGAACCCGGGCCGCCGGCACACTCCAAGGCACCACCAGCGCCAGGTCCCGGGTGGACGCCGGATGCGCGGGCGGAGGCACGAATGGAGGCCGCGCCCGAGGGGCATCGACCACCTCGACCTCGAACCCGAACAGGGGCCGGGCCCACGGCGGCCGATCAGCCTCCAACTGGCTGGCCCGGCCCACTTCCCTGCCCTCCCCATTTCGCGCAACCAGCGACCCTTCCTCAACTTGCACCGACGCTCCCGGATTCGCCAGGGAGACGGCACGGAGGAAAAGGTCCTTGAGTTCCCACCAGTCGACGGCGGTGTCGTGACCGGCATCGCTCCAATGCGCCGGCCACCTCGATCCGGAAACGACCCCGGCCACCCGGGTGGTCTCGATCGGGATCGCACCAGGGGCACCGCGCTCGAAGGTGGTGCCGATCTCGAAGAGGCGGATGTCGTGGACCTGGTTGGCCCAGTTGGCCTCGGCCTGCCGCACCAGCGCCGGCAGGATCCGCTGGCGCAGATGGCCGTGCTCGGCGGAGAGGGGGTTGGCCACCGCCACCGCGTCGGGCCCGGTCGGGGGACCGATGGGCAGGGTAATCACCTCATAGAGGCCCACGGCGGTGAGACCGGTGCGGAGAGCGGCTGCCACCGCTTCGCTCGGTGGATCCACCTGTGCCCCGACCCGGAATGGCCGGAGTTCGTCCGGCAGCCGGTCGTAGCCGTGGATCCGGGCGATTTCCTCAATCAGGTCGATCTCGGCCGTGAGATCGGGCCGCCAGCCTGGAACGTCCACGGCGAGCCGGCCGTCTTCGGGCTTGGCGAGCACGGTGCATCCGACGGCCACCAGCGATCGTTCAATCTCCGCCCGGGAGAGCGGGACGCCGATGATCTCGACGGCCCGCGCCTCCCGCACGAACACCCGGGGCGGATGGATCGGGCCGGGCCAGAGGTCCACGGGGGAATCCACCAGGCGCCCGCCCGCGGTAGCCAGAACCAGCCGGATCCCCCGCTCGAGCGCGTCGGGCACCGCCCAGAGGTCGGTCCCCCGCTCGAAGCGCTGAGCCGCTTCGGAAACGAGTCCCAGCGCTTTTCGAGTGGCGCGGGTCGCTCCGGGGTCCCACCATGCCGCCTCCAGCACCACGGTCGCGGTGGTATCGCGCACCTCGCTGTCCAGACCGCCCATCACCCCGGCGATGCCGACCGGGCGCTCGCTATCGGCCACCACGGTCATGGAGGGATCGAGGCGTCGGGCGACCCCATCCAGCGTGACGAGAGTCTCGCCGGGCCGCGCCAACCGGGCCTGAAGCCGCCCTCCTGCAAGGCGCGCCCCATCGTAGGCATGGAGGGGCTGGCCCAGCTCGAACATCACATAGTTGGTGACATCGACCACGTTGTTGATGGCGCGTTGCCCCACGGCCTCCAGCCGGCGGACCAGCCAGTCCGGGGAAGGGCCCACCGTCACGCCTTCGATCACCGCGGCGGTGAACCGTCGGCCGGACGAGCCAGGTTCGATCGCCACGGTCAGCCCACCCACCTCGAGCGGCTCCTCGCCCCGCCGGGATGCGGGCAGATCAGCGACGGGATCGGCACCGGGCACGGCCGGAAGTCTGAAGGAAACGCCGAGGGAAGCCGCGAGCTCCCTTGCCACTCCCTTGTGGCCCAGCAGGTCGCCGCGGACCGGGGGCACGTCCAGCACGAGCCGTTCGTCGTCCAGGCCCAGCGCGGCAAGCAGCGAGGTACCTGGCGGCTGGTCGGTGGTGAGTTCCAGCAGGCCATCCTGGTCCTCGCCCAGGCCGAGCTCGCGCGCCGAGCAGAGCATTCCCTCGGAGAGCTCGCCCCGGAGCTTCCGGCGCTCCAGGAGCAGTCCGTTCGGCAGCTTCACGCCAACCCCGGCGAACGGATACTTCCGCCCCAGCTCAACGTTCGGGGCCCCGGTGACTACCTGCCGCCGTTCCCCGCCCCCGACGGCGACCTGACAGATCCGGAGGCGATCGGCGTTCGGATGGGCCGTCAGCTCTTCCACCAGACCCACCACCACCGGGGCCAGCTCCTGGCGGAGGGGTTCGACGGCGTCGGGAGGGGCGCCCAGCATCGCCAGCCGCGGAACCAGCTCGCGCGAATCGAGAGCGCGCTGGAGGAAGGCTTCGAGCCACCGGCGGGAAACGTTCATGCCCCGGCTCCTCCGAGCTGCCGGAGCAGCCGCATGTCGCCGCTGTACAGCAGCCGGATGTCCGGGAGACCATACCGATTCATGGCCACCCGGGCGGGCCCCATTCCGAAGGCCCATCCGGAATAGCGCTCGGAGTCGACCCCGGCGTTCTCCAGGACCCTGGGGTGGACCATGCCGCAACCCAGAATCTCCATCCACCCGGTGTGCTTGCACGCCGGGCAGCCGCCGCCATGGCAGATCTGGCACTCCACATCGAGCTCGCCCGATGGCTCGGTAAACGGGAAGTAGGAAGGCCGGAGACGGACCCTGGTCGAGGGCGAGAAAAACCGATGGACAAACTGGGTGAGCGTCGCCTTGAGGTCGACGAGGCCGATGCCTTCGTCCACAGCCAGGCCTTCGATCTGGGCGAAGGCCGGCGCATGCGAGGGGTCGAAGGGGTCGTTGCGGTAGCACATGCCCGGGATCACCACCCGGTAAGGCGGCGGACCGGCCTGCATGACGCGGATCTGCACCGGCGAGGTGTGGGTCCGGAGCAGGACCCGCCCCTCGTCGCCCGGCGGGCCACCGGTGTCGAGGTAGAGCGTGTCATGGGCATCGAGCGCCGGGTGGTTCTTCGGGAAATTGAGCGCGAAGAAGTTCATCCACTCGGTCTCGGCCTCGGGGCCGGTGGCCACGGCGAAGCCCAGGCTTCGGAAGATCCCGACGATCTCGTCGATCACGACGGTGACCGGGTGGCGCGCGCCCACCCAGCGGCCCCGCCCCGGGAGCGAGAGGTCGACGTCGGGCTCGGCGCCGCCCCGCGCCTGCTGGAGCGCCGCGGCCCTGGCCTCGAACGCGGCCTCGAACTCGGTCTTGAGCGTGTTCAGCGCGGCGCCGAACCGGCGGCGCTCCTCGGGGTCGAGCCCCGGCACGATGCGCAGCAGCGCGGTAAGCGCGCCCTGTTTCCGCCCCAGAATCGCCACCCGTTCCCGTTCCAGGCCGGCGGCATCCAGCTCAGCGATGGCCGGGAGCCGCGCCCGGAGGTCCTCCAGCGTCTGCTCTGCGGTTGGCTCACTCATCCCCGTTCGGTCTCCTCGTTAGCCCGCCGCCTCCAACTTCCCCGAAGCAGAACCCCCCGCGCCCGCCGGACCGGCGACCGCGGGGGGCTCGGACGCGAGCAATCGCTCGGCTCGGCTACCGCGCCCCCGCGGCGCCCTTGGCCATTTCGGCCAGGCGGGCAAACGCGTCCGCGTCGGCCACGGCCAGCTCCGCCAGCATCTTGCGGTCGAGCTCGACGCCGGCCCGCTTCAGACCGGCCATGAACCGGTTGTAGCTCAGGTCGTGGAGCCGGGCGGCGGCATTGATTCGGGTGATCCACAGGGTCCGGAACTCGCCCTTTCGCTTCCGGCGGTCGCGGTAGGCGTACCGCATTGCCCGCTCGACGGTTTCCTTCGCCGGCTTGTACAGCTTGCTCCGGCCGCCCCGGGCTCCCTTGGCGGCCGCCATGTACTTCTTCTTCCGCGCATGGTGCGCGACGTTGCTCTTGACCCGCGGCATGGTCCGGCCTCCTTACGCCTGCAGCAGGCGCTTGACGCGCGGGTAGTCGGCCGAGCTCACCAGATCCGGCTTGGCCAGTCGATTCTTCCGCTTTCGCGTCTTCTTGGTGAGGATGTGGCGATGGTTCGCCCGGTTCCTCTTGATCTTGCCGCTGCCGGTGAAGCGGAACCGCTTCATGGCCGCGCGCTTGGTCTTCATTTTCGGCATACCGCTCGTTCCGTCCCTTCCGGGGCGCCGCCTACTTCGGCGCCATCACCATCGTCATGTTCCGCCCTTCCAGCCGGGCATCGAACTCGATCTTGCCCACGTCCGCGAGGGTCTCGGCCACCCGATCCAGCACCGCCTTGCCCAACTCGACCCTGGTCATCTGACGGCCCCGGAACATCATCGTGACCTTGACCTTGTTGCCCGAGGTCAGGAACTCCCGCATGTGTCGCGTCTTGAATTCAAAGTCGTGCTCGTCGATCCCGGGCCGGAACTTGATCTCCTTGATCTCGATCACGTGCTGCTTCTTCTTCGCCGCCCGCGCCGCCTTGGCCTCCTCGAACTTGTACTTCCCGTAGTCCATGATCTTGACCACGGGGGGCCGGGCCATCGGCGCCACCTCCACCAGGTCGAGCCCCCGTTCCTCGGCCAATGCAAGGGCTTCCTCGACCGGCAACACGCCCAGTTGTTCCCCGGTGTCCGAGATCACCCGCACCGGGCTGATCCGAATCATCCGGTTGATCCGCGTCCGCCGCTCGCGTTCGTTCGTGCTCAGCGACTTCCTCCTGCCAGAGGGTGTAGGGGCACTGACGCAAACACCCCGGGCAACCGGGGTGTCCAGAAGCCGCCTCCGGTCGGAACCGCGGGGGGCGGCGCTTCGGGACCCTGTCGCCAGTCGCGGGCTCGGGGTGGGCGGCGTTGGGCCGCCACTTGTGGCCCAAAGCTAGGCAGAGCAACCGGATGAGTCAATCAGGGGTAAAGGCGCCGGCGCCGGTCGGCCCCCGACCCGCCCTCGGTGATGAACCCGGCAAGCCGGTCCACCAACTCTTCCAGGTCCCGGGTGCGGCTCCGATGGGATCTCGCCAGGAAGGTGCGTGCGGCACCGAAGCTCCCCCCAACCGTGGCCGCCGCAATCAGGATCGCGGCAAGCGGACTGTGGAGCGCCCCGATTCCCACCCCCATGGCGAGCCCCAGCCCCGCCGCACCCACCGCACCCACCAAGCCGCCGAAGAGCCCCCCGGCCAGCGGCGTCAGTGACTCCTCGACCCGGATCCGCGTCCGCCCACCCATCGGTGTCAGGGTCAGATAGACGTTCCTTCCCACCTGGTTCGGCGGGTTGACGGTCCGCCAGGCCAGGGACCGGCCGAGCGTGGAGGCCTGCCCCACGTTGCTGAGCCGGGTACGGGCCTCGTCAACGACGGTGACATAATCGCTTTCGTCGATCTCGCCGGTGACGATCCGTTCCACCACGATCCGGGTCGGGGAGCCGAGAAACCAGTGGGCCGCCATGCTGTCGGGCGCTCGCCGCTCCGTGACTTCGCGGGCCGCGGCCTCGACGTGCTCGGGCGGGATCCCGACTTCCGCCGCCAGCTGCTGCATCCCGCCAAGCGAAAGGGCCCCGGTCTGCGTGGGCGCCGCGGCCTCCAGTTCGGCCGCGCGGGCGACAATCTCTCGCGCCCGGGCCTCGCTGAAGCGGGGCCGCCGCTCGAACGCTGTCTCGAGCGCCTCGGTGAGCGCCCTCGGGCTCGCGAAGCGATCCTCCGGCCGCATCCGGAGGGCCTGGACCAGGACCTGTTCCACCGCTCCCGGTAGGCGGTCGAGCACCCGGCGATGTTCCGCACTGGCCTCCAGCAGCCGGTGGAGACGCCCGGATTCGTCGCTGGGCCAGTGCCCGGGCACGGCGCCCACCAGCATCTCGTAGATCACGCACCCGAGCGAATACACGTCCGTCCGCGCCGTGAGATCGGTGAACCCGGCCGCCTGCTCCGGGCTCATGTAGCCCACGGTGCCGACCGGGTACCCGGTGCGGGTGACCGCCCGGTCGGCCGCCGTGGTGACCGCCCGGGCCACCCCGAAGTCGGTCACCACCGCGTGGCCCTCGGCGAAGAGGATGTTCTCGGGCTTGATGTCGCGGTGCACCACCCCCTGGCGGTGGGCGTAGTCCAGCGCGTCGCCCACCTGCGCGGCGATTCGAACGACCTCGCCCGGCGGCAGCGACCGCTCCTGATCGAGGCGTCGCCGGAGCGAGTCTCCCTCGATGAACGGCATCACATAGAAGAGCAGTCCTCCGGCTTCACCGGAGTCGATCAGCATCACGATATTGGGATGGTTGAGACGGGCGGCGATCCGGATCTCGCGGAGAAACCGCTCGGCGCCGAGGGTGGCCGAGAGATCGGGCCGGAGCACCTTGACCGCGACCTGCCGGCCGTGACGGACGTCTCGCGCCAGATAGACCGTCGCCATTCCACCCTGGCCGATCGGGTGCTCGATCTCGTACCGGCCCGCCAGCGCCACCCGGACAGGCTCCGGGACGGGCGCCATTCTCGGGTCAGCCACGGACAGTCCATCCCGGCACAAGGGGTCCAGGGAGCGGTCTCAAAGGGAATCCTCCGGCGCGCTCCGGCCGCGCTTGCCACGCCGCCGCTTCCGGGGACGGAGCTGGAGGCGCTCGAGGTCCGCGAGGGTGCGGGCGTCGCGTGCCCGGGCCAGCTCCAGCAGCCGACGCAGGATCATTCCCAGAGTCCAGGCATCTCCGCCGGCCCGGTGACGGGCCGGGTTCTCGATCCCGCACCAGTGAGCCACGGCGTCGAGGGAATAGGAGCCGAGGCCCGGAATCAGGGCCCGCCCCAGCCGAACGGTACAGAGCCTCGGTCCCTCCAACCCGAGCGCCCGCGCCCGGCGGAGCTCCGCACCCAGGAAGGCCCAGTCGAACCGGGCGTTGTGAGCCACGAACACCCGGCCCGCCAGTGCCGCCAGGACCTCGTCGGCCACGGCATCGAAGGTCGGGGCTCCGCGGACCAGGTCGTTGGTGATGCCGGTGACCCGGCTGGTGGCAGCCGGAATCGGTCGCCCCGGATTGACCAGGCTCTCGAACACCACCTCGCAACGCTCGCCCTGCACCACGGTCACGGCCACTTCTGTCACCCGGTCGCCTCCCTGCCCGCGGCTGCCGGTCGTCTCCACGTCGACCACTGCGAAGGCGCAGTCGCCCAGCAGCGGTGACCCCAGCGCCGCCGTCACCAGACCCCAGCGCCCGTCCGGGAGACGCCTGACCCGAGGATCGGCCCCGAGCAACGCCACCGCCAGCCGGTCGGCCACCGCCGGGGGCACCGGCCCGAGCCCAAACACCTCCCGGGAAAGACGTTCCGCCGACCGGGGCCCCGACCCCAGGGCCTCGAGCGCCCGATCCACCAGGGTCCCGGTGGGAACAGCCGCCAGTCCGGTCACAGATCGCGCCGTCGCACCGGGAGCGTCATGCAGCGCGGCCCGCCACCGCCCCGCACCAGCTCGCTCCCGGGGATCGTGATCACCACCCGGCGGCGGGATTCCTCCCAGTCATCGAAGGCCACGAAGTCCTGGCTCGGCACCACCGTGAAGCCGGCCGCTTCCATCTCCCTGAGCGTGGCTTCGTTCCGCTGGTAGCTCACCACCACCCCCGGGCGCACCGCCAGGAAGTTGCAGCCGCTGGCCCACTGCTCCCGCTCCTGTACCACTCGCCGCGATCCACCGGCCAGGATCGGAGTCACCCGGAGGTTGACCTGCCGCAGGGCGCTGAAGAGGTCCGACCGTTCCCGGACCGTCTTGCGTCCCTTGCGGCGGTGCAGGATGGTGAGCCGCTCGGGCCCGATGAATGCGGGCGGGTACACCACGCACAGCTCGCGGTCCACCTGCGTGAACAGCATGTCGAGATGGATCGCCGTCGGTTCGCGCGGCATCACCACCACCACGAGATCGGTGACGGGGGTCCGCTGAAACAGCAGGTCGGCGAGCCGGTCGATGGCCGCCGGCGAGGTCCGCTCCGAGAACCCCACGACCAGCAGGTCCGGCCGCAGCACGTGGACGTCCCCGCCCTCCAGGGTACAGTTGCTCCGCTTCTCCTCGGACCCGTCGTACAGGATGCCGGCGCTCTCGAGCTCCGGGTGGAACCGGAACGCGGTGGCCACCAGCAGCTCCTCGGTCCACCGGATCCCGTACCGCATCGCACCGACCACGGCGTGGTTTCCGATCACCATCCCCACGTCCCGGGGAAAGAACAGATTGGGCAGCGGGGGCAGCACGAAGCCGACCTCGTTCACCGTGCGGGCGATCGGGCCACCGGGCTCCTCCACACCCTCGATCAGCATCCGCACCATGGCCCGGGGGTCCACCCGGCCGAAGGCCTCGTCGAGCAGCGCCGACGGCACCCGGTCCAGCGTTCGCGACACCAGGAACTCGCGGGCCTCGGGGATCGCGAGCGCTTCCGCTACCAGTTCGGCGATCTCCCGGACCCGCGCGAACTTCCGAAGCACCGCCACCAGGCGACGGTGCTCCCGGGCCGAGACCTCCAGCCCGATCAGGTCGTCGTAGAGGTAATCCTCGCGGGTGCCAGGGGTGACCGCTTCCAGCTCCCGGCCCGGTGTGTGGACCAGGACGGTCTCCAACACCCCGATCTCGGAGGTGACGCGAAGCGGCGGCATGGATGGAGCAAAGGATAGCGAGAGGGGTGGGAGACGCAAAGGCGTGGCGGGACGCTAGGCAGTCTCCCCTCTTTCCCGCCCCGCGAGCGCGAAGGACAGGGCCTCCATCTCCAGAACCAGGTTGACATTCTTGACCGCGACCGCGGGGGGCACCTGCAGCTGGGCCGGCGCGAAGTTGAGGATCGCCGCCACCCCGCAGGCCACGGCCCGCTCGGCCACCGCCTGGGCTGCCTCCGCCGGAGTCACGATGATCGCGATCTCGGGGCGCAGCTCGGCGGCATCACGCTCCAGCCGCGCCACGTCGCGGACCTCCAATCCGTTCCACCGGCGGCCAACCTTCTCCGGATTGCTGTCGAAGATCCCCACGATGTTGAACCCGCGCTCCCGAAACCCCTGGTACTGCACCAGCGCGCTCCCGATCTTGCCCGCGCCGATCACGATGACCGAGTACCGCCGGCCAAGGCCAAGAATCTCCCGGAGGCGGGCGATGAGCTGGGGAACCGAATACCCGAGGCCCCGCTTGCCGAAGGAGCCGAAGAACGAAAGATCCTTGCGGACCTGCGCCGAGGTCGTGCCGCCCCGCGAAGCCAACGCCGCAGAGCTGACCGTACTCTCGCCCTGGTGCTCGAACTCCTCCAGGAACCGGAGGTAGAGCGAGAGGCGGCGGATGGTGTTCTCGGCGACGGTCTTCATGGGCATTGTGAAAGATTTCACAAAGCTAGGCACTGTCGTCCCTGGCGTCAACGAGGTGCCGGTGGAGCGCCACGAACTCTCCTGGGGCGAGGGTCTCCGCCCGCCGGGTGCCCTCGACTCCCAGCGCCGCAACTGCCCGCTTCGCCTCCTCGAGCGAGAGCCCGACGGTGCGGAGTGCCCGGAGGAGCTGCTTCCGCCTGGCGCCGAAAAGCCCGGTCACCAGTCGCCGGAACTGGACCAATTCGGAATCCGGAACCAGCGGTAGCGCGAGCGGCTCGATCCGGACTACCGCGCTCTCGACCCGGGGCCGGGGCCGGAAGGCCCCGGCCGGCACGGCGAAGAGTCGCTCGACCCCCGCGAGGACTCGCACGCCGACGGTCAGGGCGCCGTAGGCGGGGGTACCCGGCTCGGCAGCGAGCCGGTCCGCCACCTCGCGCTGGACCAGGTAGACGATGCGGGCCGGACGGGGAGGTTCCAGCGCCTTGTCGATGAGCGGGCTGGTGATCTGATAGGGGATGTTGCCGACGACCCGCCAGGGGCCGCCGCGTTCCGCTCCGACCGCGGCTGCCCAGTCAAGGCGCAGGGCGTCTCCCTGCACCAGGGTAAGGTCCGGGAACCCGGCTCGGAGTGCGGGGACCAGCTCGGGGTCGCGCTCGACGGCCGTGACCCGGAACCCCCGCGCGAGTAGCACCCGGGTGAGGGCTCCCCGGCCGGGGCCGATCTCCAGCACCCGGTCGCCGGGGGCCGCGTCGAGGGCGTCGGCGATCCGGTTCAGGATCCGGGGATCGGTGAGGAAGTGCTGGCCGAGGTGGCGCTTGGCCCTCACGCCCGGTCAGGCCCTCAGCACCAGGAGCGTGCGGTCGTCGCTGGGGACGGGAGCGAAGGCCTCGACTTCCATCATCACGTGGGCCACGATGGCTTCGGGGTGGAGTTCCCGGCGCGCCTGAATGGTCTCCAGGATCCGGCGCTCCCCAAACCGCTCGCCGCCGGGACTGGTGGCATCGGCCAGGCCATCGGTCCAGAGGCAGAGGAGGTCGGCGCCCGGAACCCAGGGAACGGATCGGGCCTCGATCGGCGTCGGTTCCCCAAGGCCAAGGGGCGGCGCGGTGGCGTCGAGGCGGACCGGATCGCCGGCGGCCGGGACCCGGAAGGCGTGGCCATGCCCCGCGTTGGCGTAGACCAGCTGGCGATGTCCCGGGTCGACCACCCCGTAGAAGACGGTGACGTGGCTCTCGGTCGAGTCGAGCTTGGCGGCGAGGCTGTTTCGGAGGGCGGTGAGAATCGCGTCGGGCGAGGCCTCCGCGTGGGCGTGGATGCCGGCAGCCGCGATCACCGAGGCCATGAGCAGGGCCGCGGAGAGCCCGTGTGAGCTTACGTCACCCACCATCACCCCCACCGCCCCGCGCCCCAGGTTGGAGAACCCGTAGAAGTCGCCGCCCACCGACTCCAGCGAGAGACAGCGCACGCCGACCTGCGCCACCCCCTGGAGAGCCGACGGGTCCGGAAGAAGATCCTGCTGGAGTTCGCGGGCCAGCTCCAGCTCGCGGCGGAGCCGTTGTTCCTCGCGCTCCCGCTCCACCAGGCGGGCGTTCTCGAGCGCGGAGCCGATCTGGTTGGCGATGGCGGTGACCAGCTTGCGATCGGAGGTGGTGAACCGGTCGCCGCCGATCCGGTCGGTGAGGTTGACGACGCCAATGCAGCGATGGGCCCCACCGGGCGCCGAGTAGCAGATCGGGACGCTCATGAAGGCCACGCCCTGATACCCGCGTTCCTCCCCAAAGGCGGAGGGTGGCCCGCCGGCGTCGGCGTCGCTGATCAGGGGGCGGTGCTCGCGGATGACCCGCGCCGCCACGGACACCGGGTCATCGACGCGAACCATGCCAGCGCGGCCCGGCGGGATGCCCTGTGCCGCCACCGTGCGAAGGGTGGTGGCCGTGTCATCGAGCAGGAGGATCGAGGCCCGCCTCGCCCCGACCACCGAGGCCACTGCCCGCACGATGTACTGGGCGGCGCGCTCCAGCTCCAGCGTGTGTCCCAGGGTCTCGGAGATGGTATAGAGGAGGTCGATCTCCTCGTAACGGTTGGCCAGCTCCTGGGAGAGGCGGCTGACTTCCCGCTCGCTTCGCACCACGTGCCCCAGCAGCTCGAGCAGGGCCACGGACGCGGGGGACGGCGCCCCGTTCGCCACCTCGGCCTCGAGCCAGAGATCGGGCGCATCGGGCAGTGGGGCAAACCACCGGGGGCCCTCGGGAGTCAACGCAACTCCCGGGGAGCGGAGCGGCGGGCTCCAGTCCGACGCCGGGCCGCGAACCGGGACCGGGCCCTCCGGGCCGCTGGTCCAGAGGCGCAGCGACGGTCCGGTCGCGGATTCCAGAAGCGCCAGGATGGGCTCGAGCCGCTTCAGCAGCGCGGCAGCGTCATCCAGATGGTGTTTCCCCGTTCGTTGAATTCGACGGCATCGGCCAGCTGACGGATGATGAAGAGGCCCCGCCCGCGTTCGGACTCGACCGCGGGCGGCGAGGTGGGCGGGGGCAACGTCGCAGGATCGAATCCGTTACCCTCGTCGCACACCGACAAGCGGATGAACTCGGCGCCGAGCTCGGCGCAGATCCGGACCCGCTTGGCCGGATCCTCGCCGTTGCCGCGCAGGATCGCGTTGCTCAGCGCCTCGGTGAGCGCCACCCGGAGGCGGAAGGCGGTCCGGGTGCACGGGGTCCGGCCGGCAAAGCAATGCCGGGCCATCAATTCCACCGCTGCCTCGACCTCGGTCACGTCGCTGGGCATCCGCAACTCCAGGGCCGCGGCATCGGGGCCCAGGGGCGACCGCCGAAGCGAGAGGCGAAGCGGGGCGGTCACCGGTCAGAAGTCCGCGAGTGCCGCCTCGACCGTCGGGGCGATCTGAAAGAGGCTGTCCAGCTTGGTCAGCTCGAACAACGACCGGAGGTCGTCGTTGAGGCCCGCCAGGCGGAGTTCGCCACCGAGTTCGCGGACCTTCTTGGAGACGGTGACCAGGGCGCCGAGCCCTGAGGAGTCGATGTACCCGGTGTTGGTGCAGTCGACGAGGAACTTCCGGGCGCCGGCGTCCAGCGCCTCCTGGATCAGCCCCTTGAGCTCCTGCCGGTTGCCGACGATCAGCTGGCCCTCGACCCGCACGACAGTCACGTCACCCGCGGCGGTCTTGCTGAAGCCCATGGTCGTCCTCCCCTCACCCGCCTCTGAGTCCGGCCGCCGCCACGGCGGCGACGGCCACGATATCGTCGTGCTGCGAACCTTCGAGGCCGGCCACGGCCCAGCGCCCTTCGGGGAAGAGCGGCCCCAGCGTCCGGGCGGCGGCGGCGTCCCGCAGCAGCCCATGCGCCAGATGACCCGAAACCGGATCTGGAAATATGAGAACGTTGGGCCGCGGGGGGAACCGGGGTGCGGTGTCGGCGGCCTCGGCCCAGTCCCAGGCCACCGATCCCGCCAGTCCCGGGGCGCCGGCGCGGAACTCCGCCAGGGCCATCTCGGCGTCGGCGTGGCTGGCATCGCGGGTGGGGGGCGGCACCAGGAACGCGACCGAGGGCGCATCGCCCACCGCCCGCTGCCGGTGGGCGGCTGCCGACAGGGCCAGTTGGGCCAGGCCACGCGCGTCCAGGGGCCCGGCGGTGTCCGGCACGACGGTTGTCAGAAGCCGCCCATCGGTCGTTTCGAGGTATCGGAGGGCGCCGCGACCGCGGGTGGCCCGGTCGGGTCCGAGCAGCCAGCGGTAGGTCTCCTCGAGGCGGTCCGGGGAGACCCCCGGCAGGGCGAGCAGGACGTCGGCCTCGCCGCTCAGGACCAGTCCGGCCGCGAACAGCAGCGGGTCGCTCGCCAGGTCCAGGGCGTGGATCCCGTCTCTCACCCGCTCCGGCCAGCGCTCGCGCAGCTTGATGGCGACGCCTTGCAACCGGGGGTCGTCGGCCGGGACGAGCCCGCCCTGGCCGATCACCATCGGCGGGCCGAAGCCTCCCCGCTCCAGCAGTCCCCGCAGCGAGCCGAGATCGCAGTCTGGCGCCCCAACCAGCACCAGACGGGGCTGCCCGTTGCGGGCCCTGGCGAGGAGGCGTTCGAGCGGGCTCATCGTCCGAACCGCCGGGCCAGGGCCGCGGCGACCGCCGGGTGCACCAGCTCCCCGACGTTGCCCCCGAACCGCGCCACCTCCCGCACGAGGCTGGCGCTGACGTAGGTGAGGCCGGAAGCCGGGACCAGGAACAGGGTCTCGAGGCCGGGTTCGAGCTGGCGGTTCATGAGCGCCATCTGGAGCTCGTACTCGAAGTCCCCGGCCGCTCGAAGGCCCCGCACCAGGAACGAGGCCCCGATCCGCCGGGCGTAGTCGGCCAGGAGCCCCTCGAAGGAGTCGACGCTGATCCTGGCATCCTGGCCCAGCACCGTCCGGAGGAGGTCCAGGCGTTCCTCAACCGGGAAGAGCGGCTGCTTGGCCGGGTTGATGGCGATCGCCACCACCAGGCGGTCGGCCAGTCGGACCGCCCGCCGGATGAGGTCTTCGTGGCCGCGGGTGGGCGGGTCGAACGAGCCCGGGTAGAGCGCGATCCGCGTCATAGGGCGTGGCAGAAGGTGAGCGAGGTTTCGCCGTAGCGTCGGGTATCGTCGCCCGGCAGGATCTGGGTCGCGGCGTGCTCCACGCCGAGGATCCGGGCGAACGGCGCCCGGCGGAACCGCTCCACGACGAGGCGCGCCGCCTCGTGGCCGTACGGAGGATCGGCAAAGGCCACGTCGAACGCCAGTCCCTCCAGCCGTTCCAGGTAGCGCAGGGCGTCCATCCGGATCACCTCCGCCTGGGGCTCCACCCCGAGCGCTCGCGCGTTGGCGCGCACCGCGCGGATCGACGCGGGCAGCTGATCGACGAAGGTCGCCCGGGCGGCCCCCCGCGACAACGCCTCGAAACCGAGGGCCCCGCTCCCGGCATAGAGGTCCAGCACCCGGGCGCCCGGCAGCGCCGGGGCCACGATGCTCATCCAGGCCTCCCGGACGCGCTCCGCGGTGGGGCGCACTCGCGGGTCACCGGGCAGCACCAGGCGCCGGCCGCCCAGGGCACCCGCGACGATCCGGGTCACTCCGCGCGGTGCGGAGCCAACGCGATCAGCCGGGCCTGCAAGGTGGTTTGCCCCCGGTACTCGTTCCGCTCCAGACGGAAGGCTGCATCCACCGGCCGGTCGTCGAGCCACCCCGCCCGGTCGGCGAACTGGAAGCCGATCGTGGCCAGCCCGCCGGTGCCATCCCGGAGGTACCCCCGCAGGTGATCGGCGTTCGGCCCGACGAACTGCCAGTTCACCAGCGCTGCGCCCCGGGTGAGAAACACCGGGCCGGGGTTGCCCATGCCGCAGGGTTCGAGGTGATGGCAGAGCCGTTCGAGGTCGACCGAGGCCTCGCCCAGGGTGATCTCCAGGTCGACCCGCTGCTCGGGGCCGAGGTCGGCAGGATCGAGGGCCGCCCCGGCGACCTCCGCGAACCGCTCCCGGAACGCCTCCAGTCGGTCGCGCCGCACCGTGACGCCGGCCGCCATGTGGTGCCCTCCGTATCGCTCCAGCAGATCGGCACAGCGGACCAGCGCCCCGTGGAGGTCGAACCGGGAAATGCTTCGGCCCGATCCCTTGCCGATGTCGCCATCGAGGCCGATCAGGAAGGTCGGCCGCCCGAAGCGCTCGACCACCCGCGAGGCCACGATTCCCACGACCCCCGGATGCCAGGCCTCCGACGCGAGGACCAGCCCGGCCGTACGATCGAGCGCCACCTGGCGCTCGATCTGTTCCAGCGCCTGGTTCAGCATCGCCTGGTCGAGGTCCTGGCGCTCGGTGTTGAGTCGCTCCAGCCGTTCCGCGAGCGCCCGGGCTTCGCCGGGATCGTCGGCGAGGAGGAGCCGGAGGCCATCGCTGGCATCGCCGATCCGGCCGGCGGCATTGAGTCGGGGCCCGAGGATGAAGCCCACGTGCGACGCCTTCACCGGGCGGTCCGCGAGGCCGGCCACCTGCACGAGGGCCCGAAGCCCGGGCCAGCGCGATCGATTGAGCAGCCGGAGGCCGTGTCGGACCAGGACCCGGTTCTCGCCCACCAGCGGCACCACGTCGGCGACGGTGGCCAGCGCAACGTAGTCGAGCAGGTGGAACGGGAGGTTCGAGGGAAGCCCCAGGGGCTCGACCAGGGCCTGGACCAGCTTGAAGGCGACTCCGGCGCCGCAGAGCGCCCCGAGTCCGGAGCGGTCATCGGCGCGCTGGGGGTCGAGCACGGCCTCTGCCGGCGGCAGCTCGCCACCGGGGAGGTGGTGGTCGGTCACCACGACGGCGATACCGGCGTTCCTCGCCTGCCGGATCGCCTCCACTGCCGTGATGCCGCAGTCGCAGGTGATGATCAGCCGGGCACCGATCGCCCGGGCGTGTTCCAGTCCCGCGGGCCCAAAGTCGTACCCGTCGCGCATCCGATGTGGCACGAAGGCCTCGACCCGGGCACCGGTTTCGCGAAGCGCCCGGGTCAGCAGCGCGGCCGAGCACTGCCCGTCGACGTCATAGTCCCCATGCACCACGATCGGTCCGCCGGCCTTCACCGCGTGGGTGATGGTCTCCACGGCGTCGGCCATGCCCGCCAGGGTGTACGGGTCGGCCAGGGCGTCGAGGGACGGGCGCAGAAAGCCCTCGGCCCGCACCGGGTCGGCGTGCCCGCGCTGCACCAGCAGGGCCGCGAGCGTATACGGGAGGGAGAGCGCCTCCGCCAGCCGGCGGGTCGAGTCCCGGTCCGGGGGCGGTGCCATCACCCACCGCGTGGGAAGCTGCATCACGCGAGATCGTCGCGGGCGTAGAGGATCACGCCGCAGGCCTCGCAGTTGTCGAGCAGGACCCCGGCCCGGATCTGGCTGCGGCGGTTCCGGGGCACGGCGGTGAAGCAGGCTCCGCAGGCATCCCCATGGAGGGCCACCACGACCGGCGCGGCCCGGGCAGTCCAGAGCCGGTCGTATCGCATCCGGAGCGGCCGGTCGAGCGCCGCGGCGGTGGTCTCCCGTGCGGCGTGGGCCGCCGCGCGGCGGAGCA
>CAZFSA010000082.1:0-20356 GCA_964521535.1 uncultured Gemmatimonas sp.
CTGAGCGGGGGGCTCCGCCAGCGGGTCATGATTGCCATCGCGCTGGCGGCCCGGCCCGACCTCCTGATCGCCGACGAGCCGACGACGGCCCTCGACGTGACGGTGCAGGCGCAGATCCTGGAACTGCTCGACCGGCTTCGCGCGGCGCGGGGGATGGCGGTCCTGCTCATCACCCATGACTTCGGCATCGTGGCGGGACGGGCCGATCGGATCGCCGTGATGTACGCGGGCCAGCTGGTGGAGCAGGGCCCCACGCGAACCGTCTTCCGCGAGGCGCGCCATCCCTATACCCGGGCGCTCCTCGCCTCGATCCCGCGGCTCGCCGGGCCGGTCGAACCCATCACCCCGATCCCCGGCGCGGTCCCCCTCCCCGCGGCCTGGCCCTCGGGGTGCCGGTTCCATCCGCGCTGCCCGCAGCGGTTCGCGCCATGCCAGGGAGACCCACCCCCGTGGATCGAAGCGGGACCCGGACACCACCATCGATGCTACCTCGCGCCGGAAGACTCGTCGTGAGCCCGCCGCTGCTCGAGGTGGTGGACCTGGTCACCCGATTCGAGACCGGCGGGTTCTTCGGCCGGCGGCGGACGGCGCACGCGGTCAACGGGGTCAGCCTGACCGTCGCGCCGGGGGAGACCCTCGCGCTGGTGGGCGAATCGGGTTCGGGGAAGACCACACTGGGACGCACCATCCTCCGGCTGGTCGAGGCCTCGAGCGGATCGGTTCGTTTCGGGGGCATCGACGTGCTGCGGGCGGATCGCCGCACCCTCCAGGCGCTGCGCCGACGGATGCAGATCGTCTTCCAGGATCCGCACGGATCGCTGGACCCCCGAATGACCATCGGGGCCTCGGTGGCCGAAGGAATCGAGATCCACCGGCTGGTGCCCCGCGCCGAGCGACCGGCCCGGGTCGCGGCACTCCTCGGCGAGGTGGGCCTCGACCCGGCCCTGGCCGACCGGTACCCCCACGAATTCTCCGGGGGTCAGCGCCAGCGAATCGGCATCGCGCGGGCGCTGGCGGTCGACCCCGAGTTCCTGGTGTGCGACGAGCCGGTCTCCGCCCTGGACGTGTCGGTGCAGGCCCAGGTGCTGAACCTGCTCCGCGATCTCCAGTCCCGGCGCGGGCTGGCCTACCTCTTCATCGCTCACGACCTCGCCGTGGTCCGGCAGATCGCCCATCGGATCGCGGTGATGTACGCGGGCCGGATCGTGGAGGAAGGCTTGCGGGACGAGGTCCTGGAGCGACCTCGACACCCGTATACGCGGGCTCTGCTTTCGGCCGTGCCCGAGCCGGATCCCGACAGCCAGCGGGTCCGGATCGTCCTCCCGGGCGACCCGCCGAGTCCCCACTCGCTGCCTCAGGGCTGCGCCTTTGCCTCCCGCTGTTTCCTCCAGACCCGGGACGCCCGGTGTCGCACGGAACGCCCGGAGCTTCGGACAGTGGGCCCGTCCCGGGTCGCCTGTCACCACGCCGACGCTCCTCTACCCTCCTGACCCATGGATCTCTGGCTCATCGACGCCTTCACCGACCGGCCCTTCGCGGGGAACCCCGCGGGCGTCTGCTGGCTCGATCGGCCGGTCCCCGACGGCTGGATGCAGGCGGTCGCCCGGGAGATGAACCAGGCCGAGACCGCGTTCCTCGCGGAGCGACCGGACGGCTTCGACCTCCGGTGGTTCACGCCAGTCTGCGAGGTGGACCTCTGCGGGCACGCCACCCTGGCCAGCGCGCATTTTCTCTGGGAAACGGGACGGCTTGCCGCCACGGGCGCAGCCCGGTTCCATACCAGGAGCGGCCTGCTTACCGCCGGACGCGATAACGGGGGGATCGTCCTGGACTTCCCCAGCACCCCGCCGGCGCCGGCCGATCCGCCCGCCGGCCTGCTCCGGGCGTTAGGCGTCGCCGGTCCGGCCGCCGTGCTCCGGAATCGGGTCGCGCAGCCGGACTACCTGGTGGTGCTGGAGGACGAGGCCCGGATCCGGGGCCTGGCGCCCGATTTCGCCGCGCTGCGGCGGGTGGACTGCCGCGGGGTCATCGTCACCGCGCCGGCGCAGACACCCGGCCGGGACTTCGTCTCCCGCTTCTTCGCGCCCCGGGCCGGGGTCGACGAGGATCCGGTGACCGGCTCCGCCCACTGCACCCTCGCCCCCTACTGGGCCGGACGCCTCGGGCGCGAGCACCTGGTGGGCTATCAGGCCTCGCCGCGGGGAGGCACCGTGCGGGTGACGGTGCGGGGAGATCGAGTGTTGCTTGCCGGACAGGCGATCACGGTGGTTCGGGGGGCGATCGATCCGCCGGGCCTCGCTGGCGCGCCGTGAGGTCGGTAAGAGCGATCGTCCACCAACCGGCGACCCGGACACCCGAGCGGTTACCCGGGTCCGTCGCTCCGGGTCGCCTGAATGATGCGCTCCATGTGGGCCAGATACCGCTCCAGCGCCCGACGGCCGGTTGGGGTGAGGCGGTACTCGGTGCGCGGCACCCGGCCCGAGAAGCCCTTCCGGCAGGCCAGATAGCCCGCCTCTTCGAGCTTCCTCGCATGCACGCTCAGGTTGCCGTCCGTGGCGCCGGTGACATCCTTGAGCTCGCCGAAGCTGAGCCGCTCGTTGACCGCCAGCGCGCTCACGATCGCAAGCCGGATCCGCTCATGAATCAGCCGGTCGAGCTCCAGCGGCGCCCTTGCGGGGTCCGTCCCGCGACGCCTGCCGGATGAACCGGCGGCCCCGCCCGGCCCCGGATCGGCCGGGACGACGGGCTGCGGCCCCGCGGCTGTCGGATCGAGCGCCCGGGCGGCGCTTCGTCTAGCCGCCATGGCGAGTGGCGATCAGCCAGCCAAAGACGAGGTGCAGTCCTCCGAAGCCGAGCGCCAGCATCAGGTCACCGGTTCCGGCGGGCAGGAAGAACGTCACCGCGCCGAGCCCCATGAAACAGATCCCCATCACCGGCACCGGCCGGACAGAGAAGGCCCCAGCCGTGGTGACGCCCACACCGTAGAGCAGCAGCCAGAGGCCCGGCAGGAGCCCTACCTCGCCAACGCCATAGAGCACCCCGGTGAGGACAGCCCCAGCGAGGACCGGTGGGGCAAAGGCCCCGGCAAAGAGACGCCCCGCGCGCCCCACCAGCGACGCACCGGTCGCCTCCGCCTTCCGGACCATCGCCGCCCCGCCCACGCCCAGCGCCAGCACCGCTTCACCGAGCCACACGGCCAGCCATTCCGCCGCCGAGGCCTGCCGGGAGGCGAGCCAGGCCGCACCCAGGGCGGTGACACCCATCGCGACCCCGCCCCAGCCAGGCACCGAGGTCAGGACGGTGGCGCGCTCCATGGTCTGCCGGATATAGGTCAGGTCGGCAAGGGCCCGGAGGTGCAGGGGGATGGGCTCGTCGGCGCGGCGGCGGGAGGCGGCTGGACCGGGCATGGGCCGCAATCTGGGGTCGGCCGCGCGATGTGTCAAGTACTTTGCAATGCAGAGTATCCCCACCCGACCGACCGGGGAGCCGACGCGATCGGCATCGGCCCGCTTGACCGCCGCCGCCCCGGCACCCTGATTCCCAGCCACTCCCGAGGCCGCCCATGCAGCGCGACATCGTCCTGCGCTGGATCGAACAGATCTCCGCCATCATCGCGCGCCTTCTCCGGCGGGACCCGACGGTATCGCTCGATCTGGCACGGCAGTACCTGGAGGAGGCGGAGGGCCAGGTGCTGGGCCCCCTGGGCGGGTTGATTCCCCGCCTCGATCCCGCCAGCGCCGCCGAGCTCCTCGGCGACCCCGACCGGATCTGGGGCTACGGGCAGACGCTGGCGCTGCGGAGCGCTCTCCTCCAGGCGGAGGGGGCCGGCGACGAGGCGGCCGTCCTGGCGCGGCGAGCCCTCGCGATGGGCCGCGAGGCCTGCCGCCGAGCGGAGCCGCCGCCGGACGACTGGGTCAGGTGGGTCGCTCAGGCCGAGCGCGAGGTACCCTGACCGCGGCCCCCCGCCCCCCCAACTCCCCGTGGGGGCCGATGGCCGCAGCTCGAGGCGACGCGCCAGGCAACCTACCTCGGCGGCACGGGTCCCAATCGACTGCCAAAGACGGCGTCCGCCGCCCGGCGCGCCTCCTCCAGCGCCGAGGCATACCGGGGATCGCTGGCCAGGTTTCGGGATTCCAGGAAGTCCCGGTCCGGGTCGTAGAGTTCCTCCAGGCCATCGGCGCGCCGGATGTAGTGCAGGCTATCGAACACCAGCGAGCGCAGGGAACCCTGGAGGAGGGGCGCGGGGGGGAAGCGCGACAGGTTGCGATGCCAGTCGACGGAGGCAACCGGCAGATCGGCCCCGGAGGAATCCCCCCCAGGAGCCCACCACCGGGCCAGCGAGCGGCCGCCGATCTCCCGATCCACGACGCCGGCCAGGTCGAGTACCGTCGCGGCCAGGTCGCGGAGTGACACCGGCGTCGCGATGCGACGTCCCGGGCGCAGCCCCGGCGCCCAGATCACCAGTGGGACATGGAGGACCGGCAGATAGAGGCTGTTTCCGTGCTGGATCAGCCCGTGTTCGCCGAAGTGCTCGCCGTGATCCGAGGTGAGCACGACCACCGTGTTCGCCAGCAGGTTCCGACGGTCCAGCTCTGCCAGGAGCGAGTCGACCTGGACATCCAGGTACCGGAGAGCGCCGTCGTATCCGTCCAGATACTCTCGCAGCAGGCCTCGCGGCAGGGGCCCCCGCCCGAACGCGCCTTCGACCGCCGAGAGATACCGCTCGGCGTACTGCCGGGGGTCGCCAGCCCCTGAGAACAGGGTGTCGTACGGCCGCGGCGGGAGGTAGGGCGAATGGGCATCGATGTAGTTGAGAAAGGCGAAGAAGGGACGTCCCTCCTCCCGGCGGTCGAGCCACCGCAGGAAGGCTCCGTTCACCGCCGCTGCTGGCCGGGCTTCGAGCACCCGGTTTCTCCCCAGCCACTCCTGGACCGCAGGCCGGCGCAGCAGTCGCCGCACCAGGGCGCTCATGCGAAGCCCCTCGTCCCAGCTCCGGGGGTAGTCGACGTAACGCGCGAAGCCACGAGCGAGCCCGGTCGATCGCCCGGTGTAACGGTAGTTGGCGACGAAGCCGGCGGCGGCATAGCCGGCCCCGCCAAGGGCCTCCGCCAGGGTTCGCGGCGCGCCGTCCAGCGGGGTCTCCCAGTTGGCCGACAGCTCGAACGGCCACTGGCCGGTGAACAGGCTCGCGTGGGAGGGCAGCGTCCAGGGGGAGGGGGCGACTGCCCGATTGAAGATCACCGCCGACTCCGCCCGCCGGTCGAGCAGTGGCGTGGTGGGCCGGCCATGGCCGTAGAGACCCAGGTTCCACGCCCGAACCGTATCGAGCACCAGCAGGAGCACGTTGGGCCGACCGGCAGGCGGGGCCGGTGTCCGAGCCTCGGCTCGCCGTTCGGCCAACCGGGTAGCGCCCTCGACGGCCGCTGCCGCGACCACGACGGCGACCGCAAGGGCCGCCGCCGTCCGCACCGGCGGGGCTGCGGTCGGTCTGGTCCTTCGGCCCAGAACCGACCCCAGCCCCGCCGCCAGAACTGCCGTGGCCGCCGGGTGAAGGGCGTCGGCCTGGATCAGGAGGGCGAGCGCGGCGAGCCCTCCGAACGCCCCGTGGATTGCGGGCGGGCGCCGGAGGGCCTGGATCGGGAGCGCCGCCATGAGGTACAGAAGGCCCGCAATCAGAAACAGGGCCAACTCCGCGAGCGGCGCCATCCAGACCAGGTCGGGGCCGAAAAGCCAGAGCGTCCCGAAGCCGAACCGTCGGACGAGCTGCGTGGCGACCTCACCCCAGCCGGCGAGGAGCCCGAACGCCGTCGCGGCGACGAGCACGTGGCCCGCCGTGGAGCGGAACGGCACCCGGGAGGGGTCAGGCAACTTGCCGGCGCCGCGAGGTTCAGTCATGGCACCAAGAGACCAGGAACACCCCGGAAACGAAAGGGCCGGGCCCGATGGGCCCGGCCCCTCCGGGGAGTCCCTCCACTCCCTTCCCTAGTTGCGATTGCGCCGCTTGGCCTGCGCCCGCGAGTAGTCGAAGATCTCCTTGGAGATCTGCCGGACGTTCTTGACCTTGGGAGCATCCGGATCCTGCGGCGGCGCCAGCCCGGCGGGATTGTTCGGGCCGCCGAAGGTGTACAGCTCCTGCTGGAGGACCAGCAGTTCCTTGGCGGGGATCGGCATGTGGCGCGGGGTCATCGGCTTCAGGCCGTCGATCCGGCGCCGGTTGTAGAAGTTCGCTGCCCCCTGCGCGATCAGCTCGATGTCCTGTTCGTACTGAAGCGCGGTGAGCAACGCGGCCTGCCCCTCGTTGCCGGTCAGGGCCGGCAGACCACCCCGGGCGACGCGGGTATTGTTGATCAGCGTCGCTGCCTGCGCCAGGCTCTGGTTGCTCCGGATCAGTCCCTCAGCCCAGAGCAGGTCGTTGAAGGTTTTGCTGAACACCTTGACCGGCCCCACCCCGTCCTCGCCTGGCAGGCCGTACCCTGGGTAGGCGAGATAGGTGTAGCGGATGTGGCCCAGGTTGCTCTGGTGGTGCGATCCGCGGGCTGGGATGAAGATGGCCAGCGCGGCGTAGGCGTAGTCGGTGCCGCCGCCGGCGTTCCCCGCTATGGTACCGACGCCCAGGAAGTCATCGGCCGGCCCCCAGGTGCCGTTCCCGACCCGCCGGTCAAAGGCGTTGGGCTGGGGGTTGCCGTTCCCCCCCGGCCACGGGTCCTTGTGCCGCTTCGCCTCGCCCTCCGGCCCATCGGTGATCAGCCGTGCCACGCGGGTATCGACCCGCATGGTGCCGATGTCGTTGCCCCAGTCGTTCACGCCGCTGTACCACTCGCCGGCGTAGCCGTCCTGGATGAAGGTGAAGTCGAAGTTGAGTCCCTGGGAGGCGAACGTGGCGACCTGGCCCCAGTTCACCTGCCCGTTCTCCGCCGCCGTGCGGGGGGAGAGGGCCAGCACTTCGGCCTGCATGGTGCGCGCCAGCCGGATCAACTGGGCCGAGGTGTATGTCGGTCCGCCGGCCTTGCCCATCCAGGCCGGGTCCGTGGTGAAGCTGGTGGCCTGCATCAGCTGGATCGCCTCGTTGAACTTGGCGATGGCAGCATCCCGCATCTCGGTCCGGCTGGCGAGGGGAAGCGAGCGGGGATCCGACAGGTCGGTCGCCTCGGTGACGATGAAGCCCTGATCGTAGTTGAGCGCGATCTGCGCGAAGACCATTCCCTGAAGCAGGACGGCGATGGCCTCGATCCGCTTAGTGTTCGCCTCGCTCCCGATCCGGACGTCGTTGTTCCGGATCGCCACCAGGACGTCGTTGGCGTTGGATAGCACGCCATAGTAGCCGTACCAGAAGGTCTCGATCTGGAACCGTTGCGCCGAGGCCGGCCGGTTGTCCCAGCCGCAGCGTTGCGGGCAGTCGCCGGCATCGCTGCCGACGAACCCGTCGGAGGTGTAGTACCTCAGGTTGAAGTTGTTCCATGACGCGGTGAAGCCGTCGGCCATGGCGTTCAGGACCAGCGAGCTGTTGAACTCGTCGCGGGTGTTGAACCAGTTCCGGAAGCCGCCGGTGATGAGCCCCGCCACGGCGGTTGGGTCGGAGAACGCGCGCTCCGCATCCGGTGCGTTGGGGTTCTCGATGTCGAGGCTGGCGCACCCTGTCACCGCGACCAGCGCCAACGCCATCGGCCAGCGGGTTGTGCGGCGAGAGCGATTCATAGGTGTCATCCCTTGGCTCACGGGGCTCAGAACGCGATCTCGACCAGACCCGTAAAGGTCCGGAAGTGGGGATATCCGAACCAGTCGATCCGGATCTGATAGGGATCGTCGGCGAACGGATAGGACACTTCGGGGTCGAACCCGGAGTAGTTGGTGAAGGTGAAGAGGTTCCGTCCGACCACACCGAGCCGGACGTTGCTGAGCTTGCCGAGACCGATCCTGCTCAGCTGGTTCCGGTCGAGGGTGTAGTGGACAGCCAGTTCCTTGATCTTCACGTAGGTGCCCGGCTCGACGAAGTAGTCGATCGGGTTCAGGCCGTTGTAGAACACGTTGTAGTAGGCCTGGCTCTTCCGCTCCGCCTGGGGTTTGTTGCGCTGGTCGTACACCCGGTCGCGGTTCTCGAAGAAGGGCCACTGGCGGGTGCCGTTGTAGATGTTCCCGCCCTGGGTCCAGTCGACCAGCCCGTTGACGGCAAACCGCTTCCAGTTGAAGACCGGGTTGAAGCTCATGTTGAAGTCCGGATTGGCGTCGCCGATCTGAACGACGTCATTCCCGTCCGCATCGACGTAGATGATGGGCCGCTCATCGGCCGCGCAGGCCGCGCCGGTCTCCTGGTTGATCCGGCCATGGCACCGCCAGGTGCTCTTCCGGACCACGAACCCCTCTTCGTTGACGACGAAGTTCTCGCGCGCCCAGGTCTGGCCGGCGCCGGACTGGGCCGCCTTGGCCGGATCGTCGTAGAGCTCGTCGATCGACCGTACCAGACGGCGCCCGAACATCGCCCCGAAGGAGCAGCCCTGGCAGAGCTTGAAGGTCTCGACCGGGCCGACCAGGCGCTCGGGGAGCGGATACTCGGTGATCGTCTGCCGGGTCCGGTCGCCGGTGACGTTGACCTGGAAGGCCATGTCCCGGGTGTTGATCAGCTGGAACCCAAGCGCCACCTCGTGGGTCTTGGCCTTGAGGGTGCCTACGTTCTGCCACTGCTGGAGGAAACCCACCACCGAGGGGAGGTCCACCAGCTGGATCTGGTCCTTGGTCTCCTTCTCGGAGTAGGTGTACTCGAGGGTGACGCGGCCATTGGCGAATTCGATGTTGCCGCCAACTTCCAGCTCCGAGGACTTGGCCGGCTTGAGCAACCGGTTACCGAGCTGGGTCTTGGAGAACGAGCCGCCGCTCACCGACAGGGTCTCGTACTGGTAGCTGAAGCCCGGCCGGAGGCCGGCCGTACCGTACGACGCCCGGAGCCGGAGCTCGTCCAGACCCGAGATCCTGAGGTCCTCATTGGCCCGCCAGGCGCCGGACACCCGGAAGTAGGTCGAGCTCCGGTTCTCCGGCCCGAACAGCGACGACTGGTCCCGGCGCACCAGACCGTCGACGATGTAGCGGTCCTTGATGTCGAAGGTGGTGATCGCGAAGACGTTCCGGTTCCGGATCGTGATGTCGCGCGAGAAACTCGAGAGGCTCGACGGATCCACGGCGTCGAACTCCGGCACCCGCGACACCACCAGCTTGGTGCCCCGCGACTGGATCCACTGCTCCTTCTGGTCCTCGTAGACGAAGCTCACCTTGGTGGTATTGGTGATCGCGCCGAAGTTCCGGATCGCGGTGAGCGTGGCGCCGGTGTTGAAGGTCCGCCCGCTGATCGATCGGCGGAAGAGGTCACCATCGGTCGGCTGCCCGGTGGGTCCCAGGAATCCGAACGGAGTCAGATCGCTGAAGTCGTCCTTTTCCTGGTCGAAATTGTAGTTGCCTTCCGCGATCAGCCAGTCCTGAATCCGCCAGCGCAGGCGGCCCGACCCGGTGAACCGGCTCCGGTCGTTGTCTCGGTGCCGGTTGAACAACTCGTAGAGCGGATTGGACGCGTTGGCGATCCGGTCCTTGATCTCGGCGCGGTACGGGCTCCCGTCGTCGTTCTTGGCGAAGAGGTCGATGTGCGGCTCGACGAATTGGAGCGCGAAGAACGGCGCACCCGGCCCCTGGGCAGCGTCCTGGTTGTTGGAGCGTCCGAAGAACGAACTGAAGGCGAGATCGAAGTTGGGCGCCAGCTGCTGATCGACGTTCACCCGGAAGTTCTGCCGGGTATAGCCCTTGACCCCGAACACCACGCCCTCGGTCCTGGTGTTCTGGAATGAGGCATTGAAGTTGGTCTGTCCCCGCCGCTGCCCGACCGAGGCATAGTTGGTAAGGAACACGCCGGGCCCCAGTACCCGGTCCTGATGGTCGTAGAAATCGGGGTACGGATTGTCGGCGATCCCGTTGGCCTTGGGGATCCGAGTCCCGCCCGGGCTCCGCCGGAAGCACACGCCGGAGGACGTGGTGTTGCAGGGATCGACCTCGAAGGCGTGGGCGTTGGCGTTGGGGATCCGCTTGGTGATGAACGACGCCCCACCTTCGTTCCGGGCGGTCACCAGCAGCTTGCCGTCGGCCAGAGTGGCCCCCCGCTTGGTGAAGATCTGGATCACGCCGTTGGCCGCGTCGGAACCATAGAGCGACGAGGCCGCGGCGCCCTTGATCACCTCCACCCGCTCGATGTCCTCGGAGGCGATGTCCGCCAGGCTGAGCCGGCTGATCGTCCCGTCGATGATGATCAGCGGGTTCTGAGAACCGACGATACTCGTGGCCCCCCGGAGCCGGATCGTCGGTGCCGTGCCCGGCTCGCCCGTGGTCTCCACCAGCCGGACGCCTGCCACCTTGCCGGCCAGCGCGCCCAGCGCGGTCACGCCCGGCGTCTCCTGGAGCTGGTCCGCCGAGACCCGGCCCACCGCGAACGCCAGCTTCTTGGTCGAGGTGGCCTCCGATACGCCCGTCACCACGATCTCGTTCAGCCGCAACGGATCGTCCTTGAGCTCGAAGTCCACCGTCTGGGTCCCCGGCGCCAGCGTGATGACCCGGCTGCCCGGGGCCTTGCCCAGGTACCGCGCCACCACCGTCACCTGCTGGCCTCGCGCCCGATCGGGCGACACCACGATGGTGTACTGCCCATTCACGTTGGTGGCCGCCCCGTTCGGGGTCCCCTGCACCACCACGCTTGCCCCGCCCAGGGGACGGCCCTGGTCGTCGGTCACCCGGCCCGTGATGGTCGCGTCCTGAGCCCAGGCCACCTGAGCCCCGAACCCGAGCACTACGGCGAAGGCACCCGCCCGCAGGAATCCCGCGCTAGCCGAACGCCTCATCATGCAGTTCCTCGGTTGGAGTGATTGGAACTGATCCACCAACGCCACCGGTCGCCCCGCTTCTCCCGCGGGGACCCGCTGGCGGTCCTGATCAACCGGCAAGACCGACTCAAGAGTCAAGCGAAGCTGAAGTCTGGTTGGTCCCTGATTGCCAGGCCATCGCGCACGAACCGTGCCCTCGATCGGCATCGTCAACCCGTTCGTTTGGAACGACTTAACGCCCGGATCCCCAGCTATCGTGTTAATCCGACACGCACGGCCCGAACTGCTCCGTGTCTGTCGGACACGCCGCCCGAGCCTGAAGAACCCGTCATGCGACGGCGCGTATGATTGCGTTTGCGGACGGACTATATTGGGGACGGCAGGCTTTCGACGCAAGCGAGCGAGGCCGCCCCGTGGCGCCGGCCCAGCCCGGTGCCGTCGCGAGGAGGTACCCGTTGGCCCCACCCCGGTCGATCCGACTGGCTCTGCTGGTCTCGCTCGTGACGGCGATCGCCGCCGCCCAGCAGGAACCGCGGGCCGGCCTGATCGGGCGCATCTACGACGCGAATACCGGTCAGGCGCTGGTCACCGCGGAGGTGCTGGTTGACGGGCGGGTCGCCGGCGTGACCTTGTCGAATCAGGCCCGGTTCGTCATCACCAACCTTGAACCCGGCCGTCACCGCGTGGACGTTCGGGCGGTCGGTTACCGCCCGCTGACCGTTCACCTCGACTTCCGTCCCGGGCAGACCCTCCAGCGCAATTTCGAGCTGGAGTTCACTGGGGAGCAGCTCCCCGACATCGAGGTCGAGGGCCGGATGTCCAAGACCCTGGTTCGCTTCGCCGACTTCGAGCGGCGGATGGCTCGGGGCCTCGGGCACTTCATCACCCGGGACGAGATCCGGAATCGCGGGTACATGAACATGGGCGATGCGCTCCGGACGGTGCGCGGCGTCCGGGTCAACTGCGGACCGATCGAGTGCATCATCCGGATGGTTCGATCCGATACCCGCTGCTTCCCGGCATACTGGGTGGACGGGGTCGAGGTCCGGTCGTTCGCGGAGAGCACCCCGATCAATGACGTTCAGGGCATCGAGGTCTACCGCGGCTCGGCCGAGGTGCCTGGCGAGTTCACCGGCTCGACCGCCGGCTGCGGCGTGATCGTCATCTGGACCCGCGCAGCCCCCTAGGACGTTCCAGTCTCACCTCCCGCTGCCCGGCCGCCAGGGGAAGGCGCTCACCCTCCCCACCAGGCCAGCGAACCACCACTGCCCTCGCCGTGCCCATGCCGGTGAGCACCGGGCCACCGTCCTGCGACCAGTACCCTCCGCCGGCCCGGATCTCGATCATCGGGCCGAGTCCGGCCTCTGTCTCGAGGCGGATCCCGGCGCCGATGGCTCCCTCGCCCGGGCGGACCCGGATGCCGGGGACCGCGATCCGGTTCCGAAACAGCGCCACCGGGGCCGCGTTGCGGCCGACCAGGAGGTCCACCCGCCCGTCGCCATCGAAATCCGCCACCGCCATTCCGCGCTGGTCCTCGAGCATCCGGATCCCGGAGATCCGGCCGGGAACCTCCGCGAATCCCCCCCGCCCATCGCCTCGAAGAACCAGTCCCTGGCCGGCGTCGAACCGGGGGGTCATCAGATCGGTGGCCGAGAAGTTCTGGGCCAGCACCAGGTCCTGCGCGCCGTCGCCGTCCAGGTCCGCCACGACCACCCCGAACGCCGGCGCAAACTGCGCCTGCGTCGGGAGCGGCATTCCCTCGAACCGGTCGCCCCGGTTGAGGAACAGCATATGGTCCAGCGTCGTGACGCCAACCCGGGCCACGCGCGCCTGTCTGCCGAGTACCTGCTCCACGCTGGCGTCGGCATAGGCGGCGAACGTCGGGGTCCTGGCCCGCACCGTGGGGACGGCCGCCGCCAGGCGGTTGAACCCGTACAGAGGCGCCACGGCGCCGATCCGGGCGTCATATTGCGCCAGGAGGGAATGAACCGCCCCATCGTCGTTGAAGGCGCCAAAGTAGAGCCAGAGCGGCGAGTCCCGGTCGGCGCTCCAGGTCGTGTTGCGGCCCCAGTTGGTGGCCACCAGGTCGATTCGCCCGTCCCCGTCGAAATCGCCAGTCGCGACGCCGTTCCAGAGTCCGCGCCACTGGTCGAACCCCAACGCCGCGGTCCGGTCGGTGAACCGGCCGCCGTCGTTGATCAGGATCCGGAGCGGGCCCCACTCGGTGGCCAGCACCAGATCGGGATCGCCGTCCCCATCCAGGTCGGAGAAGAGAGCAGCAGAGACCAGTCCCACCCCGCGGAGGACCGCCGCGTTGGTCTCGTCCGGCAGGTAACTGTCGCCCTGGCGGCGGAAGAGCCGGCTGGTGGCCGGCACCGGATAGGCCCCCGGGGCCACCCTCCCGCCCACCAGGAGGTCGAGGTCGCCGTCGCCATCGATGTCCGCCAACGCGATCGGCCCGGCGCTGCTGGTGTCGCCGGCAATCAGCACCGCCTCCAGCGCCAGGCCGCCCTGATCGGGTCGGACGCCGAATACCGCCGGGGCGGCCAGTGCTGCGGCGGGAGAGCGGGACTCGTAGCTCGACTGCCCCACCAGGAGCCGGGCGCGGCCGCCTTCCACCCAGGCGGCTTGGGCGGTCAGGTCGAGCGAATCTCTGGCGCCCCGGACCGGGTGGGACACGAAACGGCCGCCGCCCGCGTTCCAGAACACCCCCAGCGGCTGGCCGGCGCCGCCGCCAATCACCACGTCCTCGCGCCCATCCTGATCCAGGTCCACCCATCCCACGCCCGGCCCCGATTGGCTGAGCTTCCAGGGGAGCAGGGGCTGCCGCGCGAAATCGTTGAACCGGGGATCACGGTGCCCCCAGGGTACCGCGGCGGACTGGTCGTCGAACCAGACCGGCGCCGCCGGTGACGCCCCCGTCGACGCGGCCGGTACCGCCACCGCCTCGCGCGGCTCGCGAATCTCATAGAGCCGCCCCGGCCGTGCCGCTGACACGACCGTCCGACCGCCGTTCCTCCACACCACCTCGACCTCGAGGGCCTCAGCCTTGCCCGCGGCAAAGCTGTAGGTCGGCTCCGAGCTCGACAGGTACAGCCCGCCCAGCGACACCTCCTTGCTCTGGATCGGCACCGGCCCGCCTCGCACCAGGATCCTGGCCCCGACACCCGCGGTGTTGGGTGGCCGGCCCGCGAGACGCACCGCGATTCGGGGGGCCGCCGCGTCATTCCGGAGCACGAGGGCCTCGGCGTTGAGCCGGTTCACCACGACGTCCAGATCGCCGTCGCCATCGAGATCCCCCACCGCGATGCCGTGGGAGATGTCGGCGTCGACGCCGAACCGCCAGGCGGCGGACACGTCCTCGAAGGTCAGGTCGCCCCGGTTCCGGAACGCCACGTTGGGGAGCGAGAGCCCGGGATAGTGCGTCCTCATGTCGCGCCAGTCGAGGCCGCTCGCCGTGGACCGGAGGCGCTCGATCGCATCGCCGTCCATCAGGTCCCAGGTGTGGCCGGTCCCGATCAGCAGATCCTCGTAGCCATCCAGGTCCACGTCCACGAACACCGCCGACCAGGACCACCCCGAGGCCTCCACCCCGGCCTGGGCGGCGATTTCGGCGAAGGTCCCGTCGCCGCGGTTGAGGAGCAGGACGTTGCGCTGCCACTGGGCCTGCCCTGCGTAGTCACCGGGCATCTTCGGGATCGCCGTGTGCGTCGGCATCTGGGTCTTGAGACGCCGGCTGTCGTTGGCCAGCATGTCGACCTCGAAGAGGTCCACCAACCCATCCCGGTCGACGTCCGAGACGTCCACCGCCATCCCCGAATTGCTGGTCTGCCGGACCGCCTCCGGGCCGACCAGACGGAAGTTCCCGTGACCGTCGTTGAGCCAGAAATGATCCGGGTCCTCGAAGTCGTTGGCAACGTACAGGTCGGGGGCCCCGTCGCCGTTGGCGTCGAAGAAGCGCGCCGCCAGGCCGAAGTCGTCAGGTTCGCGGTCGAGCAGTCGACCGGCGGGGTCGCGGAACCGGGGGTTGTTCGCCAGCTGCTCGCGCACGAACCGGCCGGCGCCGTCATTCAGATAGAACCAGTCCGATTCGGCCCGCTGCACCAGACTCACCGCCCGGATGTCGTCCCTCGGGATCACCCGATAGTGCTCCCGGAGCTCCGGCACGACCTCGTAGGCGTCGCCTCGCCTGATCACGATCCGGTCGAAGGCCCGGGCCTGCGGCGACAGCGAATCGAGCATCGTCCGGGCCTTGTAGTTGGCGACGTAGAGGTCCAGGTCCCCGTCGCCATCGACGTCGGCCAGCACGGCGGTGGTGCTGCCCCGGGTTTCGGCCACGAAGCCGCTCGCGGCGGTCACGTCCGTGAAGCGGCCGTGGCCGTCGTTGAGCAGCAGCCGGTTCTGCCCGCCCATCGCGGTGACGATGAGGTCCATGTCGCCGTCGCCGTCCACGTCGGCGAACACCGCTCCGCTCGAGGGCAGGTCGGCGAGGGCCACGCCCGCCGCCTCCGTCACGTCCTCGAACCGCCAGCCACCGAGGTTCCGGTAGAGGCGATTCGGTCCCTCGATCGCGGCGAGGAAGATGTCGGGCAGACCATCGCCATCCACGTCGGCGATCGCCACCCCGGAGCCGTGCACCAGGTGCCGGTTCCGAAGCGCGGACGAGTCGCTCACCCGGTTGGCGAAGTAGATCCCGGACGCGCGCCCCCCAAGGGAGGTGAACCCGTTGGCCCCCCGGCCGGCCGGCGGGAGTTCACGCCACCGCCATTCGCCCTCGTCCTGCCACGGCCCGGGCCCGGGCGCACCCCGGCACGCGAGCTGGAGCACGACCAGCGCGCCGAGCGCCACGGGGGGCGTCCGCCGCCTCAGCGGCAGGGCTTCACCCCCGCGGAGAGTGCAGGCATCGGAAGCCAACGGGCCGGGCGGTCATCGACTCCAGTCCTGCGGCAATCGGTCCGGAAGCGGAGGGGTCACGGTCCCCGGTTGCCTACGCCGAGCGCAACATCCGGCGGATCGGGACGATCAGGAGCGCCATCAGCACCGCGAACGCAAGGGGGAAGAGGGCGTTGACCCCGAAGATCGTCGGGAGCGAAAACGACTCGTACAGGCCCCCCACCCGCCCGGCGATCTTGTTGCCCACCGAGCTCGCCAGGAACCAGACCCCGAACATCAGGCCGGCCACCCGGGCGGGCGCCAGGCGCGACATCGCGCTCAGCCCCACCGGGCTCAGGCACAGCTCACCGAAGGTCTGGAGCAGGTAGCAGCCAATCAGCCACAGCGGGCTCACCAGGGTCCCGTCGGCGGCTGCCAGGGCGGCCCCGATCATCAGGGCATAGGCGCCGGAAAGAAGGAACAGGCCGAGGGCGAACTTGGCCGGGCTGGACGGAGCCCGGTTTCCCAGGCGGAGCCAGATCCAGGCGAAGACCGGGGCGAACACGATGATGAAGATCGAGTTCACCGACTGCAGCCAGCTCGCGGGGTAGGCGAGTCCGAAGATCGTGTTGGCCGTATTCCGCTGGGCGAAGAGGTTGAGCGTCGAGCCGGCCTGCTCGAACCCCGCCCAGAAGACCGACGCCCCGAGGAACAGCACGAAGATCACCAGGAGGCGCTTCCGCTCCTCACGAGTCCAGCTCGCACTGAGGAAGAGCCACCCGAAGAAGCCGACCACCGTCCCCAGGATCAGGATGTCGAAGAAGAGGCCCACGCCCGTCGGGGTCACGGTGAGGCGGCCAGTTCGCGCCGCGGCCCAGGCCAGAGCCACCAGCACCAGCGCGACCAGGCCGAGGTTGAACAACAGCCGCCGGGACCGCGCCAGCTCCGCCTCGTCCCGTGCCCCCGCCGGGGGCAGGGAGGCCGCCGGCAGGTGACGCTGGCCGAGCACGTACTGCACCAGCCCGAAGAACATGCCCACGGCCGCCGCGCCGAACCCGAAGTGCCAGGCCGACTGGGGGGAGAGGCCCGCCGACGTCAGGATCCCCGCGAACCAGTCCGACTGGGCGAAAAATCCGACGAACAGGGGGCCAAGAGCGCCACCCAGATTGATGCCCATGTAGTAGATCGAGTACCCCGCGTCGCGCCTGGCGTCCTCGTCGCCCGCGTAGAGCTGGCCGACAATGGCCGAGATATTGCCCTTGAGGAGTCCGGTCCCGAGCACCACCAGCACCAGCCCGAGATAGAAGAACCCGGTCCGCGGCATCGCCAGGCTCAGGTGACCCGACATGATCAGGACCCCGCCCCAGAACACCGACCGGCGGAGGCCCAGCACCTTGTCGGCCACCCAGCCGCCGGCCAGCGTCATCATGTAGACCATCGCGACGTAGCTGCCGTAGATCGCGCCGGCCTGGTCCACCGGCAGCCCCAAGCCACCCTGCGCCACCCCCGCGGTCATGAACAGGATCAGGATGCCCCGCATCCCGTAGTAGCTGAACCGCTCCCACATCTCGGTGAAGAAGAGAGTCGACAGGCCGGCGGGGTGCCCGAAGAAGGTCCGCATGCTCGAGGGGGCCTGGAGGTGAAGAGGTGGAAAGATCGGATCGCGGTTGAATCAGGACTGCTTGCCCAGCTTTCTCTTCAACGCCTCCAGCTGGGCGTTCACGGCCGCCTCGGTCTCCTGGCGATCGGTCTGCATTCGGAGCAGCTCGTCCTCGTCGAGCGCCGGCCGGACCGGCGCCGATCCCTCGGGAGGCAGGCCCTGCCTGGCGCTCCGGTATTTCTCGGCCAGCTCGGCGTACTCCCGCTCCACCAGCGCCAGCTCCTCCCGCTGCACGTCCAGCTTCCGGGCGAGGAGGTCGATCCGCTCCCGGTGCCGGGCCGCGTAGACCTCGGCCAGCCGGACCGTCTCTCCATCGTCGATGTTGCTCGCGAGTCGTCCCCGCCGCTCGGCCGTCACCAGCTGTTCCTGCTCGACCGCGAGCTCGCGCTCGGTGGCGTGGAGGGCGTCGCGAAGGTCCCCGAGGCCGGTTTTGAGATCGACGAGGGCCGAATGCATGGCCTGGATCTGTTCCCGAGCCGTGGTCGGCCGGGTATGCTCGGCCAGCAGGCGCTCCAGCCTCGCCTTGAGATCGTCGATCCCCATAGCGCGTCCAATGTTAAGCCCCGGTGGTATCTTTGGGAACCACATCCGCCGGCCGTCCCGCCATGCCCGTCCGTCTCCTGCCCGCCGCTCTGCTGCTCCTCGCTGCCTGCGGATCGGCCCGCGACACCCGCTGCGGCATCGTCACCCTGGCCGCGCCGGGTCTCCTGCTCGAGGAGTTCACCCGCCCGGGACGGACGCTGGATTCCGTCCGCACCCCGATGCCAGACGTCCTCCCGGTTCGTCTCGCCGCGGGCGCGTCGTTCCGGGGCCTGGTGGGCCAGACCGACAGCGGGTGGGTCATCGGGGTCGAGGGAGACGTGGACGCGACCGGTCTCGGGTTCGGGGTACTGGTTGTTGATCCGGTGGCAGGACCCCAGGGGGTCGTGCTCTACCAGGGCCCTCCCATCCCGGGCGCGCCGGTCCTCGGCGGGGTCCATGTCGGCGCGGGCCGGGTCCCGCTCCTCGGAATCAGGGCCCCGGTCGCCGGCTTCGGCGATCGGCGGTGTCCGCTGTTCCCCGACTCGCTGCGACAGTGACGGAGGGGTTGCCACGGATCGTTCATGTGGCCTCGGGACGGGAGTGGCGCGGCGGCCAGCGGCAGGTCCTCCTGCTCACCCGTGAGCTGGAGCGTCTTGGAGCAGAGCAGGTTGTCGTCACTCGCGACCGGGGCCGCCTCGCCACGGAGCTCAGGCGGGCCGGGGTCAGGGTGGCCGGGGTTCCATGGGAGCAGGCCTTCTCGATTCGCGCGCTCGGCGCGGTGTGGCGGGAAGCCCGCCGCCAGCCGGCCATTCTGCACGCCCATGACGGCCACGCCCTCACGATCTCGGCCCTCGCCGCCACCGTTGCCCGACGCCCCTGGGTTGCCTCTCGCAGGACGGCCTTCCCCCTTCGTCGCCCCCTCCTGTGGCGCCGGGCCCGGCAGGTCGTCGCCGTCTCCGGGGCGGTCCGGCGGATCCTGGAAGACGGCAGGGTTCCGGGCAACCGGATCGTCGTCGTCCCCTCGGCCATCGACCTGACAGAGACCCGGGCCACCTCCCCGGCAGGGGTCCGACAGGCCCACCGGCTTCCTCCCGACGCCCCCCTTGCCGTCAACGTGGCGGCACTGACGCGGGAGAAGGATCACGACACGCTGTTGCGCGCAGCCACCCTCGCGGCGGTGCAGGTTCCGGACCTGCACTGGGCGATCGCCGGGGACGGCCCCCTCCGGCTCCTCCTGGAACGAACGGCTCGCGAACTCGGAATCTCGGACCGGATCCACTTCCTGGGGTGGCTCGACGATCCCTTGCCGCTCATCGCCGCGGGACAGCTCTTCGTCCTCACCTCCACCGCCGAGGGCGTGGGAACCGTGCTGCTCGACGCCATGGCCCTCGGTGTGCCGATCGTCGCCGCGGCGGTGGGCGGGGTCGCAGAAACGGTGCAGGATGCCGGCCTCCTGGTCCCCCCCGGGCGCCCGGACGCCGTGGCGGCCGCAGTAGCCGAAGTCCTTGAGAACCAGTCTCTTGCGGCTCGGCTCGCGGCTCTCGCCAGGGCCCGGGTGGAAGGTCGCGACGCGCCGGGGATGGCCCATGCCATGCTCGCCGTATATCGTTCGGCCGCCCGCCCCGACCGCGGGCCGGACGCCGATCAGGACCGCGGAGCGCGATGATCTACGTATGCATCCCCAGCCACGACGAAGCCGAGACGGTCGGGCTGGTGCTGTGGAAGATCCGCAAGGTCTTCGACGAACTGGGTCGGGAGTACCACGTCCTGGTCCTGGACGACGGGTCCTCGGATCCGACCCGCGAGATCCTGGACCGCTACGCCAAGGTCCTTCCCCTGACCATCCTTCATCGGGACCAGTCGCTGGGCTACGGGCAGGCCCTGGAGCTGCTGCTGCGCCGCGCCCTGGATCTGTCTGATCGACCGCGCCGTGACTTCGCCATTGTGATGCACGCCGACTACGTCCACCGGCCGGAGCAGCTGCCGGAGCTGGTCCGCCGACTGGATGGCGGTGCCGACGTGGTGGTGGGGCAGGCGTCGCCCGCCGCGGCCCTTCCGCGAAGCTACCGGTGGGCCCGTCGCTTCGGCGCCTTCTGGCTCCGACCCGCGGTCAGGCTTCGACCGGTTCGCGATCCGCTCTCCGGCTACCTCGGCCTTCGTCTCGCCGTGCTCCGGGGCATGTTTCCCGACGGCGCCCCGTTGCTCCGGGGCGCCGGCTGGGAGGCCAACGCCGAGCTGCTGGCCGTGGCCGCGGCGCAGGCGCGGTCGGTCGAAACCTTCCCGATGGACGAGCGCCACGATCTCAAGGCGCGCCCCTCTCGCGTTGCGCCCTGGTCCACGATGCGCTCGCTGGTCGGGGCTCGACGACGAGTCGCGGAGCTGGGTCGGCAGGCCCGGAGCCGGGCCGCCGAAAGACCCCGCTCCGACGCCCGGCCCGACCCGGGGCCCGGGA
>CAZFSA010000083.1:0-20325 GCA_964521535.1 uncultured Gemmatimonas sp.
GGTTCCCGGTCACGACCCGGGCCGGCTCGATCGGCACACCCGGCGCATCGGGCCCGGCGGGCGACGCCGCCCGGGCCGCGATGGCGGCCCGGGTTTCCGGCGACACCGGCCCTGTCGCGATGAAGTCGGCCCGGTGGAGCTCTCCCCGGGTGAGATCGACGAATCGACTCAGGGCCACACCGGCCTGGCGGGATCCTGTCGCGGTCAGCCGCACGCCGGCCGGCAGGGTAGCCTGATCCACGCGAAGCACGTGAAGGCGAGGCGGAAGGCCGGGGAAGCTGAACTTCCCGTCCTCGTCAGTGACCGCCGAGGTGCCGTCGCTCAGCAGCACCCGAACGCCGGGCACCCCGAGGTCACGGGTACGGCCAGCGGTATCATGGCGCACTGCCACCTTGCCGACGATGAACGCCCGGTCGGACAGCAGTCCGCCCCGGAATCGCACCCGGGCCGTGGCCAGCGGAGACTCCACGCCCGTGGGCTCACTCCGGGCGACGGCCCGGTTCTCGCCGCGCCCGGTCGGTCCGGCCGGCCCTACCCGAAGTCGGTAGCGGAGCACGGTGCTGCTGTTGGCGCCGAGCGTCCCGACGTCGATGCGCAGTACGGAGCCCGGCGAGTCGAGCGGGTCGGCAAGGGGGACCCGGTCGCGTCGCAGCGACCCCGGCAGGTAGACGAACCCGACCGGCAAGGTGTCGGTGATCGCGACCCCGGCGACGGCCCCGCCCCCGACGTTGCTGAGCACCAGCTCGTACTCCACCAGGTCACCGGCCTCGACCTCGTCGCGAAGGGCCCGCTTTTCCAGCACCAGCGGACTCAGCGCGGTCACCGTCGCCACGTCGACCGCCAGGTTGTTGCCGGCGAACCCCTGGTCGCCCGCCGTCGACACGTATGCCCGGTTGACCACGGTGCCCGAAGCCGTGCTGAGGACCAGGACGTCGATCTCGACGCTCGTAACCGAAGCGGGGCCGATGGTCGTCGGGTACGAGCAGGTCACGATCCGCCCGGAGACGAGGCACGACCAGCCGACGCCGCTCGCCGCCTGCACCGCGAGGACGGCGGGCAGCGTGTCGGTGACGATCGTGGGGCCGACGGTCGGCACCGCGCCGACGTTGGTTACGGTGAGGGTGTAGCGCGCCGAGGTGCCGATCGCGAGGTCTCCGGCATGGGACTTGGCAATGGCGAGATCTGGCGCCCGGATCGTCGTGATCGCGCGACCCTCAGGCCTCGAGCCGTTGTTGTTGGCGGGTTCGGGATCCGGGGTGGCGGCCCGGGCCGCGACCACGTTGGTCATGGTTCCCGCCGCCGGGGCCGTAACGGTGACGCCGAACACGACCGAGGCCCCCGGCGCGAGCGATGGAATGGCAGGCCAGGTGACGACGCCTCCGGCCACGGATCCGCCGCCGGTGGCACTGACCAAGGTGGCCGAGGTCGGGAGGGTGTCGGTGACCACCACGTTGAGCGCCGGGTTGGGGCCGGAATTCGAGACCGTGATCTGATAGCTGACCGGGGCGCCGGCATCTGCCGACGCGGGCCCGGTCTTCACCGCGATCACGTCGGCCAGGGCCGCGACCACGGTGGTGACCCGGCTGATCGCGGCCGAGCCGTTGTTGTTGGACGGATCGGGGTCGCTGCTCAGGGACGCGGCGGCGGCCAGATTGGTCAGCAGTCCGGCCCCGTCCACTCTCGCGGTCAGCGAGAAGGTCTGCGCCGTGCCGCTCGGCAGTGACAGGATGGCCGGCCAGCGGACCACCCCGCCTGCCGCCGTCGCCCCGCCCGACGCGCTCACGAAGGTCAACCCCGGCGGCAGCGTGTCGGTCACGGTCACGCCGGCCGCAGTCCCCGGGCCCTGGTTGCGGACGGTGATCGAGTAGGTGACGAGACTGCCCAGGCTCGCGGTCGCCGGCCCGTTCTTGGTCACGGCCACATCGGCGATCGCGACCACCTGAGTTGTCACCCGGCTCTCGGCCGCCGATCCGTTGTTGTTGCCGGGCTCCGGGTCCGGTGTTGCAGAGGTCGCCGCCGCCAGGTTGGTGAAGGTTCCGAGGACGGGGGCCGCCACGGTCACCGTGAAGCTGAGGCTCGCCCCGGAGGCCAGCGAGGGAACCAGGGGCCAGGTCACGACATTGCCGGTCCGGGTGCCTCCCGCCGAGGCGCTCACGAACGTGAGGCCCGCCGGAAGGGTGTCCGTGACCACCAGAGACGCGGCGGCCAGTGGGCCATGATTGGTGACCGCGACGGCGTAGCTGAAGGTCGAGCCGATCAGCGCGGTGGCCGGACCGGACTTGGTAACCCGGACGTCGGCGCTGGTGGTGACGGTGGTGACGACGCGACCGGTCGCGGCGGAGCCGTTGTTGTTCGACAGGTCGGGATCGGGGGTCGTCGCGGTCGCCGCGGCCAGGTTCGTCAGCACCCCGCTCGCCGGAGCCGTCACCACCACGCTGAAGCTCTGGCTGGCCCCTGCGCCGAGCGTCGGAATGGTCGGCCAGGTCACCAGGGTCCCCAGCAGGGTACCGCCACCGGAGGCGCTCACGAAGGTCGCGGTCGGCGGCAGGGTATCGGTGACGACCACGTCGGTAGCGACAATCGGACCCAGGTTCTGCACCGTGATGACGTAGGTGATCGGGGCGCCGGCGGGCACCGTGGCAGGCCCGGTCTTGCTAACCGCCACGTCCGCTGCCGGCAGAGGTGACACGACGGTCGTGACCCGGCTCGCCGGGGCCGAGCCGTTGTTGTTGGCGGGGTTGGGATCCCCCGTGGCGGAGACCGCGGCGGCCAGGTTCACCAGGGTACCGGCCCCTGGTGCCGTGGCCGAGATGGTGTAGGTCTGGCTGGCACCGGCCGCGAGCGACGCCACGGTGGGCCAGGTCACGACGTTGCCGCCTACGGTTCCGCCGTGCGAGACCGTGACTCCGGTGAGTCCCGGGGGCAAGGTGTCGCTGACGACGACAGCGAGGGCCGGAAGGGGGCCCTGGTTCTGGACCGTCACGCCGTACGTGAGCATGCCGCCGGCCGTGACAGCGGCTGGCCCTGACTTGGTCACCGCCAGGTCGGCCGCCTCGGTGACCACAGTCGTCACCCGCGCCGCCGGTGCGGACCCGTCATTGTTGGCGGGATCAGGATCGCCGGTGGTCGAGCTGCTCGCCGCCAGGTTCAGCAAGGTGCCCGTAAGCGGGGCGACGCCGTTGACGGTGAAGCTCTGGCTCGACCCGGCCGGCAGCGAAGGGATCGCCGGCCAGGTCACGACCCCGCCCGCGTGGACCCCACCGCCCGAGGCGGACGTGAAGCTCAGCCCAGGCGGGAGCGTGTCGGAAACGACCACGTTGGCTGCCGGACTGGGGCCGTCGTTCCGGACGGTTACGGTATAGCTCAGCGGGCCGGCGGAGAACGCCGCAAGGGGGCCGCTCTTGGTGGTGACCACGTCGGCCGATTCGATGACGGTGGTGGTGACCCGACTGCCTGGGGCCGACCCGTCGTTGTTCCCGGGAACCGGATCGGGCGTGATGGGGATCGCGGCCGCGATGTTGAGCAGCGTTCCCGAGGGGGGCGCGATAACGGTCACGGTTTCGCCATGGCTCGCTCCGTTGGCGAGCACGGCGATCGCCGGCCAGGTGACGACCCCGCCAGCATGCGTTCCACCCCCAGTGGCGCTGACGAAGATGGCGCCGGGGGGCAAGGTGTCGACCAGCGTGACACCGCCCGCAGGGCCTGGTCCGAGGTTCCGCACCGTCACGGCGTAATCGAAGGCGGTTCCGGCCACCACCGCAGCGGGCCCGCTCTTGGTGACCTCGACGTCGGCCTCCTGCGCCTGCTCGACAGCGAAGGTGGCCACGCCCGGGAGGTAGTCGTCGCCAGCCGACACGAAGCCCAGCTGAGCGCTGGTAGCGCTGTTGGCCAGCGAGCCGGTGACGTCCAGGTAGTCGATGTCGACTCCGAACTGGTTGACATCGTTCGGCGTCTTGTCCGTCACGTGGGCGCCGAGCCGGCTGATGGTGCTGTTGAAGGTGTTGCCCGCCGGATTCACCGCATCGGTGACCGGCGTCCCGTTGATCGTGAGCTGGTCGCCGGTCTGGCCGAGATCGCCCTCCCAGGCCACGATCCCGAACCGGGTGGTGAACGCCCCGCTCGCAGGCGACACGAAACCCGACGCCGTGACGGTCACGGGGGTTGCGCTGCCGACCAAGGCGAATCCGTCGAAGACGGTCAGGTTCCGGCGAAGGTCCGCCGGGTCCGAGACCACTACCACCAACGCCCAGCCTCCGTGCCGGTTGCCGCCGGTCGCGGTCTGCACGTTGGCCACCGTGTAGCTGCCACTCCCGGCGGCCTGTACCATCGCGGTCACGTCGGCGAACCCCTGGAAGTAGCGCCGCGGCACCCCGGTGGTGATCGGGAGGTTGTCGAGCTGGCCGGCAGCCACCACCGTGTACCCCGACGCGGGGGTGGCAAAACGGACCTGCCCCCGGAGGGTCGAGTCCGGTGGCGGGGCGCCGTCGCCGGCCGGCGGGATGTAGTTGCCGCCCCAATACAGCCCGGCCCAGGCCACCGTGGCGCCGAGTGGGAGTGTGAGCGTGGCGGAACTCGAGTTGAAAGTGGTCGGGTCGGCGTCGACGTCCACATACGTCATCGCGTTGGCGCCGCCGTAATTGTTGTTGTCGACCCCAGGACCCGACCCTGCCCGTCCAGCGGCGCAGTTGGGTGCGGCGAGGGGACAGGTGAGGACCGTGTTGCCGATCATCTGGATGTCGCCCCTCGTCGTCGCCGTAAACCGGACCGCGAAGGGCCGCTGGGTCTGGGCCGGAGCCGCTGAAGCCAGGGTTCCCAAGAAAGCGCCAGCCAGGACAGCGGCCGAATACCAGGTGGATCGACTGATCGCTGCACTCGCCATCTCGTTGCTCCGAGCCCAGGCCGGGGGTATCCGCATGGTCGACCCATGCAGGGGATGAGTCTCACGGGGCAACAGGCATGCTAGACCGGCTCTAGAAGGCCATGCGATATCAGCTTGTCTGACAATGGCTTCATGCGCTTCATCTCCGGTTGCTTCATGCTGTTTATGGCGACTGTTGCATTCGGGCCGCAGTCGAGCACTCCGCAACTCTGTCCCGCACGACGATCGCCGGCCCGGGTATACTTCGGCTCGAGGCTTCGAATGCCGGTACCCTTCTACGTCCGCTCGGCCCCGCCCCGGTTGATGGCGTTGTGCATTCTGGCCCCGCTAGGCCACCCGCCATCCCCGACCCAGGAGCCCGAAGACTCGGTCCGACGGACCCGGATGGTGGAGCTGGTCCGAAGCCTTGGGGTTCGGGATCCGGCCACCCTCGACGCCCTGGGGCGGGTGCCACGGCACGAGTTCGTGCGCTCCTCGGACCGGCACCTCGCCTACGGTGACCACCCGTTGCCGATCGGCTACGGACAGACGATCTCCCAGCCCTACATCGTGGCCTACATGACCGAGCTGCTCGCGGTCCGCTCCGGCATGAAGGTGCTGGAAGTCGGCACCGGCTCCGGGTACCAGGCAGCGGTCCTCGCAGCGCTCGGCTGCCAGGTCTACTCCATCGAGATCGTCGAGCCACTCGCCCGGTCCGCCGCCGCGCTGCTCGCCCGACTCGGCTACCGGGTCGCGGTGCGCCACGCCGACGGCCGTTACGGCTGGCCCGAGGAGGCGCCCTTCGAGGCCATCATCGTCACGGCTGCGGCCGGCCATATCCCGCCGGCGTTGCTGGCCCAGCTCGCCCCAGGGGGCCGGATGGTCATCCCGGTGGGCAGCTCCTACGGTACCCAGCGGCTGATCCTGGTCGCGAAGGATGACCGGGGGCGGATTCGGACTCGAAACCTGCTGCCCGTCCGCTTCGTGCCCCTGGTCGCCGGACCCGGATGATCGTCGGGCTGGTCCTCTGCCTCTCGGCGGCCACCCTGGCGTTTCAGGTGCTGCTGGTCCGCGTCTTCGCCATCGAGCTGTTCCACCACTTCGCCTCCATGGCAATCGGGGTAGCGATGCTCGGCTCCGGGGTCACCGGCACGGTCCTGGCGCTTCGGCCACCGCCGGATCCTGCCCGGGCCCGGGGGGCCCTGCCGCTGGCGGCCCTGGTCGGCGCGTTGGCGCTCGGGTTGACGCCGGCGGCGATCGACGCGGTGACCGTCGATCCGTCGCAGCTGGCCTGGCGCCCTGGGGCCTGGCTACGGCTGGGGGCCCTCTACGGGGTCCTGGCGGTGCCGTTCGCTGCGGGCGCCCTTCCAGTTCTGCTCGCGCTTGCCGCGTTCCCGACCCGACCCGGCCGCATCTACGGCGCGAGCTTTCTCGGAGCGGGGGCCGGGGCGGTCGGCGCCCTGGCCGCGTTGGATGCCTTCGAGCCCGCGCGGGCGCTCGCGGTGCCCGCCGTGGTGGCCGGATTCGGTGCCCTGCTGGCGAGACTGGCCCGCCCCCCTCGGATCTGGCCCGGATGGCTGCCCCTGGCGGCCTGCGGGGTACTCCTTGTGGGGCTCGCGGTCCGCCCGGTCTGGGACCTCGACCTCATCGGCTACAAGGACCTGCCGCAGGTCGAGGCCCTGCCCCAGGCTCACCGGGTGGCTCAGCGTCATGACCGGTTGGGATGGGTTGTCGCGGTTTCGGCGCCCGGGTTCCGGTCCGCACCGGGTCTCTCCCTCGCGTATCAGGGACCTCTCCCTGATCAGGTGGCGCTGTTCCTGGATGGCAACCTGGCGGGGAGCACGGCGGTCTGGGAGCCCGACCTGGGCCCGGCCGCCGCCGCCTGGGTGCCCGAGGCCATCCCGCACAGTCTGGGAACGCTGCCACGCGTCCTGGTGACCGGGCCAGGTTCCTGGTGGGCAGTCGCCGCGGCGCTCGCTGCCGGAGCCCGGCGGATCCGCGTGGTGGAGCGCAATGCGGCGCTCGCTGGTCTGGTCGATTCGGTGGCTCGCTGGCCGGCGGGCCGGGTCGAGCGGGTCATTGGCGACCCGCGCGCGGTCGTCAGCGCCGACAGCACGCGGTACGATCTCATCATGCTTGGTCCGCGCGGGGGGCCCGGCGGCGCCGCGACCTCGTCGGCCACCGAGGACTATCTGGAGACCATCGAGGCCTACCACCGCTACCTCGATCTGCTGCTTCCGGGTGGCATGCTGGCCATCACCCGCTGGCTCGACCTGCCAGTCCGGGCAGGCGCACGGACGATCCTCACGGCCGCCTCGGCGCTTCGCGCGAGAGACCCGGCTACTGTCGAGCGAGGCCTGGTGGTGGTCCGTGGCTGGGCCACGATTACCGTCCTGGTCAAGCCCGCCGGCTTCAGCAGCCATGAGCTGACGGCTCTCCGGATGTGGGCCGAGGCCCGATGGTTCGATCTGGATTGGATGCCGGACGAGGAGGATGAACCTGGCCAGTTCAACGAGATCGACGACCCCGGGTTGAAGGAGGCGGCCCGGGCCGTGGCGGCCGGTCCCGATGCTTCGAGACGGTTCGTGGCGAACCACCCGTTTCGGGTGTCTCCGACCACCGATCGGCGCCCGTACCCGGACCATTTCCAGCGAGCGTCGGGGATCCCTGCCCTGCTCCGGCGGCCCGCGGGGGAGTGGCTTCCGGTGGCCGAGTGGGGATACCTGACGCTGGTGGCCACCCTGGTTCAGGCAACCGTGATCGGCGGGCTCTGCCTGCTGCTACCGACCGTGGCCCGGGCGGCGCGCTTGGCAGGACCTGGCCGGGTTCACCTGTCTGCCTATTTCGGGCTGATCGGCTTCGCCTACCTCGCGGTGGAGCTGGCGGCGATTCAGCAGCTTACGCTGCTGCTGGGACACCCGGTGCTCGCCGTCAGCACGGTGTTGACGGTTCTCCTGGTGGCTTCGGGGATCGGCAGCGCCCTCTCCGATCGGATCGCCGTCCACCGTTCGCCGGGCCTGGTCGCGCTGCCCGCCAGCCTGGCGGCGGCGACGGCCGTCGGGTTGCTTCCCCTGGTCCAGGGACTGGTCGGCGCGCCAGCCCCGGTTCGACTCCTCGCCCTCGGCCTGGTCCTCACGCCTCTCGGTCTGGCGATGGGCCTGCCGTTCCCGCTCGGCCTGCGGTCCCTGGCCTCCGGGGGCGGCCCGCGCGTGGCATGGGCGTGGGCCGCGAACGCATTCGCGTCGGTGGTCGCCGCGCCACTCAGCGCGCTCCTGGCGCTCGAACTGGGGTCTCCAGGGCTCGCCGCCCTGGGTGCCGGGGCGTACCTCCTGGCCAGCGTGACGCTGGGCCTGGCGCTGCGGGCCAGGGGGGATGATCCCGGAATGTGGAACGGGGCCGGCTGGCGCCGGCCCCGTTCTCCGCTATCGAGGCGGCTGGAGGGCTAGTACATCCCGCCCATGCCCCCGCCCGGCGGCGCCGCCGGGGCCGGCTTCTCTTCCTTCTTCTCCACCACCACGCACTCGGTGGTGAGCAGGAGTCCGGCGATCGACGCGGCGTTCTGGAGCGCCGTCCTCGTCACCTTCGTGGGGTCAATGACGCCGGCCTTGACCAGATCCTCGTAGCTGTCGGTCGCGGCGTTGTAGCCGAAGTTCTTTTCCTTCGCCTCCTTGACCTTGGCGAGGACGATCGAGCCTTCCACGCCCGAGTTCTGGGCGATCATCCGGAGCGGTTCCTCGAGGGCGCGCCGGACGATGTCGACGCCGATCTTCTCATCCTCGGTGCCCCGGATCTTGCCGAGAGCGTCCTGACAGCGAACCAGGGCGACGCCGCCCCCGGCCACCATGCCTTCCTCGACCGCCGCGCGGCAGGCATGCAGGGCGTCCTCGACCCGGGCCTTCTTCTCCTTCATCTCGGTCTCGGTCGCGGCGCCCACGTGGATCACCGCCACGCCGCCGGACAGCTTGGCGAGCCGCTCCTGCAGCTTCTCCCGATCGTAGTCGCTGGTCGACTTGTCAATGGCGACCTTGATCTCGGCAATCCGCCCCTTGATGTCGTCGGACTTGCCCTTGCCGTCGACGATCGTGGTGTTGTCCTTGTCGATCACGACCCGCTTCGACTGGCCGAGATCGCCGAGCACGGTGTTCTCGAGCTTGAACCCGAGCTCCTCGGAGATGACCTTGCCCCCGGTCAGCTTGGCGATGTCGATCAGCATCTCCTTGCGCCGATCGCCGAAGCCAGGCGCCTTGACCGCGCAGACCTTGAGCGTGCCGCGGAGCTTGTTGACGACCAGCGTCGCGAGCGCCTCGCCCTCGACGTCCTCGGCGATGAGCAGCAACGGCTTGCCGGCCTGGGCCACCTTTTCGAGCACCGGCAGCAGGTCCTTCATCGCCGAGATCTTCTTGTCGTGGATCAGGATGTAGGGGCTGTCGAGGACCGCCTCCATCTTTTCCGGATCGGTGATGAAGTAGGGCGAGAGGTAGCCCCGATCGAACTGCATGCCGTCGACGGTCTCGAGCGTCGTCTCGAGGCCCTTGGCCTCCTCGACGGTGATCACGCCGTCCTTGCCGACCTTCTCCATCGCGTCCGCGATCAGGTCGCCGATTTCCTTGTCGTTGTTGGCGGAAATGGAGCCGACCTGCGCGATTTCCTTCTTGCCGGCGGTCGCGGTCGACATCTTCTTGAGTTCCTCGACCACCGCCTCGACCGCCTTGTCGATCCCCCGCTTGAGCTCCATGGGGTTGGCGCCGGCGGTCACGTTCTTGAGCCCCTCGCGGAAGATCGCCTGGGCGAGCACCGTGGCCGTGGTGGTGCCGTCGCCGGCGAGGTCGGAGGTCTTGGTGGCGACCTCCTTGACCATCTGCGCCCCCATGTTCTCGATCGGGTCGGCCAGCTCCACTTCCTTGGCGACCGTGACGCCGTCCTTGGTGACCGTCGGGGAGCCGAACTTCTTGTCGATAACCACGTTCCGGCCCTTGGGCCCGAGGGTCACCTTCACCGCCTCGGCGAGGGCGTCGACGCCCCTCTTCAGCTTGCTCCGGGCGTCGGTGTCGAACATCAGTTCCTTGGCAGCCATGACTTCCAGTCTCCTTGCAGGTTCGCTCAGCCGAGCTTCGCGAGAATGTCCGAGGCCTTGATGATCACCACCTCTTCACCGTCGAGGGTGATGTTGGTTCCGCTGTACTTGCCGTAGAGCACCTTGTCGCCCACCGACACCTCCATCGGAACCCGCGTCCCCCTCTCCACCCGTCCCGGCCCAACGGCGATCACCTCGCCCTGAGTCGGCTTCTCCTTGGCGGTGTCGGGGATGTACAGGCCGCCCCTCATGGTCTCGGTCTCCTCGTCCGGAACGACGACCACCCGGTCCTCGAGCGGCGTGATACGGAGCTTGGGCTTGGCCTTGGTCGCGCTCGCCATCTCTCCTACCCCCTGAGTTTTGTTGAAGTGTAACGTGTTGATTTACAATCCGTTAGCACTCTCTGCCTTGGAGTGCCAGCATCCGGGCGAAAAGATAAGCCGCCAGCGCCGTGGGTCAAGCGGCTATTGCAGCGGGGGCGCGCCGCAACCCCGGTGCCGGAGGAACCGGCCAGTCTGGCAGGCAACCGTGCCGAGCGGACCAGCCAGCCGGCCAGGTTTGCTGGTTCAGAGATCGAAGCGTAGTTCCAGCCCGACGTACCTGCTCCGTTCGAGGTAGAACTGACGCTGGCTGGAGAGCCCGTCCAGTCCGACCAGGGAGACCGATACGGTCCGACCGCCATTTCCGAGTTCGACTCCGAGTCGACCGGTTGTCGTGAGCCGCCATCTGGAGTACTCGGTCGCCTCGACCATGACGCCCATCACCGGACGCAGGTCGGCGCCCAGGAGTCGACCTGCGGGGCGGCGGTAGTCGAGCCCCAGCGCGGCGGCCGCCCCGGGGAGCTTGAGTTCGTCGATCAGCGTGTGGCTCAGTCCGGCAAAGACCGCGGCGTGGCCGAAGCCGCGGCGGAGCCAGACGGCCGCCACTTCGCGGGTCCAGTCCAGGCGAGCCACGTCGAACCGCTCGCCGTACTCGTCGCCGAGGTGGCTGCTCTCATGGAAGAGGTGGAGGTCGACGCGCCAGGGGCCCTGTCCCGTGGTGAGATGCAGCCCCACCAGCCAGTCATCGCTCACCAGGGCGGTGCGCGGGTCGTCCAGACTGAAACGGGCGGCCATGGCGACGCCGAGCCCCAGCGTTACCGGGACCCGGCCCTGCGCCAGCGCCAGGACCGGGATGACAGCCCCGAGGCCAGCTTCCGCCTCGCGACCGGCGCCATAGCGGGATTCCCCGGTGCCGAGCGAGAGGAGGCGTCCGAAGAAGGCGGCCGGCCTGGGGTGCGCGACCGGCAACTCGAACGGTTCGACCCGCGGAAACAGCGCCACCTGCGCCCGGCTGGGCGACGCCACGGCCCCGGTGACGATCACTGCGACGGTGACGAATCGGCTGGGGCCGTTGAAGGGGCAAGGCATCGGCGGTTATTTTGGGGCGCCCGTCACCGGAGCGGGCGTTCTTTCCAGGGCCGTGAAGCAGGAGCGTGGCGATGCTGGGACTGGCGTTGGCACTGGCAACGGGCTTGGCCGGGGTGGACGAGCCCCGGGCCACCGTGGCGGTGAACGAGGCGAAGCGCGAGGTGGTTGTGACAGCCGGTCCGTTTCACGTGGCCGCCCTGCCGCCCGGTATGAAGCATGAAGATATGGAGATGATGGAGGATCACAACACGCCGGTGATCCGCTTCGAGTGGCCGATCGAGGCCTGGCTCCGGGGATTCAGGGTGGAGATCGAGGGTGCCAACGGGCGGCCGCTCGACCGGCGACTGATCCACCACCTGATCGGGCTGAATTTCGACCGGCGCCAGCTCCTCTACCCCGCCGTCGAGCGATTGTTTGGAATTGGGCAGGAGACCGACGACGCGCTGGCCCCGCGAACCATCGGCGTGCCGATGAAGGCCGGCGCGAGGCTCGGCATGTACATGGCATGGCAGAACGAAACCGGCGAGGATCTGGACGGGGTGGTGATCCGGGTCCGGTTCGACTACAGCCCGCCGAACCTCAATCCCAGGCCGGTTGAGGCGCTGCCGATCTACATGGACGTGAACCTCACGGTCGGTGGGTCGAACTCCTTCGACATCCTGCCGGGCCGAACTGAAAAGGCCTGGGAGTTCACCATGCCTCTGGGCGGGCGTCTGCTCGGCTTCGGCGGCCACCTGCACGACTTCGGCAGCATGGTTCGGCTGGAAGACGTGGAGTCGGGCCGGGTGCTGGCGGTGGTCCGGGCCACGCGGACCCGTGAGGGCAAGGTGACCAAGGTGTCTCGGGGGCTGCCGGGAGTCCGCGGCGACGGCATCCTGCTCCGGGAAGGGCGCCGCTACCGCGTGGTCGGCGTCTACGACAATCCCACTTCGGAACGGATCGCAGGCGGCGCCATGGCCCATATCGTCGGTCTCTTCGCTCCCGACGATGTCAGTCGGTGGCCGGCCCTGGATCTGACCGACGAGACCTTGCAGGAGGACCTCGCCTCGCTCAACGAAATGGGTAAGGGGGGCCACGGCCAGCATCAGCACTAGGCCCGCGTCGGCCCGGGCTGGTTCCCGGCCCCGGACGCGCCAGCCTCCAGGACGCGGCGGGCCTCGACCCATCGTTGCAACCACCAGCGGCCGTCCGGGTCCTCGGGAACGAGCCGGCTGATCCGGACGCCGTTGCGCGCGCTGTGGATGAACCGGGCCTCGCCCAGATAGAGGCCGACGTGAGACGCCGGCCCACCGGGCCGGGCCGAAAACACCAGAATGTCCCCGGCCTGCAACGAGGCTGGCTCGGGCGGCACCCGGGTGCCAACGGTCGCTTGCTCGGCCGATCGCCGCGGCAGGTCAATCCCGATCCGGGCGTAGGCGAAGCGGATCAGCCCGGAGCAATCGAACCCGTTTTCGTCTGAACCACCCCATCGGTACGGCGCCCCCATCGCGTCCAGGGCGGTCTGGACCAGATCGCGGGTGGCGCCGGCGGGAAGGTCCACCGGCGAATCCGGACCGGACCGGCCACGCCCCCGGCTCCGAGGCGCCCCGATCCGGGCACCGACCGAAACCCCCGACACCGGGCCCCGGGACAACCGGTGGTACCGCGCCTCCACTCCGATCGCGATCGCGCGCCCCCGGATCACGTCGACCCCGGCGCCTGCCGACCAGCTGCCCCAGGCGCCGACCCCCAGGTTCGAACCGAGGTCCAGAAAGCCACCGCTCAGCCCGACCAGCAGATGAAGTCGGTGGTCCACCGCGGCTGCCAGATCGGCCCCGACCCCGACCAACAGCGCGCGGTCGGCCCGTGGTCCCCGGAGCGCCACCTGTCCGAACGGGACGAGGCTCAGGGGCCCGAACCGGGCCTGGGAAACCGACAACCGGTAGTCGGACACGGGTGGCTGGGCGAACCAGTGGGCCGCGGTAGCGGCGATGGACTGGCCGCCGGAAAGGTCGGGCGCGCCGATGGCCGCCGCCAGGGCCAGCAGGCACCCCCGTTTCACCGATCGGCCAGCTTGTACGGCCGGGCCGTGCGCAGCTCGACCCGGTACAGCGCCATGGTCCGGCAGTCGCGCGAGAGCTCGGCCTGAACATGATCGGCGTCGAGCCGGGTGGGGGGTGTCCGGACGTACAGCAGCGGCACCCTGAGGCGGGTAGTGTCGCGCCGGATCTCCACGCTGCGCTCCTGGCAAGGCGTCCCGGTGGAGTCCCGGGCCTCGCGGAGGTCCGTAAGCCAGACCTCGAATCCGTCCGGCGTCGTGAGCACCAGGGTGTCGGGCACGGGTGGCGCAACCGACACGGTCTCGGCCGGCGGGGCGTCCGGGCGCCCACAGGCGCACAGCCCGGCGAGCAGCAGTCCGACCCCGGGCCTCACGACCGCTCCGCCTCGTTAGGCTTAAGCCCTGGCAGGGACACCCGACCGTCCGGGACCTCGAGCGCATGCCGGAGACGGGGCGAGCGGCGGAGGAGCCGGAGCCAACCCAGAAGACCCAGGAGAGCAGCCAGCGCGCCGCCCGCCACCGTGAGCCAGAAGGCGACGGTGGGGCGAACGTCCGCGGTCGCCCAGGCGACGAGCGTTCCCCCGGAAAGCGAAGCTGCCCACGCCACGAAGGGCGTGAGCAGCCATCCAACGAGACGCAGGACGAACCGGACGACCTTCATCTCACAGACGCCGCGCTCCAACGCCGGTCATCACGGTCAGCAACACCAGGGCGGGCAGGACCGAGACCCCGTACGTCGCGAGGCTCCAGGCAGCTCCGGGGACGCCGGTCAATACCCCCACGGCCATGAGCCCGGCGGCCAGCAACAGGGTGCCGCCGACCAGCGCCGCCGGGTTCGGGGCACCGGAGCGTGCCACCTGATTGGCGAGCGTCCAGGCACCCATCCAGGGCATGAAGGTCCCGACCATCCACCAGACCGGGTGGTACCACCAATTGCTCCCCCCGCCGATCCCCAGCCACCGGTTGGTGTACAGGCCGACGGGCTGAAGCACGGCGACATCGAGCAGCAGGAAGACGACCGTTGCCGCGAGTCCGATCCCGGCGGCTCCCGCGATCCCCTCGATGCTTCGGGCGCGAGTCCAGAGTCCGGGAAGGGTGATGGTGGCCGCAACCCCCGCGACCAGAAGGAGCGCCATGACCGCTGTTTCGGCCGTGCCGGTCAGCGCCCGGCTGGCGATCCCGATCACGGCGATAAGGAGCGTCTGCAGGACGCCCAACTGGACGCCGCACCGAAGGACGTGTCGGAGTTCGGTGTGGTCTGCTGCGGGGGCCGTTCCAACCGCCGAGGTCATACTGGCTCCGGAGGTGACTGCTCGGAATTGTAACCCGGTCCGCCGGCAGGGGCCACGTCGGCCCAGGTGATGGGTTCAAGCAGCTCGCGAACTTCGCCCCGGGAGGTCGCCAGCAGCAGCCGCCCGCTGGGTGCCAGGCCCGCCACCCGGCCCGGTTCCGGTCGGAGCAGCCTGCGGCCGATCAGCCAATCGCGGCGGGCGAACGCAGCGAGCTCGTCGGGGTCGAGGCGACCGCCCTGCCTGCCCGCGGCGACCACCGCATCCACAACAACCGGGGCGAGTTCGGGCGCCTCACAGTCCGAGCCCAGGTCGGCCAGGCGAATCGCGGTCTGGCGGAGCGCTGGCGGCAGCTGGTTTCGAACGTTCACCCCGACGCCGACCACGATCCACGAGGGCCGGTCACTCTGCCACCGCGCCTCGCACAGCACGCCGCCGAGCTTCCGATCGCGCGCCACCAGGTCGTTCGGCCATTTGATCCGGATCTGATCCGCCCCGATCCCTGCGGCCCGCTCCAGTCGTTCAGCGAGGGCCAGCCCGACCCGCAAGCCGAGTCGCTCAGGCCCTTCCCGGACCTCGGGGCGCAGCACCACGCTGAGCCAGAGCCCGCCAGCTCCCGAGTCCCACCCGCGGCCCCGGGTTCCTCGCGCGGCGGTCTGGCGGTGGGCGGCGACGGCCGACCCATGGGGCGCGCCCCGCTCCGCGAGCTGGTGGGCCCGATCCTGGGTGGACGGAAGGGAGTCGTGCCATTCCACCATGAGGCTCATCGGCCGAGCACGCCGAACCAGACCAGGCTCGCGATCCCGATCAGGCCACAATAAGGGGCGAAGAGGTGAAACCGGCTGCTGCGAAGCAGGGCTACGAGGAGCTTGATGGCCACGATGCCGCTGACCAGGGCCGCACCGAACGCCCAGACCAGACCGGGGCTGAACACGGCGGCTCCCGATGGGAGATGCCGCAACTCAAGCACGCCGGCGCCGGCGATCACCACGATCGACATCAGGAACGAAAACTCGGCTGCGACCGCCGGCGCGATCCCGGCCCAGAGCGCCACCGCGATCGTGGTTCCGGACCGCGAAATGGCCGGGAGGATGGCCACGGCCTGCGCCATTCCGATCAGGAGGGCCCGGGGAACGGTGACACCGCTGGACCGTGCCCGGGTCATGGCGAACCGGGTGCTCCAGAGGATCGCCGCGGTGGCGAGGAAGTTCCATCCGACGGCAACCCCCGAATCGAAGGCCCGCTCGAACTGCTCCCGGAAAACCGTCCCCGCCACGGCTGCCGGCACGGTGGCGACGGCGAGCAGGCCGGCATATCCCCAGGCGGCCGTGCTGCGCCGGAACAGCCCCCGGACTAGCTCCCAGATGCGGGCCCGATAGGCGATCACGACCGAGAGCAGCGTGGCCACGTGGACGGCGACCTCGAACAGGACTCCCTGCGACTCGAACCCCACCAGCCGCTCCGCCAGCACCAGGTGGCCCGAACTCGAGACCGGAAGGAACTCGGTCAGCCCCTGCACCAGGCCCAGGATCAGCCCCTGCCACCAGGACAGGGTCATCGGACCGTCTCGGTGTACAGGGCCTCGTAGCGCGGCACCACGAGGTCGGCCGAAAACTGACTCGCCCGGGCCAGGGCCGCCGCCCGCATCGCTGCGTGGGCCGCCGGATCCCGGAGCAACTCCACCGCGCGGCGCCCCATCGCCTCAACTGAGCCCGGGGGTTCGAGCAGACCGGAGCGGCCGTCCTCGACCACCTCGGGCAGGCCACCGGCTCGGCTCCCGACCACCGGGACGCCGCAGGCCATGGCCTCGAGGGCGGCGAGCCCGAAGGACTCCGACTGCGACGGCAGCAGGAAGAGGTCGCTGGCCTGAAGGAGATTCACCACGTTGCCCAGGCGCCCGAGAAAGCGCACCTCGTGCTCGACGCCGAGGTCGCGCGCCTCGCGTTCGGCATCGTCCCGGTCGGGCCCGTCTCCGATCATGACGAGGGTGGCGGGCATGGCGCGCCGAATCCGCGCGAAGACCCGGACGACGTCGCGAACCCGCTTGACCTCACGGAAGTTGGAGGCGTGGGTGATGACCTTCCCGCCTGGCGGCGCCAGCCCATCCCGGCAGGCCGCCTGGTCGGGATGGTACTCCTCCAGGTTCACGAAATTCGGGATCACGGCGATGCTTTCCCGCCCGCACGCAAAGGTCCGGACGGTTTCGTTGCGGAGGAACTCCGACACCGCAGTGACCCGGTCGGACCGCTCGATGGAGAACCGGGTGATCGGATGGAAGCTTGATTCCTGCCCCACCAGCGTGATGTCGGTCCCATGCAGCGTGGTGATGATCGGGAGGTTCCGGGACTGCCGCATCATCTCCTTCGCCAGCCACGCGGTGGTCGCGTGCGGGATTGCGTAGTGGACGTGCAGGAGGTCGAGTCCCTCACGCTGGGCCACTTCGTACTGCTTGCTCGCCAGGGCCAGGGTGTAGGGGTAGTGGTCGAAGAGCGGGTACCGTCCGGTCACGGTGTCGACCTCGTGGAAGTAGACCCGCTCGGCGTACTCCCGGAGGCGGAACGGCATTGCGTAGGTGATGAAATGGACTTCGTGGCCCCGGCGCGCCAGGTCCAGACCCAGCTCGGTGGCAAGCGCTCCGGAGCCCCCATAGGTGGGGTAACAGGTGATCCCGATCTTCACGGCCGTTCCCCTCCACGAATCAGGGTCCCTGGCGTCTCGGCCAACCAGGCTTGCACGATCGTCGCCGCCACGGCCTCCGGCGGTCGGGTGGCATCGACGGTAAGGACCGGTCGCCGGAGTTGATGCCGGAACCAGGTTTCCTGGCGCTTGGCGTACTGCCGGCTGGCCGTGGCCACCGCCTCCGGCACGGAGGTACGGGTCCGGCTCCCGTGGAGATACTCCACCGCCTCGCGAATGCCCACCGAGTCCAGCCCCGGCGCGTTGGGTTGGACACCGTCGGCCAGGACCGCCGCCACCTCCTCGATCAGACCCCGCTTGACCATCTCGGCCGCCCGGGCCGCGATCCGGCGATGCAGCACGGGTCGGGGAGCGGTCAGCACCACGATCCAGGGATCAATGGCACCCTGGACCTTGGCGTGATCCTGCCAGTACGACAATGGCCGCCCCGAGAGCAGAGCCACCTCAACCGCCCGGGCCGCTCGCTGGCGGCCGCCACCACGGAACCGGCGATCGAGGCGCGACGCCCACCGGACCAGGGCGGGGTTGTCGAGCACCCCGATCCAGTGCTCCAGCGCCCGCTTGCGGTCGGGATCGAGCGGCGGTTCCAGAAAGAGCCCGTCAATCAGGGCGCGGACGTACAGCCCGGTGCCGCCCACGACCACCGGTAGCCTGCCGCGTGCCTCGATGTCGGCGATCCACCGGGCGGCGTCGCTGGCAAAGCGGCCCGCGCTGTACCGCTGGCCCGGGTCGATGAGGTCCACCCCGTGGTGCGGCACCCGCTGCCGCTCCCGCCGTGACGGCTTGGCGGTTCCGATATCCAGCCGCCGGTATACCTGACGCGAGTCGGCGGAGATGACCTCAAGGGGCCAATGCGCGGCCAGGGCAAGCGCGACGGCCGTCTTGCCGACCGCCGTCGGCCCGACAATCACTGGCACCTTAGCGGCGGCCAAACCGGCGCTCCAGCTCGTCGAGCGGCAGCTTCACGACCGTGGCGCGACCATGCACATCGTGCGGCGGCAGGTCAGTCTCGAACAGAGACTGGAGCAGCACCCGCATCTCCGGCTCGCTCAGCCGGGTGCCGGCCTTGATCGCCGCCCGGCAGGCGTAGCTGGCGGCGAATCGCTCCAGGCGGTTGCTCCACCCGCCGAATCGCCCCCGGGCGAGGTCCGCGACCAGCTCCCGGAAGCACGCGGTCGCGTCGAACCGGGGATGGGGGGCCGGTACGGCCTGGATCACCACCGATCGTCCTCCAAAGGGCTCCACCTCGTACCCGACGGCGCGCAGGGCATCGCCAAACGCTTCCACCTGGTCCAGTTCCTCGTCGGTCAACTCCACCGGGACGGGGAGCAGCAGCCGCTGGCTGCCCGCGCCGCCCGTAACGAGCTGCGTCATCACCCGTTCGTAGAGGATCCGCTCGTGCGCCGAGTGCTGGTCGACGATCACCACGCCATCGGGCACTTCGAAAGCGAGGTAGGTGGCGAAGAGCTGCATGACCGGACCGGCTGCCGGCCCCGGCCGTACTCCCACCTCCTGGTCGGCCGGTGGCTCGCTCAGGCCGAGCGACGGGGCCGGGTCCTCCACCCCGGCGACGGTTCCGGGTCCGGCGACCGCCTGGCGCGGTGGTCCGGCCAGGATCGCCGCCGACGCGAGGCGGCCCAGCGCCTCCCGGACGGCCTCTTCAAGGCCCCGCTCGACGGCCATCCGTTCACGGAATCGCACCTCGAGCTTCGCAGGATGGACGTTGACGTCCACCTCGGCGGGGGCGACCGCGATCCGCAGCAGGAGGCTGGGCCGGTCGCCGGGGGCGATCGCCGACCGGTACCCGGCCTCCGCGGCGCGAATCAGGAACGGATCGCGAAACGGGCGGCCGTTGACGTACAGCTGGGTGCGGCGGCCGGTGGGGCGCGCGTCGGCAGGGCGCTGAATCATGCCCTCGACGTGCACCGCGCCGACTCCGTACGACACCGGGATCATGGTGGCGACCAGGTCCCTGCCCCAGACCGCCGCGAGACGTTCCTCCGCTGCCTGCCCGGCAGGCACTTGCAGGCGCGGCAGGCCGTCGATCACGAACTCGAATCCCACCTCCGGATGGGAGATCGCCAGCACGCCCACAACCTCCCATGCGGCCCGGGCTTCGCTGGAGACCGACCGCAGAAACTTCCGTCGGGCCGGGGTATTGTAGAACAGGCTCCGGACCGTGACGGTGGTCCCCCGCTGCCTGGCGACCGCCGCCACCCGATCGATTCGCCCACCGGCCACCGTGATCTCGGCGCCCTCGCCCGTACCGTCCGAGGTCACCAGCGAGAAGCGCGACACGGAGGCGATGGCCGGGAGGGCCTCGCCCCGGAACCCGAAGCTGGTCACCCCCACGAGGTCGGCCGCGCTGCTGATCTTGCTGGTGGCGTGGCGGTCGAGCGCAAGGATCGCGTCATCACGGTCCATGCCCGCGCCGTCGTCGCTGACCACGATCGCAGTCTTGCCGCCGTCCTCCAGCTCGATCCGCACTCGGGTGGCCCCCGCGTCGATGCTGTTTTCCACCAGCTCCTTCACCACCGACGCCGGTCGTTCCACCACTTCGCCGGCCGCGATCTGGTTGGCGACCGCGTCAGGCAGAATCGCGACCCGGCGACCCGCGGGCCGGACGGGGGCCTCCGGAACCCGGTTCATCACTCCGTCGCTCCGACCAGGGCGATCGTGCGCCGGGGGAGCCAGCCCCTGGCCCCGCTCCGATCGCGAACGAGCACCCAGTCGCCGGCGTGCTCCTCCACTCGGATCAACGAGAGCCCCGGGACCGTACCCCGCTCAGGGGAGAGTCCGTGGGGCGAGAGCCTGAGCGTCAGAGTCGAGACCGTGAAGGCGCGGTCGGTCCAGCGCGCCCGATCCAGCAGGGTGGCGCTGGCCAGCGCCAGGGCGATGACCGCGGCCGCCACCCGCCCGGCCGGGCGCACGACCCCACCGCGCAGCAGGACCAGGGACCC
>CAZFSA010000084.1:0-20180 GCA_964521535.1 uncultured Gemmatimonas sp.
ATGGCTCGCACTGGCTGGCATCGTGGCCGGGCTGGCCGCGCTTGGCGCGCTGGCCGCGAGTGGCGCGGCGCCCAGCGGCGGGCCCCACATGGTGGCCCTGGACGGCTACCGGCTCGCCTCGATCCTGCTGGTGCTGGTGGCAAGCGGCGCCGCCATTCTGCTCTCGCTCGATTACCTCGATCGCGAGGGCCTGGTGGCGCCGGAGTACTACGCGCTGCTGCTGATGGCGACGGCGGGCATGATGTTCCTCGCCGGGGCCGACGACCTGATGGTGCTCTTCCTCGGCCTCGAGGTGATGTCCGTCCCGGCGTACGTCCTGGCGGGATATGACCGGCGGAACATGTTCTCGGCCGAGGCGGCCCTCAAGTACTTCCTCGTGGGTGCGGTGGCCTCGGCCTTTCTGCTGTACGGCATCGCGCTGCTGTACGGGGCCACCGGAGCGACCTCCCTGGCCGTGATCGGGGAGCGGCTCCGGGGGACCGGCCCGACCCTGATGGCCTCGCTGGGCGCCGGGCTGCTGATCGTCGGCCTCGGGTTCAAGGTGGCGTCGGTTCCGTTCCACATGTGGGCCCCCGATGTCTATGACGGAGCACCCACGCCCGTCACCGCCTTCATGGCGACCGGCGTCAAGGCCGCTGCCTTCCTGGCCCTGGTGCGCGTCGTCCTGGTAGGCCTGCCGGAACTCCAGGCAGTCTGGCAGCCCGTCCTCGGCGCCCTGGCAACCGGGTCGATGGTGGTCGGCAACCTGGTGGCCCTGGCGCAGCGAAGCCTGAAGCGGATGCTGGCCTACAGTTCGATCGCCCACGCGGGTTACCTGCTCGCATCGGTATGGGCAGGCAGCCGCGCCGCGGCGAGCGCGACGCTCCTCTACCTGGCCGCCTACGTGCTCACCAGCGTTGCGGCGTTCGGGATTCTCGCCGTGCTGGGGCGGGGCGGGGAGCGCGAGGTCACCCTCCAGTCGATCGCCGGTCTTGCCGCGCGCCGTCCGTGGCTCGCGGCGGGCCTCGCCGTCTGCATGTTCTCCCTGCTTGGGTTTCCCGGCACCTTCGGGTTCATTGGGAAGTACGCGATCCTCCAGGCCATCGTCGCGGAGCATCACCGCCTGCTGGCGGTGATTGTGGTGGTCACCAGTCTGGTTTCGGCGGGCTACTACCTTCCCGTGGTCCGCGCCATGTACATGACGGCCGCGTCGGAGACGACGACCGCCGAAGGGGCGTGGCTGCCCCCGGCCGCCCGGGTGGCGGTTGCGGCCGGCGTGGTGGCCATCCTCGTGTTCGGCGTCTGGCCCCACCTCCTCCTGGACGGCACCGCCGCCAGCGCCCAGGCGTTCGCCGGCAATGCCCTCGACCGCCTGGGCGGAGCCGGCCGGTGATCGTTCCGCCTGGGATCTTCCGCGAGTACGACGTTCGCGGGATCATCGACCGGGAGTTGACGCCGGACGTTGCCCGGGCGCTTGGGAGGGCGTTTGCGTCGGCCAGCCGGGACCGGGTGAACCGCTCCCCGGTGATCGCCGTCGGCCGTGACAACAGGCCGTCGGGCGATGCCCTGGCGGCCGGCGTGCGTCGGGGCATCACCGAAGCCGGCGGCACGGCCCTCGACGTCGGGGTGGTCCCGACCCCGGCCCTCTACTTCGCGGCCCGGCATTTCGGGGCGGACGGCGGCCTCCAGGTGACCGGGTCCCACAACCCGCCCGAATTCAACGGGTTCAAGATGGTCCTGGACGGGGAGTCGCTGTACGGCGACGCCATCCGGGATCTGCGGGCCCGCATCGAGGGGGAGACCTGGCGAACCGGATCCGGCCACGAGGAGGTTCGCGGCGGAGTCCTGGACGCCTATCGCGAGGCGATCGTCTCGCGGCACCAGCTTGCCCGGGCGGTGCGGGTGGTGGTCGACTGCGGGAACGGGGCGGCCTCGCTGATCGCCGAGTCGGTCCTGCAGGCGCTGGGTTGCGAGGTCACGGGCCTCTTCTGCGAGTCCGACGGCACCTTCCCGAACCACCATCCCGATCCCACCGTTCCGGAGAACCTCCAGGCGCTGGTCGCGGAGGTCCGGCGAAGCGGGGCCGAACTGGGCATCGCCTTTGACGGCGACGGCGACCGGCTGGGGGCGGTCGACGAGACGGGACGAATTGTCTTCGGTGACCAGCTCCTGATCCTGTTCGGGCGTGACGCGGTCCGCCGTTACGGGGCCGGCGTTCCGGTGATCTTCGACGTCAAGTGTTCCGAGGTGCTCCCCCGGGCCCTGGAAGCGGCGGGCGCGCGCCCGGTGATGTGGAAGACCGGCCACTCCCTCATCAAGGCTCGAATGCGGGAGCTGGAAGCGCCCCTCGCCGGCGAGATGAGTGGACACATCTTTTTTGGCGGCGACTACTATGGTTACGATGACGCGCTCTTCGCGGCCGCCCGCCTGCTCGAGATCGTGTCCCGGGGCCGCTTCGGCCTGGCGGAGCTCCTGGCCGATGTGCCCGAGACCTTCGCCACGCCGGAGATCCGCGTCGACTGCCCGGACGAGATCAAGTTCGAGGTGGTGGCCCGCGCGGCCAGCTACTTCGGCGCCCGGTACCGGGTCAACACGATCGACGGGGTCCGGATCGCGTACCCCGACGGATGGGCCCTCCTTCGCCCGTCGAATACCCAGCCGGTGCTGGTGATGCGATTCGAAGCCTCGACGCCCGAGGGCCTGGCCGCTGCCCAGGGCGAGGTCCGGGCCTGGCTCGCGGAGCAGGGCATCGCCGCCTGATACCATGCCGGGCCTCCGCCGTCGATGGGCCGCAGTCGTCGCGATCGCGGTGGGCCTGCTGGTGCTCGGCCGGTTTGGCTCCCTCTTCGTGGCCGAGCGGCTCTGGGAGGCGCAGGTCTCCGAGGCGGCCGCGCTGGTGGGCACCCGGCTGGCGCTGCTCCGCGTGGCGCTGGAACTGGCAGGCATCGGCACCGCGGGCCTCTGGTTCCTGTTCCACCTCGGCGTCGCCGCCCGGGCGATCGTCCTCGAGTACGGTGACCTGCCAAGGCCCCTGGACCACCTCTCCGACCGAGGGGTCTACGCGGCGGTAGTGGTCCTGGCGCTGGTCCTGGGGATCGCCATTGGCGGCGGAACGGGGCGCTGGCTCGAGCCCCTCCTGGCCACAACGGCTGGTGTCCGGTACGGGGTCGAGGACACCCTGCTTCGTCGCGACCTCGGCTTCTTCGTCACCTGGTTGCCGGTCCGCGACCTCCTGCGGGACCGGGCCTTTGCCCTGATCCTGCCCGCCATCCTCGGCGTGACGGTCCTGGCGCTGGTCGGTGGCACGCTGCGCCTTGCCGATCGCCGGCTGGTCTTGTCGCCCCGCATGCGGGGGCAGGTGGCCTTCCTGCTGGCCGCCCTCGCCCTCCTGGTGGCCTGGCGCCTGGTCGATACCCCCGCGATGCTCGCCGCCACCCAGACCGCGGCAATCGGTCCCGCCGAATTCCTGCTTCGGGCCACGGTCGCCCGGATCGAGGCCGGGTTCGCCCTCACTGCCGCGATCCTCACCGCGCTCTGGGGACTCCGGGGCCGGTTCGTGATCGCCCTGGGCGGGTGGGTGGGGCTGGGGCTCGCGGCCCTCGCTGGCACGGTCCTGGTCGAGTCCCGGTCCACTGGCGGGCCCCTGGGAGCCGCGGAGCTGGCCCCGCTTCGCCGCGTGGACAGCATTGCATTCGGCCTGGCCCTGCTGCCCGGACGGCCCCCCACCGGCCAGGCCTCGCTCTGGGACGCCGACGCACTGGGGCGGGTGCTTGAGGGCAACGGGGACCACGTGGCCGAACTGGTACCGGGGGCCCTGAGCCTGCCCTCCGGACCGCTCCGGGTCTGGATCGGCCTCCGGGCCCGCCCTGGCGGCGAGGCCTCCCTCCTGGTCCTGGCCGACGATCGAGCCGGGCCAACGGGCGGTCCACTTTCGCTCCGCCAAGGCGACTCGACCTTCTCGGCCGGAGTATCTGCCTTTCTCGAGCTCGGCCCCGGGTCGGTTCGGCCAGGCGCTCCCGAGCTGGTCATGGGACCGGTGATCGGCGGCGTCTCCCTCAACGGCCCGGTCCGGCGGCTGGCGCTTGCCTGGGCGCTTCAGTCCGGAGCGGCCCTCCGGGGGCAGGATGACCAGAGCCTGGCGTGGCGCCTGGACCCGCGGGCCAGACTGACCCGAGTGGTCTCGTTCGCCTCCTGGAGCCGGCCTCGCGCCCACGTGATCGATGGCGAGGTCTACTGGTGGTGCGACGGTTTCCTCGAGGCCGCGAGGTTTCCCGCGTCGCGCGAGGTCGAATGGCGGGGCCGGACCTTTCGGATGCGGCGGGCGGGTTTCGTCGGAATTGTTCGGGCGCGCACCGGGAGAACCTGGGTCTACCTCAGACCGGACGCCGATTCGCTGGCGCACGCCTGGGCCCGGATCGCCGCGCCGTTGATCGAGCCGGCCTCCGCTCTGCCCGGCGGCCTGCAAGGCTCCGTTGGCGTGCCGGCGGAGCAGCTGGCCGTTCAGGCCCAGGTGCTTCAGGGCCCCACCTGGCTCGGCACGCCGATAGCCAGGTACGGCCGCCAGCCGTACCCCGTTGACGATCTGCCGCTCCAGGGCACCACGACCGATCCCGTGGCCATCCCGTTCCTGAACGACGCCGGGACCGCGGTAACCCGCCTGGTGACCGGCCCGGTGAGGTCAGGTTCCCTCGCGACCGTCGTGCTCTCGGTCGACTCTGCTCGAGCCGTTGCCGGGCCCCGGGAGTTGCAGCAGCGCTGGGATCGCTTCCCCTTCTTCCAGCAGCTGCGCGATTCGGTCCGGGCGGCCGGGGCGGACTACCGTCAGGGACTGATCCGGTTCGGCGTTCGGGGCGACACCCTCCTGGCCTACCAGCCCAATTTCGCCCTCGGTCCCGGAGGACAATCCGCCATCGTCCTGATCAACGTCGCTGAGGGGGGCCGGCTCGGCGCCGGTCGGACATTCTCCGATGCCTGGCGCAATCTCCGGGGCGAGATCGGTCCAGCGCCCGTGGGCAGCGACCCGCTCACCAGACTCGAGCAGGCCCGGATCTGGCTGGAACGGGCGGACGCGGCCCTTCGTCGGGGTGATCTGGAGGAGTTCGCCCGCTCGTTCGGCTTCTTGCGGGAGGCCCTGCGGAGCGGAGCGCCGCGAGAGCGCCGTGACACCACGGGCTAAGTGACCGTCTTGTCGTCGCTTAGACGCGCGGTTACTTTTTGGCGCTTTTTGCGGTTGGCCCCAGCCCCTGAGGCCCGCCGCGAACTCTCCCCCAGGCAGAGGTCCGATTGAACCTGCACGAATACCAGGCCCGGCAGCTCCTCAAGGCGGGGGGTATCCCGGTTCCCGAGGGCGACGTGGCGACTACCCCCGAGGAAGCGCGGGCAATCGCCCGACGCGTCGGGGGCAGGGTGGTGGTGAAGGCGCAGGTGCACGCCGGCGGCCGTGGCAAGGCTGGAGGCGTGCGCCTCGCAGGCGACCCCGACGAAGCGGGCGAAGTCGCGGCCCGGATCCTGGGAATGACCATCAAGGGCCTGGTCGTGCGGAAGGTGCTGGTCGTGCCGGCCGCGGAGATCGCGAGCGAGGCCTATGCCGGTCTGATTCTCGACCGGGAGTCGCAGCGGCCCTTGTTCATGGTGAGTCCGGCCGGGGGGATCGACATCGAGGAAGTGGCGGCCGCCACCCCGGAGAAGATCGCGCGCCTCGCGGTCGACCCGCGCTACGGACTCCTGCCCCATCAGGCCCTCGGGCTGGGGCTGTTCCTCTATCCCGGGTTTCCCCAGGCCCGCGCCGCGGCCCGGATCCTGGAACAGCTGTATGCGGTGTTCATGGCCAACGGGGCCAGCCTTGCCGAGATCAACCCGCTGGTGACGACGCCCGATGGGACCGTCCTGGCGCTCGATGCCAAGATCAGCGTGGACGACAACGAGCTCGACCGTCGGCCCGATCTGGCGGCGCTTCGTGACGAATCGGCCGAGGCGCCGGCTGAAGTGGAGGCGCGCCGCGCGGGGCTGACGTTCATCAAGCTCGAGGGGAACGTCGGATGCGTGGTCAACGGCGCCGGCCTGGCGATGGCCACCATGGACCTGGTCAAATACTATGGAGGCGAACCGGCCAACTTTCTCGACATCGGCGGGAGCTCGAACCCCGAAAAGGTGGTGAATGCCCTCCGGATCATCACCGCCGATGCCCGGGTCCGGGTGATTCTCTTCAACATCTTCGGCGGGATCACCCGGACCGACGATGTCGCGACCGGTCTGGTGAGCGCGACCCGGCAGTTCCAGGTGGGCCGACCGATCGTGATCCGTCTCACCGGCACCAACGAGGCCGAGGCGATTCGGATCCTCGAGGGCGCGGGCATGCGGGCCCTGAGCGACATGGATGAGGCGGTCCGACAGGCCGTGGCGCTGGCGCGGGAGGCGGCGTGAGCATCTTCGTCGATGGCCAGACGCGGCTGCTGGTGCAGGGAATCACGGGCCGGGATGGATCGTTCCATGCGCGGCAGATGATCGCGTACGGCACCCGGGTCGTGGCCGGCGTGACGCCGGGCAAGGGGGGACAGCGCTTCGACGACGCCGTCCCGATCTTCCATACCGTGGCCGACGCCGTTCGCGAAACCGGCGCCAACACCTCGGTCATCTACGTTCCTCCGTCGCTTGCCGCCGGGGCGGTGGCCGAGGCGGCGGACGCCGGGATCGCCGTCATCGTCTGCATCACGGAGGGCATCCCGGTGCTGGACATGGTGCGGATCCTCCCACTGGTCCGGGAGCGGGGGAGCCGGCTCATCGGGCCCAACTGTCCCGGACTCATCACGCCCGGCGTGGCGAAGGTCGGGATCATCCCCGGGCGGATCTGCACGCCGGGGCGCGTTGGCCTGGTGTCGCGGAGCGGCACCCTGACGTACGAGGTCGTCCATCACTTGACCCGGGCCGGGATCGGGCAGAGCACCTGCGTCGGAATCGGGGGAGACCCGATGATCGGGACCAGCTTCCTCGACGTCCTGGCGGCCTTTCAGGCCGACCCGGCGACCGACGCGGTCGTGATGATGGGAGAGATCGGTGGCACGGACGAACAGAAGGCGGCCGAGTACGTGGCCGCCCACCTCACCAAGCCCGTGATCGGGTTCATCGCCGGCCAGACGGCGCCGCCCGGGCGCCGGATGGGCCATGCGGGGGCGATCGTGTCGGGGACGTCGGGAACCGCCGCCGAGAAGATCGCCGCCTTCCGCCGCGCGGGTATCTCGGTCATGGAGCGACCGGCGGACGTGGTGCCCCTGGTGCGCCAGGCGCTCGCCAGCTCCGATCTGGCGCCGGCAGGACAGCGGGAGGCAACCCGGCCATGAAGGGACGGCAGACCCTGGGTATCGTCAAACCGGACGCTGTAGCAAACGGGCATCTCGGGGCCATTCTGGCGCTGATCGAGCGGGAGGGCTACCGCATCCGGGCGGGGCGGCTGGTCCGGCTGAGCCGGGCGCAGGCCGAGGCCTTCTACGAAGTGCACCGGGGCCGGCCGTTCTACGAGGAGCTGGTCACCTTCATGTCGAGCGGGCCCTGCTTCCCGATGGCCCTTGAGAAGGAGGCCGCCGTGGCCGCGTTCCGGGCCACGATCGGCGCGACCGACCCCGCGGAGGCAGCCCCGGGGACGGTTCGGAAGCTCTACGCCGAGTCCAAGGGCCGGAACGCCGTGCACGGTTCCGACAGCGACGAGAACGCGGCCCGCGAGATCGCCTTCTTCTTCAGCGAGGCGGAGCGGACCGGGCTCTGGTCGTGAGCGGTCCCTGGGAAGAACCGGGTTGATTTGATCCAACCCCCTGGGGAGGCTAGCTTTAATGGCTATGCTCCGGATCGACGTCAGGGAGTTGCGCCCGGGACCGGTGGACGTCGTTGGGGAGCTCCCGGTCCGGGACCCGCTCTTCGAGGGGTTGGACCTTGACCTGGTCCGGCCGCTCCGGGTCAGCGGTGCCCTGGAGGCCACGGGCTCGGGAGCGTACCTCTGGCACGGTCACCTGGCAGGCGCGGTCCGGGGCCAATGCCGGCGCTGCCTTCGGGAACTGATCCTCCCGGTCACGGCCAGCGTCGAGGTGCTGTTCAGCCCGGACCCCGACATGCAGGACGATCCCAGCGTCTACCCCCTCCCGGAGCCGCTCACCCATGTCGATGTGCGTCAGGCGGTTCGGGAGGAGGTGGCCCTGGCGGTCCCGGCGTTTCCGCTGTGCCGGGACGATTGTCGGGGTCTCTGCCCGACCTGCGGAGCAGACTTGAATCAGGGGCCCTGCGGCTGCGGGGCCCCGACAACCAGGTGAGGATGTATGGCCGTTCCCAAGCGACGCACCTCCAAGTCCCGCAAGCGGCTCCGGCGGGGCCACCACTCCGCGGCCGGGATTGCCCTCCAACCCTGCCCGAGGTGCAGCTCGCCGAAGCTGCCGCACCGGGTGTGCGCCTCGTGCGGGTACTACGCTGGTAAGAAGCGCCTCGACATCGAGGATTGACCGCCGTGGTCCGCGTCGCGCTCGACGCGATGGGCGGAGATTCCGCCCCGGTGACGGAGATCGCCGGGGCGGTGTCGGCTCTCGCTGAGCTCGGCCCCGGCTTTCGGATTCAGCTGGTGGGGCCTGCGGCGCTGCTCGAGGCCGAACTCGGCAAGCACGCCGGTGTCGATCGCTCGCGCCTTGACGTCGTCGATGCGCCGGAGGTCATCGGCATGGGCGAGAAGCCTCTCGAAGCCGTCCGGCGGAAGCGTCGCAGCTCCATTGTCGTGGGCCTGGGAACGCAGGCGGCTGGCCGATCGGACGCCTTCGTGTCGGCTGGCAACACCGGGGCTCTCCTCGCCGCCTCGACCCTGCTGCTGGGCCTCCACCCGGGGGTCGAACGGGCCACCGTCGGGACCCTGCTCCCCACGGTGGAGGGACCGGTGCTGATGCTCGATGCCGGCGCCAACGTGGACTGCTCTCCTCGCGAGCTCTGCGGGTTTGCCTACCTCGGTACGATCTACATGCGAGATGTCGTCCAGCGCGCCGAGCCGACCGTGGGTCTGCTGAACGTCGGCGAGGAGGAGGGCAAGGGGACTGCCCTCATCAAGGAAGCACACCTTCTGCTGAAGCGGGCGCCGGGGCTCAACTACGTCGGCAACATCGAAGGCCGTGACATTCTTGGCGGCCACCAGAAGCTGGGGCGCGTGGACGTCGTGGTCTGCGACGGCTTCGTCGGGAACATCGTGCTGAAGTTCTACGAATCCGTGCTGTCCCTCGTCCGGCATCTGGCCGAGCGGGAGGGACTCTGGGACCGCCTGGAGACCCGGAAGGCGTTCCGGATGCTCGATTACTCGCAGTACGGCGGCGCGCCGCTCCTGGGCGTCAAGGGGTATTCGATCATCTGTCACGGGAGCTCCAACGCCAACGCCATCAAGCACGCCATCCGGGTCGCCGTGCAATCCGTGGAAAGCGGCCTCAGCACCCACATTGGGGCGCACTTCGCGGCGGCGTCCGCCGGGCCCGAATGAAGCGGCCGATTGCGTTCATCGCCGGCCTCGGCACGGCCGCGCCCCGCACGGTCATCACCAACGCCGACTTCGAGCGACGGCTCGAGACGAGCGATCAGTGGATCGTGGAGCGGACTGGAATCCGGGAACGACGGCAGCTCGGCCCCGGCGAGGCGCTCGGCGATCTCTTCCTGGCGGCCGCCCGCACCGCCCTGGAACGGGCTGGTCTTGACGTCTCGGCCGTCGACGCCATCGTCTGCGGAACCTGCACCCCCGACCGTCGGCTGCCGTCGGCCGCCTGCGACCTGCAGCGCCGGCTCGGCGGCAACGCGGCCGCCTTTGATGTCACTGCAGCCTGCCCGGGGTGGCTGTACAGCCTGACGGTGGCTGAAGGGCTGATCGCGGCCGGCAGCGCCCGAACCGTGCTGGCCCTGGGGGGCGACCGCGTGGCCTCGATCGTGGATCCCGACGATCGGACGACGGCAGTGCTCTTCGGCGACGGGGCCGGGGCCGCGGTGTTGCGACCAGCCTCGGGCGAGCGGGGAATCCTCGCGACGGTGCTCGGGGCCGACGGCTCGCTGGCCGACCTGCTCCATATTCCGGCCGGAGGGTCCACCGAACCACCCTCCGAGGCGGTCGTGCGCGAGAAGCGCCATCTCCTCAGGATGGCCGGGCGCGAGGTGTTCAAGGTCGCGGTACGCCGGATGGCGCAAGCCTGCCGGGAGGCCCTGGCGCAGGGTGGGGTCGAGGCCGAGAGCGTCCGGCTGCTGATCCCGCACCAGGCGAACCTTCGGATCATCACCGCCACGGCCGAGGAGGCTGGCGTCCCGATGGAGCGGGTGATGGTGAACGTGGATCGCTACGGCAACACCTCGGCCGGGTCGATCCCGCTTGCCCTTGCCGAAGCCGAGTGCCAGGGCCGCCTCCGTCCGGGCGACCTGGCCCTGCTCGTGAGCTTCGGCGCCGGCTTCACCTGGGGCGCGGTGCTGCTCCGATGGTGAGCGTCCTCATCTTCCCCGGGCAGGGGGCGCAGCGGGTCGGGATGGCGCGAGACCTGGCCGAGCGCTTTCCCGAGGCCCGCCAAACGCTGGCCGCCATTGATGACGCGCTTGGCGTCGCGTTGAGCCGGCTCATGGCGGAGGGACCGGACGACGAGCTGCAAGTCACGTCCAACGCCCAGCCGGCGATTCTCGCCCACTCCGCTGCCGTGCTGGCCGTGGCCGGGTCCCGCCTCACCGGCGCGATCGGAGCTGCCGGGCACAGCCTCGGTGAATACTCGGCCTACGTCGCTGCCGGCTCGCTGACTCCGATCGACGCGGCCCGCCTAGTCCGGAGGCGCGGGGAACTGATGCAGCAGGCCGGCATCGACCGCCCCGGCACCATGGCGGCCGTCGTCGGACTGGACGCCGGGGCGGTGATGCGGGCCTGCCACGAAGCATCTGCCGATGGTCCGGGCGAGGCCGTGGCCGCAAACCTCAATGCGCCGGATCAGGTCGTGATCTCCGGTGACCCCGCGGCGGTGGCCCGGGCGGGCGAACGGTGTCGGGCGGCTGGCGCCAGGCGGGTCATGCCGCTCAAGGTGAGCGGTGCCTTTCACTCCCCTCTCATGGCGCCCGCCGCAGCCGGCCTGGCGGAGGTCCTGGCCGCGGTGCCCTTCGCCGACCCCCGGACGCCGGTGATCGCGAACGCCTCGGCGTCGCCGGTGCGTACCGCGGTCGACGCCCGGCGGCTCCTCGTCGAACAGCTGACGGCGCCGGTTCGGTGGGTGGAGTGTGTCAGGGCGCTGGCGGCCCTCGCCCCCGAAGTCAGGTTTGTCGAGATCGGACCCGGCGCCGTCCTGACCGGGCTCGTCCGGCGCATCCTGCCGGGAGCGAACTGCATTTCGCTGGGCACGGCTGCCGAACTGGAGGGGTTCGCGGGATGAGTTACGTCCTGGACCTGGCCGGAGAGGTGGCCTTCGTGACGGGGAGCACCCGGGGCATCGGACGGGGGATCGTCGAAGCACTGCATCGGGCCGGGGCAGCGGTGGCCGTCGTTGGTCGGTCGGTCGAGGTGGCGCAGGCGGTCGCCGCGGAGCTTGGCGAGCGCGCCGTCGGGGTGGGCTGCGACGTGGCCGATTCGGGGGCGGTGGAACGCGCGGTGGCGGCCGCCGAGGCGGCGATCGGACCCGTCGGGATCCTGGTAAACAACGCCGGCGTCACTCGTGACAACCTCCTCCTCCGGCTGTCCGACGATGACTGGACGGCGGTGCTGGACGCCAACCTCCGGGGGGCGTTTCACACCACCCGGGCGGTCATTCGTGGCATGATGAAGCGTCGGGCCGGCCGCATCATCAACATCACGAGCGTGGTCGGCCTGACCGGCAACAAGGGCCAGGCCAACTACGCGGCCAGCAAGGCCGGTCTGATCGGCTTCACCAAGTCGGTCGCCAAGGAGTATGCCGGCCGGGGGATCCTGGCGAACTGCATCGCGCCGGGGTTCATCGAAACCGACATGACCGCCGCCTTGCCGGCGGCCGCCAGGGACGCGTTATTATCCCAGATCGCGCTGGGCCGGCTGGGCCAGCCCGCAGACGTGGCTGGCGCCGTACTGTTTCTCGCCTCCGATCTTGCCCGTTACGTCACCGGCCAGGTGCTGGTCGTGGACGGGGGTATGGTCATCTAACCCATGAGGACGACATGAGCGACATGGTTGAGAAGGTCAAGGACATCATCGCCGAGGAGTTGGGGGTCGAGCGGGAGAAGCTGACCGACGGGGCCAGCTTCATGGAGGACCTTGGCGCCGATTCCCTCGACACGGTCGAACTCGTCATGGCCTTCGAGAAGGAGTTCGACATCGATATCCCGGACGAAGAGGCCGAGAAGCTCCGGACGGTGGGTGACGCGCTGAAGTACCTCGAGGAGAAGATCGGGTCCAAGTAGGATGCGCCGGCGCGTCGTGGTCACTGGGGTGGGAGCGGTGACGCCGGTCGGGCTCACCGTCGAGGAGACCTGGTCTGGCCTGCTCGCGGGACGCTCGGGGGCGGCGCCCATCACCAAGTTCGATCCCTCCCAGCTGCAGGTGCGGTTCGCCTGTGAGGTGAAGGGATTCGATCCGCTCCAGTACCTCGATCGAAAGGAGGCGCGCCGCTACGACCTGTTCCTGCAGCTGGCGCTGGCCACCGCGCACCAGGCCGTCACCCAGGCCGGTCTCGAGGGCCGCTTCCCCGACCCGACTCGCACGGGAGTGATCATCGGGAGCGGGATTGGGGGGATGATGACCTTCGAGGAGCAGTGCTCGACCTATCTGACCAAGGGGCCGGATCGGGTCTCCCCGTTCTTCGTTCCGATGTTCATCCCCGACATCGCGGCCGGCATCGTGTCGATCCGATACGGGCTCAAGGGGCCGAACTTCTGCACGGTCTCGGCCTGCGCCTCGTCGGCCCACGCCATCGGCGAGGCGTTCGAGCTGATCCGGGATGGCAAGGCCGACTGCATCGTGGCCGGGGGATCGGAGGCCGCGATTACCGGCCTCGCGATCGCCGGCTTTCAGAACATGAAGGCCCTCTCGACCCGGAACGATGCCCCGACCTTGGCCAGCCGCCCCTTCGACCGGGGGCGCGACGGCTTCGTGCTGGGCGACGGCAGCGCGATGGTGGTCCTCGAGTCCTTCGAGCACGCGGCCAATCGGGGGGCCCGCGTCATCGGTGAGGTCCTGGGGTACGGGATGAGCGCCGACGCGCACCACATGACGGCGCCCGCCCCCGACGGCGAAGGGGCCCAACGGGCGATGAGAGACTGCCTGGCCGATGGCGGGCTCTCGCCGGCCGACGTCGGGTATGTCAACGCTCACGGCACGTCGACCCCCCTGGGCGACGTGGCCGAAACGCTGGCCGTCAAGGCGGTCTTCGGCGACCATGCCCGCCGGCTGATCTTCGGCTCGACCAAGTCCATGACCGGCCACCTGCTCGGCGCTGCCGGCGCCCTGGAGTTCGCCGTCGCGCTGCTGGCCGCGACCCGGGGACAGATACCGCCCACCATCAATCAGACGGACCCCGATCCGGATTGCGACCTCGATTGCGCTCCCAACGTCGCGGTCGAGCGGGACGTGTCCGTGGCGCTGTCGAACTCGTTCGGCTTCGGTGGGCACAACGTCACCCTGGCCGTCGGTTCCTTCCGCGAGTGAAGCTGGCCCGGGCCCGGGGTGGCCGGGGGACGCCCGGCAACGCTAAATTGCCGTAGTTCCGGCCCTAACGGTCCTGTGAGGCCCCCCGCCATGGAAGACCAGCCCGATCTGGGCGCGATCCGCGACGCATCGCTCCGGCCGATCGCCGAACGGGTCCTTGACGGGCAGCGCCTGGCGCCGGCCGACGGCGTCCGGCTCTTCGAGACCCCGGACATCCTCACGCTCGGGTGGCTCGCGGACCGGATCAACCGGCGGAAGAACGGGGATCGGGTGTTCTTTTCCGCCAACCAGCATCTCAATCCGACGAATGTATGCGTCCTGCGGAACACGTGCGTGTTCTGCTCCTTCGCCCGCCTGCCCCGGGAAGACGGGGCGTACACCCGCACGCTGGAGGAAGTCTTCGCCGAGGCGGCGCAGGCCATCGGGGCGCCGACGCGGGAGTTCCACATCGTGGGTGGGCTCCACCCGAAGCTCCGGCTCAGCTATTACGAAGAGATGTTCCGGGGGCTCAAGGCGCGCCATCCCGACGTGCACCTGAAGGCCTTGACCGCGGTGGAGATCGCCCATCTGGCGCGGGTGGAACGGATCCCGATCGAGGAGGTCCTGATCCGGTTGCGTGAGGCCGGCCTCGACACGATGCCAGGCGGAGGCGCCGAGGTGTTCAGCACGGCCGTGCGGGCGACGATCGCCGAGCGGAAGCTCACGGGCGAGGAGTGGCTTCGGGTCCATCGGATCGCGCACGGGCTCGGGATCCGGACGAATTGCACCATGCTGTACGGACACGTGGAGACGGCTCGAGACCGGATCGACCACCTGACCCGGCTTCGAGAGCTGCAGGACGAGACCGGAGGGTTCCTGACCTACATCCCGCTGGCGTATCACCCGGACCACAACGAGCTGGGCGAGGAGATGGGTCGCGCGGGGTCGGCGACCACGGGGTTCGAGGACCTTCGGAACGTGGCGGTCGCCCGGTTGTACTTCGACAACATCGACCACATCAAGACCCACTGGCCGATGGTCACCCCCTTCATGTCGCAGGTCCTGCTGGATTTCGGGTGCGACGACGTGGAGGGAACGGTGGTCTACGAACGGGTGTATCACGAGGCCGGGGCCCGAACCGCCATGCACCTCCCCTACGCGGAGCTGGTCCGGATGATCCGGGCGGCGGGCAAGCGCCCGGTCGAGCGTGACAGCTTCTATCGCCCGGTCCGCGAGGCGTTCGACGACCTCGGGCCGGCGACGTCTCCTCCGGCCGGCGCCACCGCCCCGGCGGTCCACGCGGCATGACGCCGTCCCGTTCGGCGGCCCGCCTTGGCCGGATCCCGTGGATCAACTGCTATCCGGTGTACGGGGCGATCGACCGGGGACTGGTGCCGATGGAGGCCGAGGTGATCACCGGAACGGCCGCGGAGCTCAACGACCTGTTGGCGGCGGGCCAGCTGGACGTGAGCGTGGTGTCGGCGGTGGAGTACGCCCGGAACGCGGCCGCGTATCACCTGCTCCCGGATCTGGCCATCAGCTGCGACGGCCCGGTCCGCAGCGTGGCGCTCTTCTCCCGCCGCCCCGTACACGAGCTGGATGGCGCCGCAGTCCTCCGGACCGCGTCGTCCCGGACCTCGGTGTTGCTGCTGGAGCTGCTTTGCCGCCACCGCTGGCGGGTCCGCCCGCGGTTCGCCACCGTCCGGGCCGAATCCGCGGACTTGGATCAGCTCCCGGGGTTCCCCCACGAAGCCGTGCTCGTGATCGGGGACGCTGCCCTGCATCTGGCGGCGCAGGGTCGATACCCCTACATGGTCGATCTGGGCCTGGCCTGGAAGGAATGGACCGGCCTCCCCTTCGTGTTCGCGGTGTGGGCTGCGCGGCGGGACGTGGACCAGGGAACGGCCGGCCGGCTCCATCGGGCCCTGCTCGCGTCGCGGGCCTGGGGACTGGCCCACCTCGGGGAGCTGGCTGCGGCGGCGGCCGCGGCGACCGGGCTTCCGGTCGGCCGGCTTCGTGAGTACCTGGCGGACCTCGACTTCGCCCTCTCCTACCGGCACCTTGCCGGCCTGACCGATTTCTTCCGACGGCTGGCCCAGGACGGCCTCGTGCCCGACGGGTCGCTGTCGTTCATCACGGCGGCGTGATCCGAGGACCTGCGTGATGACGGCCGTTGACCGCACCTCCCGGGAGTTCCGGGACTACCTCGACCTCTACGAACGGGCCCCGCTCGTGGAGCTGGGGCGTCTGGCGGACGGCGAACGGTACCGGCATCACCCGGACGACGTCGTCACCTACATCATCGATCGGAACATCAATTACACCAACGTCTGCGTGGCGGATTGCAAGTTCTGCGCGTTCTACCGGCGTCCCCGACACCAGGAAGGGTACGTCCTTCCGTTCGAGGTCATCGGTCGCAAGATCGACGAATGCAAGGCCATCGGCGGGGTGCAGATCCTCCTCCAGGGAGGGCACAATCCCTATATCCCGTTCGAGTGGTACCTCGAGCTGCTCCGGTACATCAAGCAGCATCACCCCATTCACATCCACGGCTTCTCGCCGTCGGAGGTGATCTTCTTCAGCGAGCGGTTCCGGCTTCCCGTGCCGGAGGTGGTGCGGGAGCTGAAGGAGGCCGGCCTGGACAGCATCCCCGGCGGCGGGGGAGAGATCCTCGTCGACGAGGTTCGACAGCGCGTGGCCCGCAAGAAGGCGCAGACCGAGGCGTGGCTGGGCGTGCAGGAGGAGGCCCATCGCCAGGGCATGAAGACATCGGTCACCATGATGTACGGCCTGGGCGAGAGTCACGCCGACCGCCTGGAGCACCTCTTCAGGGTCCGGGAGGTGCAGGCGCGAACCGGAGGCTTCACGGCGTTCATCTGCTGGCCCCTCCAGCCGGATGGCACCGAGATGGCCGATCAGCCGAAGACCGACGCGGTCACCTATCTCCGGACCCTGGCCCTGAGTCGGATTGTGCTCGACAACGTCCCGAACCTCCAGTCGTCCTGGGTGACCATGGGGCTCAAGATCGGTCAGGTGGCCCTCCGGTTCGGAGCCAACGATTTCGGCAGTCTGATGATGGAAGAGAACGTGGTGTCTGCAGCGGGTACCACCTACCGGGCCACACTCCGGGAGATGGAGCGGGCCATCACCGACGCCGGTTACCGGGCCTGCCGCCGTCGGCAGGACTACTCCCTCATCGAGGAAGCGGCCGGCACGGCCGCCTGATCGGCCCCGGGCCACGTGATCCGGACCGGCATCGGGTACGATTCCCACCGCTTCGCCACCGGGCGGCCCCTGATCCTGGGGGGGCAGCGGATCCCGTTCGACCGCGGGCTCGCCGGTCACTCCGACGCCGACGCGGTGACCCACGCCGTGATCGACGCGCTCCTCGGAGCCGCAGCTGCCGGGGACATCGGAACGCTCTTTCCCGACACCGACCCGCGGTGGAAGAACGCCGACTCCCTTGAGATGCTGCGGCTTGCCGTGGCGGAACTCGAGCGGCGGGGCGTGGTTCCACTGCAGGTCGACGTGACGGTGGTGCTGGAGCAGCCCCGGCTCGGGCCCCACAAGGCCGGGATCGCGCGCGCCCTCGCGCGGGCGGCGGGGCTCGCCGAGGATCGGGTCGGCGTCAAGGCCAAGTCGAACGAGGGAATGGGGTTCGTGGGGAGGGGCGAGGGAATCGCGGTGATCGCCGTTGCCACGGTCGAAGCGTCGTGATCGATTCGCTCCTGGCGGCCCTGGCCGCCTGGCCCCCCGCGCTCGTCTACGGGCTCATCGCGTTGAGCTGCGTGATCGAGAACTTCTTCCCGCCCTCGCCCTCCGATGTGTTCGTCGCCATGGCGGCGTTCCTGTCCCACCGGGGTAGCTACGACCCGCTCACCATCTACGCGACGGCCGTGACCGGCGGCCTGCTGGGCGCCGTGGGCGTGTACCTGATTGCCCGGCGACACGCCTCGCGGTTCACCGCGTCCCGGCTCGGCCGGGCACTCCTCCCGCCTGAGGCGACCGCGTTTCTCCTCAAGGAGTACGGTCGGTACGGAGCCGTGGGCATCTTTCTGACCCGGCTCCTGCCGGGCTTCCGGTCGGTGGTGGCACCCTTCGCCGGCCTGAGCGGCCTCGGGCCGATCCGGGCCCTGGCCCCCATCGCCCTGGCATGCGTCGTCTGGTATGGCGCGATCACCCTGATCGGGGTTCGCCTGGGCGAGGAGTGGGCGACGATCCGGGATGCCCTGACGGGCCTCAACCGGGTGCTCGGCGTCGTGGCCGCGATGCTGGCGGGTGCCATCGTGGCGTTCGTGATCTGGCGGCGTCGGCGCCGGCGTCGGGTCCCATGACGGAGCCCTCGACGCTGGCCCGCAGCTTTCACCTTGAGGGGTTCCGGGACTACCTGGCCCTCGAGGCCGGGCACAGCGGCCACACCGTCGAGAGCTACCAGCGCGATCTCCGGCGCCTCCTGGAGTTTGCCCGGGACCGACGCCTCGACTCGCCGGCGGACCTCGGCCGCCGCCACCTGAGAGAGTTCGTATTCCTCCTGAAGGATCTCGGCCTCAGCCCCGCCACCATCCGACGCCACGTGTCCGCGGTTCGAACCTACTTCGGGTTTCTCCTCGGCGAGGGCCTCGTCGACGCCGATCCGAGCGACCGCCTGGAGACGCCGAGGCGGGGCCGGAGCCTGCCCTCGGTGCTCACGGTCCCGGAGATGGAGCGCCTGCTCGGCGCGCCCAGCCTGGATGCGCCGATGGCATGGCGGGACCGCGCCCTCCTCGAGCTCGGATATGGTGCCGGCCTCCGGGTCTCCGAACTGTGCGGGCTCATGCCGGGTGACATCCTTGCCAGCGAGGGCCTGGTCCGGGTCATCGGCAAGGGCGACAAACAGCGACTGGTACCGATCGGCCGGCACGTGATCGGCGTCGTCTCCGTGTACCTCAACTCGGCTCGACCCGCCCTGGATCGGGGACGGACCGGCGGGCGACTGCTGCTCAATGCCCGGGGCCAGCCCCTCTCCCGGGTGGGTGCCTGGGGGATCGTTCGAAAGGCGGCCCGCACCGCGGGGCTCGTGCGGCGGGTCACCCCCCACACCCTGCGGCACAGCTTCGCCACCCACCTGCTGGAGGGCGGAGCCGACCTCCGGGCGGTCCAGGAGATGCTGGGCCACGCCGACCTCTCCACCACCCAGATCTACACCCATGTCGATCGGGAGCACCTGAAGGCGGTGCACCGGCGCTTCCACCCGAGGGCCTGACCCCGAAGGCCCCTTGCCGTCGATCAGGGGTTTTCTTATGTTACACTTTGTAACATGACGTGACGGAGGGACCATGCGCTGGTACTGGACCAAGATCGCGATCGCCGCCTTCGCGATCTTCGGCGTTGGGTATGCCGGGTTGAGCCTGGTCAGGAGCGCGCAGGGCAAGGTCGATCGGGTGGTTCACAGCGCCTCGGATCTCTCGTTCCCGCTGCCGTTTGTGTCATTCGTCTTCAACGGGGTGGAAGCCGGGAAGTTCCGCCGGCTGGTGTTGCAGCGGACCGAGCCGGACCGGATCCGCGGTATCGCCCTTTCGGTTCGAGTCAGCGACCCGGCCGTGCTTTCCGCTCTGACCGGAAGCTGTCATCTGACGGTCGACAATCCCCGGAACCTGGGTCGCAACACCTCGTTCCGGTGCGTGGAGGCGGACAGCACCATGGAGGATTTCGGTGGAGTCACGGTGCAGAGCCGGGACCAGGCCGGGAACTGGGTCGACGTGGTGCGGGTTCCGCTGGTGCTCCCCCGCGAGGTGATCGCCGAGCTTGGAGGCGCTGACGTGACCGAGAGCATCGCGGGTGCCGAGGCCGACGAGATTCGGGCGTTGGCCGACAGCATCGCGGCCGTGAGCGTCCGGCTGGGCCAGGCGGGGAGCGACACAGAGCGTTCGGAGCTGACCCAGGAGCTCCGTCGGCTTCGGCTGGAGCTTCGCGAGATCGAGCGGGCGGTCACCGAGGTAACCCGCGCCAGGGTCCGGGCCGGTGCCCGCGGTGTGCAGGTGAAGGTGGACGCAGGCGAGGCCCCGCGCGCTCCGGAGGCGCCGACCCCCAAGGGGTAGGGCCCCTTACCTGGGTTACCGATTTACTTGAGCGGACCAATGTAACCTATTGCGTTGTGGCGGCTTAGCGGCTACCACCCTGACCTGCAGAGGCGCGGCACGAGTTTTGACAAGACTCGGCCGCGCTCTTAGTTTGGGGGATGCCGGTCCTGGGCGTGATCCCCGCGCGGTTAGGCTCGACGCGGCTTCCCAGAAAGCCGCTGCAGCTGCTGGGCGGTGTTCCGCTGGTGGTTCGGATGTGGCAGCGGGTGCAGGCGTTGCGGGTCGTCGACGAGGTCGTCGTGGCAACAGACGCGCCGGAGGTGGGCGCGGTCGCGGAGCGCTTCGGGGGGCGCGTCGTGATGACCTCCCCTCTACACCAATCGGGGACCGAACGCGTGGCCGAGGTGGCAGCTCGGCCCGAGTTCGCAGGGTTTGACCTGGTGCTCAACGTCCAGGGAGACGAGCCGTTCGTGTCGGCCGCGGCGCTGCGCGGCGCGCTGGCGCGGGTGCGGGGTGGCGACGACGTG
>CAZFSA010000085.1:0-19802 GCA_964521535.1 uncultured Gemmatimonas sp.
GCCGCACCCGTCCGCCGGCGGTGGCGATGGCCACGAGCTGGGCCTCCCGCCGCGCGGCCACGTCGCGCCGCAGATCGTCGGCCCGGGCCCGCGCCGTCTCCAGGGCGGCCCGCTGCTGCGCCACCTGCAGCTCCCGCTGGAACCCGTTGAAGAGCGGCCAGGAGAGGCCCAGGGTGAGCGAGCGGTTGTTGAAGAGCTGGTAGTCGTTCCGGTCGGTGCCGCCCCAGGAGCTGGACCCGGTCAGGCCTAACGACGGCATGTAGCTGGCCCGGGCCTGCCCCACCGCCGCCCGCTGCTGCTCCACCGAGGCCTCGGCCCGGAGCACCTCCGGCGAGCGGCCCAGCGCCTCGGCAAAGAGGGCCGCGGTGTCGGCGATGGTCACCAGCTGGTAGAGGGCCGAGTCCTCCCCCGCGGTCACCCGACCCCGCATCCCCACGATCCGCGCCAGCTGGGTCTCGGCCTCGGCCAGCTGCCGCTCCTGGGCCAGCAGGTTGAGACGCGCCTGTCCCAGCTGGGCCGCGGTCTGGAGCGAGTCGGCCACGGTGGCGGCGCGGGTGGCCAGCTTGGCCACCGCGATCTTGAACTGCTCGTCGGCCCGGCGGATCCGGTCCTGGGAGACCCGTACCAGCGCCTGCGACTGGAGCGCGCTCAGGAAGGTGTTGGTGGTGCGGAGCGCGGCCTGCGAGCGCTGGTAGTCGAGCCCGGCCAGCGCCGCGCGGTCGCCCGCCCGGGCCGAGCGGACCGCCGACTCGCGGCGGAAGCCGTCGAAGAGGGTGACCGAGGCGTTCGCGCCCAGGCTCACGCTGGAGGTGGACACGTCGCCGCTCAGCACCTGCCCGGTGATCGGGTCGGGGCGGGAGGGGCCCTCGGAGAAGCTGTTGCCGGCGTTGGCGCTGGTGTTCACCGCCGGCAGATAGCCGCCCCAGGCCTGACGGAGACTCGCGCCGGCGATTTGCGTCTGGCCCCGGGCATTCACCACTTCGGGGTCCACCTGTTCGGCCAGCCGGATGGCCTGGGCCAGGGTGACGGTGCGTGGCTGGGCCCGGGCCCCGGCGGCGGGGACGGGGAGGGCCAGGAGGACCAGCAGCCATACGGGGCCAGGCCAACGGCCTGGGGGCCTGCCGATCAGAGGGTGCACGGGCGTACCTCGTGCTGAGCGGTGGTCGCGGCCGGGGCCCGGCGGCGGACGGGGCCGGAGGCCGGGGCCGGCGGGAAACGCTTCCCTAAGATGCCCGGCGGACCGGGAAAGATGCACCCTGGGCTACGGTGCGGCGGCGAGGGGCTCGGGGCAAGGGGGGGGTGGGGAAGCGTCATCGGGTTGTCATGGAGCTGTAATGTTCCGGGGAGGCCGCGACGCCGTGGTTTGAACGATGCGGCGGTATATCGCGGAATCTGACATATGAAAAGTGAGGATGTGCGGACGGGCCTATCAACCTACCTTGGCAAGCGAGGGAGAGGGGGTCGCGGAAGGGCTCGCGAGGAAGATGGTCTTGGCGGCCGGACTCGGACGGTGCAGCTTGGCCTGCGGTGTGGCGGTGACCGGGCTCAGGGCAAGGCAGGTGGGGAAGCCATCCGGTTGCCATGGGACTGTGATGTTCGGACGACACTCGTGAGGCGGTGCTTGGGGGAAAAGGGCGGCAGCTTGACACTGGTGGCCTGCTCACGCCTCGCGGCACCGGAGCTGGTGGTGGGCATGGCGGGGGCGAGGGCGAGGCACGACCGTCGGTGGCCAAGCTGGGACGGGGCACCTGCGGGGCTGACCGGTGACCCCTCCGCGACGGGACCATAGGGTCAGACCGGCGTGTGCGGGTGGCGGGCCGAATGGTCCTGCAGCAGATCTCGAGATCTGACAGTGTGCTGATAGGCGTCGGAGGCCAACGTGGTTCGTCGAAGAGAACGCTCCGGCGGGGCCGCGCATGGTGTCAGACGGAGATCGGTTCTGGCTCGGTAGCAACAAAAAGGGAGCCCTTCCGTATCATTCCGTATATGGTGTACACGACACGCCAACTGAAGGCTGGGGTGAGCGTCACCTGCAGCCAGCGGCTAACCCGCAGGACTGCTCGGTCGTCCTGCAACCTCAAGTGACGTTAGGTGAGGCTGCCGATTCGGTCGACCTCGCGCCCCTCGAATCGATCGCGGTGGACGGTCGCGGGCGCTATCTCGCGATCGCGCTCGACGAAGCGAGCGTCCTGGTCTTCGACCGGGCCGGCCGGCACGCGGCCACCGTCGGGCGTCGGGGCGGGGGACCCGGCGAGTTCGGGCTGATCCGGTCGGTGCTGGTGGGGCCCGGCGACACCGTCCTCGTCGTCGACCGGATTCCCCGGCGGATCACCGTTCTCGGTCCCGACCTCACGCTGGTCCGAACCCTGCCGATCGAGCTCAACGTGGATCATGCGCTGCTCGATGGCACGGGCGGGTACCTGGCCCATGCGCAGGTGCCCACGCCGGACGGCGCTGGCTTCCCCCTGCACCGTCTGGGCCCGCGGGGCGAGTTGCGCCGGTCGTGGGGCGCGCGGGACCAGACGATGCGGCCCGACCGGGCGCTGGAGCAGGCCCGCGTGATCTCGGTCGGGCCGGACCGCACGGTGGTCGCGGCCCACCGGCGTCGCTTCGAGATCGAACGCTGGTCGGCGGCCGGGGAGTACCTGGGCGGAATCGGCGGCGGCGCACCGCTGGCGAGCCTCTGGCGCGGCTCGTCGGGGTCGGCGGGGATCGCCTGGATAGCCGGGGTGCGCGAGCGGCGGGACGCGGTGTGGGTGAGCGTCCGCCGACTCCGTCAGGCGCCCCCGCCCGCCCAGCCGGGCCGGGAACCCGCTCGGGTTACGGACCCCGAGGCGTTCGAGAGTGCCGTCCTCGCGTTCGATCCGGCCTCGGGGCGACAGCTTGGCGGGCTCTGGCGGCGGGGCGTGCTCGGGCTCGCCTCCCCCGCTGACTTCGTCACCGACCTCCGCCACACGAAAGACGGACGTCACCTGATGCGGCTCCATCGCTATGCCCTGCGCTGCACCTGATGCCGACCGCAACGCCAGAACAGGAGGACCTCGATGCTGATCCTGACCTTCGCCATCGCGGCTGCGGCGTTGGCATCCGAGCCCGTCAGTGAGCGCGGGGTCGACCTCCCGCATCCTCGGTGATCTTTGCGTGACGTGTTCACCGCCCTGGACCACTGTGATCATCGATAGCACGGGCCGCACCGAGAGGGTGCTCAGGCCGGTCAGCCATGAGAGCATGAGCCGCTTCACCCTCGCGATGCCAGCGCTCCCGTTGGACCGTGGATTCACCCAAACGCTGGCAGATCTCCAGAGCGATATCAGGCTGCACCAGCTCTGCGATGCTCGGGGCCGGCCTGCTCGCCATATCACGGACCGGGGAGGACGCCGACGGATCAAGAGTCAACGCACGGTGAAGGGTGGACGGCTTGATGCCGGGAACAGCGACCTGGCTTGGAGCTGCGGCCCGGGATGGCGGTTCCGAGGGCGGGCAGTCGTCCTGATTCTCGGTGGTCTCCTCTTCGCCGCGCAGGGATCGGATGGAGCAGTGAACCCCCAAGGGTCCGGTAACCGGATCGACACCCTGGCCGCCGTGCTGGAGTTGTCGGTACCCGACAGCCACGACCGGCCTGCCCTTGGGAGGATCGCCGGAGTCGTCTCCCTTCCCGGCGGGGGGATGGCCGTACTCTCCGCCGATGACCGGGCGATCGTGGTCTTCGACTCCGCGGGGCAGTTGCGCCGTTCGTTTGGCCGGGCCGGTGGCGGGCCTGGCGAGTTTCGAATACCCCGGGGGCTGGGCCGCCTTCGGGACACGCTCTGGACCTGGGACCTGAGCCTGGCACGGATCACCACGTTCACGGTAGACGGGCGTTTGATCGCCACGCTGCCGGTACCCGTGGCCGGACGCGGAGTGCTACTGCGAGACGGTGCCGTAGGGGTCCTCCCGCACCGGGGGTTTTCGGGGACGACCGCAAGTCGGCCGGACACCTTGCTGGTATGGCGCATTGTCGGGTCCGAGCGGCGACAGGTACTCCGGAAGGCGTTCACCCATCGAGTGCTGAACGTGCCGACGGGGGGGAACAATCTGGTCGGGGCGCAACCGTTCGACGACGGCCCGCTGGTGGCGGCGGCCAACGACGGCAGCGGATTTGTCATCATCGATCGACCATCGCCGGCGACCGGGCGCGGCACGACCTTCCGGGTAACTCGAATCGGCCCCGCCGGCGACACGGTGCTGGCGCGCAACGTTCCCTACACCCCGATCCCGGTGACCGATGGCGATCTGGCCCGCGCCGCCGACCGGATAGTCGCCCCGTTGCCGCCCGCTGTCGGTCGGCAGATCCGCCCCGAGGTGATGGCCCGCCTCTACCGGCCCCGGTACCACCCGCCGGTGACCGGCGTCCTGGTCGCGCGCGACGGGGCGATCTGGCTGCGGCGGGAACACCGCGAGGGGAGCCCCACGCAGCCCTGGCTGCTGCTGGGAACAAGCGGTGCGCCGAGGGTCGTGGTCCGCCTGGACAGCGAGGTCGAGCCGCTGGATGCCAATGCGGACCAGGTCTGGGGTTTGAGGGGCAGCCCGGACCTGGGCTGGACCGCGGTCCGGCTTCGATTGGTTCGCGGCCGCTGAACGGGGATCGCCCCGCGCTCACCCCGCCGTGCCAGGCCGCGGCCCGGCCGGCACAGCGGCGGCCCGGAACCGATCACTGAGCTCGACCGCCGCCTTGCGAAGTTCGAGGCCGATCCCACCGAAGCTCGGCCGGCTGCGGAGGCCATCGCGCGATTCGGGCCACGCTCAGGTGACTTGGCCCGTCCGGGTCAAGTCCATCGCGGAGGCCGAGTTCGCCGAGGCCCGGTCTGGTACCGCCGCCGATCCGCCGGAACCGCAGACCGGTTCGTGGCCGCGGTCGAGGCATCGCTCGCCCGCATCGACGAATCGCCGGATCTGTATCCGATGCGCACCGCGCCATCAGGCGCGCTGTCGTTGCTGCTGCTGGTCCGGGGTCAGGCACGTCAGCTCTGATGGATCCGGAGCGAGGTAGAGCGCCGTCGCCAGGTGCCAGCAGGCCGCGCCCCGGACCGGGCTGGCGGCAAGGCACTTGGCCGATCTCGGCGGAGAGGATCCGGTCCGGGACGACCCACGAAAGCGGGAGCGGCCCGACGGGCTCCGCCAGCCCCTCCCTTCAAGGTGCCGCTCCGAGTTCGGTTCGAGCAGGTTGGCAGCCACCAGCTCGTCGAACGTCCGCAGCCCGGCGAGCCATCGCCCGCCCGCCTGGCTCCCCGAAGGCCACCGACACCTGGCACGATAGGTCCACATACGCGGCCCGCATCACTCCCGCTCGGCCAGGGAACCGCGTAAGCGCACCTGGCCGCACGCGGGCAACGGGGCGGCGGCGAGGGGCATGAAGCAAAGGGGTTGGGAAGCGTCAGCGGATTGTCGTGGAGCTGTAATCTTCCGGCGGGGGGCGAAGCCGTGGTCGGAACGACGCGTGAGGCATGTCTCGAAACGTGACATGTGAAAAGTGAGGATGTGCGGAGAAGCCGTTCAGCCTACCTTGGCAAGCGATAGAAGGGCGGCTTCGCACCCTGTATTAAGGGTTAGGGCTCCATTGAGGAGGGATCTATGCATTGCCCAAAGTCAGTCGGTCGGTCAGCAGTGCTGCTTCTGCCCTTGCTGGCAGCGCCCGATCCGGCTCGAGGGGGGGGCGATGGAGCCGACTGGAGCCCGGCCACGCCATACCCCGGGCAGACTCTTTGGTGTGGCTACTGTAGTGCATGTGGCCCTGGGCTTCACAGCTTTACCGTCTCGGCAATCTCCTTCACCTACGCTGGCGGCGATCATAGCTGCTACATCTCACCGTCGTCGTGCCCCCATCCCATCTGTGGAATCGGCACCGCTGATGCGACGCCTGGCGACACCCTCGCGGCCGGCCAGGGAGCCGAGCTGGCCTTCAGCGCAGCGGCGACCAAGCTCAGCGAGGGGGGTGAGCAAGCGCTGCGGGCCGCCTCCAGCCTCCTGACGCGATTCCCCACCAGAATCACACTCCACCGGCAGCGGTCTGTTCTTCAGCTTCGGGCGTCGTGTGATGCGAATATTGTGATCGCCCAGGTTGCGCTCGACCCGGGGTTTGTTGAACGACTGGAGGACCAAGCAGGCGTCACCCCCTGGTGACGGGTGGAGAGCCGTCCCAGTTGGTTGCGCCACGGAGCACGGGCCACCGCGGTCGCCCCGGCCGATCGGGCTGGCCATTGGAGCCAGCCGGGCTGTCAGCCGCCACTCCGGACTCATGGCAGGTGGAGGGGCGTGGCGGTGATACTGGCGGTGGGGGCCTCGGCTGCCAGTTCGATCGGCCCGCGCTCGGTCGCGGCGGTCCAGGAGCGGCACCAGGAGCTCCGGATCCCGCGGGCCCCGACCTGCTCGGCCTGCCGGATCGGTGTCGGGCCCGCGATCCACATCCTCGGCGCTCCCCCCGCCGGGTTGACCGGGTATCCGATGAGTCTGGCATGGGACGGCAACGACCGCCTCTTCGTCACCCAGCCCGCCACCGGCGAGATGGTCTGGGTATTCGATCCCGCCAGCGGACGGGTGGACACGGTGGGCCGGGAGGGGAGCGGCCCCGGTGAGCTGCGAAGCCCGAACCTGGTGGCCGTGGCCTCAGGCGATACGGTGTACATCCTCGACCCGCCCACCGGCCGGATCTCGGTGTTCGACCCTCGTTTCCGGTTCGTCCGGTCGGCCCCGGCGCCCGTGGAGGCTTTTGACCTCAAGTGGCTGCCGAGCTGGAATCAGCTGCTCATGGGCGCCATTGTGCGCGACCCCGACCGGTTCGGCCTGCCGTTTCACTTGTTCGATGTCCTGGGCAACCACGTCAGCAGCTTCGGCGACCGGGTCGACGTCGACGTCCGCGACCCGGCCTCGAGCATCAGGCGACTGGCGGTCCCGCATCCCGATGGCGGCATCGTCGCGGCCTCGGTCGTCGCTCGATACCGGATGGAGCGGTGGACCCCGCAGAGGGCGCTTGCCGCTCGATTCGCGCTCGACGATCGGCTCCTGGCCCGGCCGGCGGCCTCCGCGAGCGGGATGCCGGGGCCGGTTCCGCAGGTGACGGCCCTTCACTTGGCGGAGCGGTCGACCCTCTGGGTGCTCGTCCTCGTGGCCGACCGGGACTGGGCGTCCGGCATCGACGCCAGCCCCGCTGGGAAGGACCACTGGCGCGTCGACGACCTCCGGCCCCGCCGCTACTGGGATACGGTGCTGGAAGTGCTCGATCTCGATCGGGCCAGGGTCATCACGCGCCGCAGGCTGGACGAAGCCTGCGTCGCCTTCGACCGCCGGGGCCGGCTGGTGTGTCTCGAGAAGAACGCCGACGAGACCTTCCGTCTGGAAGTCCGTGCTTTGCTGCTCCGCCGCACGTAACTGCAGGTCCGGACCTGCGGCCGGCCGGCATCGGTCCTGGATCAGAACACCCGGCCCGCCCAAAGCTGGTCGAGAAACTCCTTCACCGGCAGCACCTCGATCCCGTCAGGCGTGACCCGCCGTCGCGACTCCTGGCAGACGAGAAGCCGCTTCCCGACCCGCGGGTGATCCTCCCTCAGCGTCCGAAGTCCCGCCAGGTGCGCCGGTCCCGCCTTCGTGGTGCTCTTCACCTCGATCGCGAGGTCCATCGCCCCGAGGATGAAGTCGACCTCGATTCCGCTCGCCAGGCGCCAGTAGTGGAGCTCGGCGTCCCGGCTGGCGTACTCGGAGTAGGCAGTGAGCTCGTGGCAGACGTAGTTCTCGAGCGCCTTGCCCCACAGCTCTCCACCGGGCTCCAGCCGTCCCCGGCGGGCCAGCCGGTTCACCACCCCGACGTCGGCGAAGTAGAACTTTGGCGCCTGGATCACGCGACGCTTCGGGCGCCTGGTGTAGGCCGGCAGGAACCGGCCCAGAAGGGTGTCGACGACGATCTGGTAGTAGTCCTTGACGGTGACCGATGACACCCCGCACTCGCGCGCGATGTTGGTGTAGTTCACCAGTTCGGTGTCCGCCAGCGCCGCGGCCGTCAGGAAGTCGGCGAACGCCGGAAGCCTGCGCACCAGCGCCTCCGCCGCGATCTCCTCCTTGAGGTAATCCGCGACATAGGCGCGCAGTCGAGGCGTCGGGTCCGGAGCGAGGTAGTGGCGGGGCAGACAGCCATGGTTGAGAAAGCGGCCCAGGTCGAACTGGCGACCGACCTCGGCCGACACCAGGCCAAACAGCTCATGGCGCACCGCTCGCCCGCCGAGCAGGTTGGCATGGCCCCGTCGGACCTTGCGCGCGCTGGAGCCGCAGAGCCCGAAGACCACGCCGCGGTTCTCGATCAGCCAGTGGACCTCATCGAGCAGTGCAGGAACCTTCTGGATCTCGTCGATCAGCAGCAGGGAGCCGGGCCGGGCGTCGCGAAGCTCCTCCCGGAGCAGGCCGGGCTGCCGGGTATAGCGGGCGAACTCCTCGCTCAGCAGGAGATCCCGGACCGGGGCGTCCGGGTAGGTGGCCCTGAGGAGACTGCTCTTGCCAGCCTGCCGGGGCCCCCAGAGGAAGAAGCTCTCCGCCGGACGCGTGGGCAGGGCAAGTCGCCGTGTAAACATGTACTTGAAATTATCATGATATCTTTAAGTGTCAATGTCGTACTGCTGGCCGAGTCCGGCGCCAATCCGATCAGCCCCCGTCAGATCGCGAAGCCCAGCGCCGCAGCGACCCTTTGCTGCCGCTGGTCCAATGTCAGGAACGTGAGCTCCGATGGATCCGACGCCAGGTAGAGCGCCGTCGCCAGGTGCCAGCAGTCCGCCCCCCGGACCGGGCCGGCCGCAAGCACCCGGCCGATCTCGGCGGAGAGCGGCCGGTCCGGGATGACCCACGAGAGAGGGAGAGGCCCGACGGGCTCCGCCAGGCCCTCCCTTCGAAACGCCGCCCCGAGTTCCGCCTCGAGCAGGTTGGCAGCCACCAGCTCGTCGAACGCTCGCAGCCGGCGAGCCATCGCTCGCCCGGCCGGCTCCCCGAAGGCCACCGACACCAGGCACGAGGTGTCCACGTACGCGACCCGCATCACTCCCGCTCGGCCAGGAACCGCGCCAGCGCGCCCGGCCGTCGCCCCACCTGATTGATCTGGCGCGTCGCCTTCGGCGGCGGGACCAGCACTCCCCGATCGGCCAGCTCGGCGAGCCGGGACCCCAGGTCCCCAGCGGCCGGGGCCACGGGGCGGATCTCGGCGACCGGCTTGCCATGGACGGTCACCGTGACTCGCTGGCCCTCGCGAACCTGCCGGATCATCGCGGAGAACCGGGCTTTTGCCTCGGAGAGCGAGTAGCGGCGTGCCATGCCCGCAAGATGTCTATTTTGGTCAAACTAGTCAATTTCTCCGGGACCCCCGAAAGGCTACCGCGGCCCCGTTCGCCCGAGCCCCGTTCGCCCTACTTCTTCTCGAAGGTCAGCATCTGCCCGAACATTGCGGTCTGGAGCTTGCCGCCATCGCGCACCAGCGTCAGCGGGAACCCATCGGGGATCTGGATCGTCACCTTGTTGCCATCGATCACGTAGTCGCCGTCGCGTGAGTCGGGCTGTCCGCCGGTCTCCTGCATCGTCACCCGCACCTTCCGATCGGCCTTGAACTCGAGCGTCATCCGGCCGCCGGCGTCACCGGCCTCCCAGGTGCCCGACAGCCCGGAACCGGGACAGCCGAGCAGGAGCAGGCCGAGCCCGAGCACGAGAATCGGCTTCGGGCGGGAGGGACGAGCGTGAACCGGACCGGGAACGGTGCGTGACATGGCGGGCTCCGCGACAAGGTGGCGAATGGTTGGGCGGGCCGGCAGCGAGCCGGCGCCGGACCCTGTCACGCCATGCGCGAAACGGTCGCTCTGACCGTCATCGGGCCGGCCCTCTGCGACCGTACCGTCTCGGCCAACGCTGGCGCCTCAGCCCCGCCTTGGTCGCAGGTACGCCAAGTCGTCCAGGTCCCTGGGCCGCCCCGACGCCTCCTTGTTCCGAAGCAACTCGTCAAGACCCAGGTAGGCGACCGGTACGTCTGCAGGCTCCGCGGACAGAAGGGCCTCCACCCGGCCCGCCCACGCCTGCTCGAACGTTACCCCGTCGATCTCGTTGATCAGGTCGATCCGGTTCGGAGGAACTCCGTACTGCAACACCAGGCCGGGCCGGGTCAACTCCGCCGCCCCCGAGAGTCCGGGTGCCGGCCCCTGCCAGAATTCGCACAGGGCCCGGTAAAGACGCTCGGCGTTGGGTGGATCGCGATCGTAGAAGAAGTCGACGTCGCCCGTGAGTCGCGCATGGCCGTGGAAGATGACGGCTTCTCCGCCAGCCACCACATACCGCACTCCGTGGCGAGCGAGGATTTCGAGCAGGGCGACCGTATCGGGTGAGAAATGATCCCGATCTATTCGAGGGGGCGGCACTCGCGAACGTCCTTGTTGGGCCCCGGCCAGACCCGGCGCCTGAGCGTTCGGGCGGCGCGCTGTCGCTCAGCCGGCGTCATCGCGACTTGCTGCTCGACATCCCAGGCGAGCGCCTCGGCGTGCGACATCGCCCGGTGCACAATCGGGGGTATGGTTCGCGGGTCCACCCCCACAATATACCTACCGCCAGCTTGGTGCGGGCCGGAGGGGAGGGCGGACGTTGGGGGTCTTCCCGCTCCCCCCGTTTGGGCCGATTGCCACCGCCCCGTGGCACGCCCGGCAGACGTCAGAATCGATCAGGCCGGCCGGCGTACCCGCGGCTGCCTCCACCGCCCGAGCAGGTAGTCGCCAAGGACATACGGCGCCAGGAGCAGCGGCGCCAACGCGAACTCGGCCACGAGCGACGGCGGCTGCAGGCCGAGATCACGCCAGACGACAACCACCACCACCCGGACCAGGTAGGCCGGCGCAACCAGGTATCGAAACAGGCCGGGCGGCTCGCCACGCTCACCGCCTGATCGGGTACACTCGCACATACTCCACGTCGTCCTCGTCCTGCCACCGGGCCAGCACCCGGTCGCTCGCCATGTGGAACGGGCGCACCCGCTCGGGCAGCCGCACGGTGCCGGCCGCCCGGCCCACCGAGTCGAAGACCACGTAGTCGTAATGCCGATCGGAAGGACGCTGGTACCGCTGGACCCAGAGCGTGCCGCCGTCGCCCGGGGTGATGGCGCTGTAGAACGGGAACCGGTCGGAGAACGCCGCCGCGCGGATCCGGCGCTCCTGCTCCTCCCGCATCGCCGGACTGGCCTGGCGCCAGTTGCGGATCCACTCCAGGCGGCGCTCGATGTGGGCGTCGCGGTCGGCCTGGGTCACCGGCGCCGGCGCCTCGCGGACCCGGATGATCCGCTGGAGCTGGCCGGTGTCGCCCACCACCCGAAGCTCGAACCGCTCGTCGGTGCCGAGCACCATCCCCGCCGCGGTCACGGTCCAGACCGTCTCCCGGCCGAAGCCGAACTCTTCGTCGGCGGGAAACGAGCGGCCGCCCTCGCTGCTCATGATCCGGCGCCGCTCGGGGCCCGGCGCGGTGAGCAGGACGCCCAGGTAGCGGCCCTCGAGGTCCAGGCGCAGAAACCGGAGCGGCGAGCGGTGCACGGTGCCGGTGGCCACGGCCGAATCCCAATCCGCCGCGAGCCCCACCAGGGCATCCGTCATCCGTCCCCAGACGGTGGCGAAGCGGTAGCTCGGATGGCGCTCCACCCGGAAGCTTCGCACGAACGACAGGTCGGGGCCGAACACCGAATAGCGCTGGGCCCCGTCCACCGTGAGCAGCGAATCGCCGGCCGACGGCACCAGCCCCACGTAACTCGCGAACTCGCCCGGCCCGCTGCCCTGCCGGCCCACCGCCTGGAGGAACCGGCCGGTCGAATCGAAGACGCGGAGCTGGGCCGACCCGCCGTCCGCCACCAGGATCCGGCCGCCGGGGAGCAACCGCCCGCCCACCACCCGATTGAGGTCATGGCCGGGATCGCCAGGTTTCCCGCCCAGCGACACCAGCGGCGAGTCCGGCACAGCCCAGACCCGCGCCGCCGCGAGGGGGCCGTTCTCGACGATGGCGATGCCGGCGCTGTCGCGCACGACCGCGGTATCGGTCGGCGCGCCGTCGCCGCCGCAGGCCAGGGCTGCGACGGAGGCGAGGGCTGTGAGACGCAGTCCGGTTGCGGGGAATGGCGGGGACAGAGGCACGGGAGCACGCTCCGGCCGACTGGTCCTCACCACGCTACGGGTCGCGCCACGGCTTTGCAAGACCGCACCCAGGGCTCTGCCTGGTCGCCAGCTGGTACCCACGGGCAATGGGCGGTACGTAGCAGGCTGGAACACACGCCGGTCGCCTGGGGATACAGCGAGGCATATGAAAAGTGAGGATGCGCGTGCGCCGTCGAGGCACAAGATTGCGGATGGGTTGGGCCGAACCGGCCACCGTTCGCCTTGAGTGAGGCCTGGATGGCATCGCTACGATGTCTGCACCTGCCCTGGAGTCGAAGGAGGATCCGATGCGAATTGCGAGTTGGCTAGTCCCCGGGCTTGTCGTCCCTGCGGCTCTGGCAGCGTCCTTGGGATCCCGGTCCGAGCGCGGTTCGGAACCGGAGTGCGTGGTGGCTGAACGCTGGGCCGCGACCAATTCGGGAAGGCTTCCGGCCACGCTGGAGGCACTGAGCGAATTGTCGTATCCTTATCGTAAGGCGGCATACAACCGCCTCCCCCGGGATCAACAAATCGGTCTCTGGCGCGACCAGCTGCGCTACTATCACAACGCGCCGGACCTGACCGATGAGCAGCGGCCCTTTGTGAAGCTGGTCGATCAGGAACTGGATGAACATTTCGGGCCCGGAGCCTCGGCGAGGTATCTGGCACGCGCTCGGTTCCTTTTCGGCGACGAACGGGCTCGGACCATCTTCGGAGATCTCGGGATACCCGTTCCGACAGGACCCACGGGGTCTGGCAGGGATGCGATGGTATCGTGCAACTGCAACATCACCGACTCGTGGTGCGGCAGCCAGCCCCCCTGCTCCAGCGCCGGGTGCCTCCCGTCGGGCTCGGGCTGCGGTTTTCTGTGGTGCCATCCATGCAACGGATACTGCTAACGCGTGTTGGTTGCGCCGGCCTGGCGGCGGCGCTCTGCTCGGGCCTGGGGGGCCGCTCCGGGGAGCTGTTCGCTCAGCGCTCGCCCGTGGTAGAAGCCACGCCGCTGGTGGAGGTCAACGGCAGCGGGGACGGCGGCGCCCCGTCCTTCCACCAGGTCGTCGGCGCGGTCCGGCTGTCAGACGGGACGATCGTCATCGCTGACGTCCACGGTCCCATCCACTACTTCGACCGAAACGGGGCTCACCGCCGCACGGCGGGCCGCGCGGGCGACGGCCCTGGCGAGGTTCGACACATCGGATGGATGGGACAGTGCCGATCAGGCGCCGTCCACCTCTGGGATCTCACCCGCCGCCGAATGATCGTCTTGAATCACGAGGGGGAGCTGATCCGGGAGTACCTGGTTCCCCCGCACGGCACCCCGGGGCCAGCCCCGTTCACGGTGGCCTGCTCACACGCCGGGGTGTTCGCGTGGCAGCCCCTCCCCACCGGCGGGCGGCCGCGAGAGGACCTCCCCTTCACGCGCGGGCGGGCCCCGGTCACCGTGGCCGATACCGCTGGCCAGTCCTTGGCCGTGGTGCCCGACGTACCCGGTCCTGAGTTGGTCGTGCTTCAAGGTGGCGCGGGGCCTCGGCCACTTGGTGCCGTCACGCTGCTGGCGGTGGGGCCCGGCCTGCTCTACGTCAACACCGGGGACTCCGATCGAATCGACTCCTACTCCCTTGATGGTCAGTTCGCCGGCATGCTCAGTGCAGGCCTGAAGGGCCGGCCCGCGTCCCTGCGACACTACGGCGCCGCCGTCGATGCCCTTGTGACCTCGGTTCGCGGTCCGATCGCAACGTCCTTCGGCAGCGCCTGCTCGACCTCCCGATGCCGGCCACGTTGCCTCCGTACGCCGGGCTTCATGTGGATCCCGACGGAGTGCTGTGGGCGGTCCTGTCCTGGCCGGGCGACCCGGGGACGCGCCTTCGAGCCTTGTCTGGCGGTGCTGCAGCGGGCACCGAGCTGGAGCTGGCCGCTGCCGTCCGGGTGACTGAGGTTGGCCGCGACTACCTGCTCGGCGTCCGCGAGGACGACGCCGGAGTTCCGCACGTCGTGTTGTACCGATTGTCTCGCCCGTGACGGAACAAGCGCGTGGGCTCGTGGCGGACCGGCAGGGTTGGCGTCACTGATGCCTTCGACGTTCGCCCATGCCGCCGCGGCGGTCACCATCGGCTTGGCCCTCCGGCCAGAGCGCGCCCTGCCGCGCCGCTACTGGACGCTGGGCGTGATCGCTGCGGCGGTGCCCGACCTCGACGCGGTCGGCCGGCCGTTCGGACGGTTGGAGCTGGAGGCGCTGGTGGGCGGACACCGCGGCCTCACCCACTCCCTGACGTTCGCCGTGGTGCTGGGCGCCCTCATGGCCTGGCAGGGTTTCCGCGGCCCGGACTGGGACGGGCTCCGGCCGCGGCTCTGGTGGTACCTGGCGCTCGCGACCGCGAGCCACGGCCTGATCGACATGCTGGCGTCGTACGGCGGCGGCGTCGCGCTGCTCGCCCCGTTCTCGTGGACCCGCGCCGCCTGGCCCTGGCAACCGCTGGGCGCAGCCGGCGGGTGCCAGGGCGCCGCTCGGTGCCTGTTGGCGGGCGCCTTGAACGAGCTGCTCTGGATCGGCCTGCCGCTGGCCGCCGCGGTCACCGCCATCCTCGCGTTGCGGTCGACCCGCTCGTCGGGCTCCTGACCCGCGATCGGCGGCCTCACATCCGCGCGACTTCCGCCTCCGCCGCGATGTACCCGAACGCCGCCCACTGGGTCGTCCCCAGAATCCGGTCAAAGATCCGGCGGGCCTCGGCCCGGCGCCCGTTATAGAGGTGCCAGTTGCCGATCCCGTAGCTCACCGTCACGTCCTGAAGCGCCGCGTCGCCCTCCCCTGGGCTGGCCAGCACCTGCTCCGGGGTCAGCTCCCCCTGGTAGAGGAGCAGGAGCCGGTGATAGCTCCCGTTCTCGATCACCTCCAGATCCGCCCGGATCGGCTCCAGCACCCGGGCCGCCTCGGCGTCGCGGCCCAGCCGGCGGAGCGTCATGTAGAGCCAGTGGCTCGACGCCACCAGCATGTCGGGGTTCACCTGCGCCGCCACGTCGGCCTGGTACCAGGGGAGCGCCTGGGCGAAGTCGCCCTTGAGATAGTGCGCCAGGCCCAGATGGTAGCGGATGTTGCTCTGGAGCGTCGACGTGGGGACGCCCCGGGCGTTCGGCATCCCGTCAGGCTCCACCTCGTCCGGCTGGCCGCGCACCAGCTCCGCCGCGCGCGCGAGATCGGCCACCGCCCGGTCGAACTCCCGGACCGAGATGTAGCGATGACCGCGGTGGCGGTACATCCGGGCATCGGTCGGGTGCAGCTCGATCCCGCGGGTGAAGATCGCGATCGCCTCGCGGTAGCGGCCGAGATACGCGGTCCGGCGGCCCAGCCAGATGATCGAGTCGGGGTCGTTGGGCGCCCGGTCGAAGGCCCGGCGGGCCACGGCCAGGCGGGCTTCGTGCCCCTGGCGGACCGCTGCCGGCAGCTCGGGGGGGACGAGCGGCTTGCCGAGCAGCGAGATGGCCTCCGCGCCCGGGGGAAGGGGGCGCTCCTGGGCAACGGTGGTGACGGCGGCCGCCGTCGAAAGGGCGGTTACCAGACGCAAGACGAATGCAATGGTCATCGGCGCCAGATGGTGTGGGCTGTGGTCTACGAGAGTGAATGCCGGGAGCGATTCTCGGCTGGTGTATCAGGTTATGCCGGTTCGGCCACTTCCGCCACCGTGGCGGGAACCATCGCATGGCTCCGCGGCTCGTCCCTTCCGGGTTCGGCATCGGCGATGTAGTCTGCAACAGTACCGGAGGGAGGCCGGTGTGGCCGAGAAGGCGCCAACCGTCCTGATAGTTGACGACGACCCGTTCGTTGGTGAGGCGCTTCGGCTCCTCCTTGAGCCCGATCTCTCGGTGGTCGAGGTGCTCACGGACGCGCCTCGGGTAGAGGCGGCCGCAGCGACGACGCGGCCGGATCTGGTGTTGCTCGACCTGGTACTGCCGAGCGGCAGCGGGCTGGATCTGGCTGCGGTGTTGCTACGTCGCCAGCCTGCGGTTCGGATTGTGGTCTTCACGGCGTATCCGAGGGTAGACCTCGTGACCAGCGCCGCGGCCCTCGGGGTAACTGCGTTCGTAGCCAAGGCGGCCGCGATTGGCGCGTTGCGTCGCGCCCTTGCCGCGGCGCTTCGAGGGGTCAAGACGTTTCCTGACATTTCCCTCCCTCCCTCCCTCCCGCCCTCCCTCCTCTACTGCTGGGCAACCAGCTGACCGAAGATTGGGCCGAGCGCCTGACGCCCAGACAGTTGGCTGTGCTCTGGGGCGTGGGTCGAGGGCTGACCAACGAGCGAATCGCGCGGGCACTCGGGATCACGCGGCGGACGGTGCATTTTCATCGCACCATGATCCGTCGCCGTCTAGGGGTGCGGGACGACCGTGAGTTTCTCAGGTTTGCCGAGGCTCTTGTTGGCTCGGGGCGTGCCATGGTGGGCGGCACTTTCCAAGGGATAGGGGCCGCACCGTGACTCCCGACATTGGCGTCGATCTGACCTGTCATGGGTGACAGCTTGCGGCGGCTGAAGCCCCGTCCCAGCTTCAATCGTGCCCGGGATCGGACGAGAGCTATTGCCTCTCGAAACCGGGCCGGCCGCCCAGCTCACAGAGGCAAAGTGCGAGTATCGAAGCAGTGGGCCTTTGGGGAACCTTCTCGACCTGATGGGTTGGTCGGTATCCGGAGTGGCAGGGCCCGGGCTGGCGCGACCGCCCGCAGCACAATCCGCCATGGGCACGCCCGGGTTCAGCAGCCGTGCTCTGAAAGCCGACACGGCCTACGCGGTGGACGGGTCGGACGGGTTTGGACAATGTGGCCCGTGCTGCTGTTGGCGCCCTTGGGCGTGTCGGAGGTGGGCTGCTCCCGTTCTGTAGCACCGATTGCCCCGGGCCTCGTGCTTGAGGCGACACGCAGGTGGTACCTGCCGGATCACCTTTCGCTTCGAGGTGCCGCCCTACGTTCGAACCAATCTGTAGTGGTGTGGGCGGACACCGCGGTCCTTCGACTCGATGATGCCGGAGTTCACCCCATCGGCTGCCCCGATGGGCCGCTGTGGCCAATTGGCATTCAGCTGGTCGAAGACGACTCGGCCATGGTCGTCGTTGACTCCGTGAGAAGGGCGATCGTGCATGTGAACGAGGCGGGATGCCGAGCCGTTCGCCTCCCGCGTATTGTTGGGTTCGGTGACACTATGCAGCCCGCTGCGGCGGCTGGAACGGGTGGGGAATGGATCGTCAGCTTCGAGGGCAACCAACATCTTCTGCTCGTAGGATTTTCAGGCGCTGGCCGCGAGGAATGGCGCTCGGCGGACTTCCAAGACTCGACCGGCGGGTGGGGGCCCGGCCGCGTGCTGTTGAAGCATGCTGCAGGTGCGGTGGTGGTTGCTGGTATGGGCGAACCTTTCCCGTGGGTTCAGATCGGGAGCCGACGTGCCGGCGTTCGAACGGCCGGTTCGGTCGCTGTCGGTGAGGGGCCGCTTTTTGGGCTCGGAGCGGTAGAGGCGCTTCGAGGGTGGGTCGGGCTTGGGGTGTTTCCCGTCTACGATGGCGGCTTCCTACAGATCTTGGCTGACCCCCGAAGCGATCGCCGACGCCTTGTGATGTATGATCGTCTGGGGACCGGCCGCCGAGTGACGACCCTGCGAGCCGCGTTTGGCGGCCTTGGCGTGGACCACACCGGCCGGTGGTTAGCGACCGTCCTACGGACCGACAGCCTCGAAGTCGTCGTCTATCGGGTCGAGGCTGCAGGCGGTGACCGGTGATTGCGGGTCATGCGGTCCGGTACCTTGGAGTGACCGGAGCGCTCCTACTGCCGGTCGTGCCCTTGAGAGCGCAGCGGCCGGAGGCGTGCCCGGTACCATTGGTCGTCGGTGATCGCATCAACACCGATGCGGCAGCGCTTGAAGCGGTCGTCGGCCTTGTCGTTGACGAGGAGCGTGGCGTGATCTACGTGGCTGGACCGAGCGGTACTCAGGTCCACCGCTACCGATTTGACGGCGCCTATCTCGGGGGCCTTGGACGGGCTGGCTCCGGTCCAGGCGAGCTTCTGGGAATTGGTGGCCTTTCGGCCCGGGGCGATACGGTGTGGGTGCGAGACAGTAGGGCGAGGCGGTTCACAGCGTTCGTTGAAGGCCGGTATGTGAGGAGCGTCTCGGCTCCCATGTTGGCCCCGCGAGGGCCCGGGGCTGGGTTCGCCGCGGTCGACATTCTTCCGGGCGATCGAGTCCTGTTGGTGGAGGGTTTGGGCGCGACGGCCCCGTCGTGGCTGCGCGACGGCGGTGCTCGGGTCCTGACAGTTGGAACGAGCTCCAGCCCCGCCGACACCGTTGCGGTGCTGGAGGTCGGGCCTGGCCCCATCGTCGCCTCGGGTCCCGGTGGTTCCCGCCTTGTCCTCCAGCAGCCTTGGGTTCAAAGAGATCAGTTTGGGGTGGCGCCCAGCGGGACGTTTTATGCCCTGGCGCGGGTGGCCGCCGGCCGTGCCAATCAGCCTTTGGCGGTCGAAGTCGTTGTCAACTCACTGGAGTCTGAGGGGCCTGCGGTCGGCCCGCAACGCCGAAGGTCGTTCGTCGAGCCCGCTCCCTTGAGTCCGAGCGATGTGGACGAGTGGCTGGCGGAAGCCGTTCCCGACCACATGCCCGGGCGCGACCTGCTGCGGGATGAAGTCAAGAAGCAGCTCTACCGCCCCAGTCGCAGGCCCGCGATAGGGAGGGTGCTGGTGGCGGCCGACAGCACAATTTGGGTCGAAGTTCGACCCGAGACGGGCACGGCATGGCTCTTGTTCAGGTCACACCAGGTAGCCAGGCGTTGCCACATTGGAGAACCCGTCCGACTCTGGTGGGTTGGCGCCAGGACGATCTGGGGCGTCGTTGTCGATCCCGATGCCACGCCAGTCATCGTGCGGTTGCGATTCGGCTCATGACCAAGGACTACACTCCCGAATGGAGGAGCGTGCGATGTCCAGACCCTCACGGTGTATGTTCGCCGCTGCAGTGGCCCTCGCAGCCACCCTCCTCGCACGCCCCGCAGCGGCCCGATGCGTCATGTGCCTTGAAGTCCTTGAAGCGGTGACGTGCGAATGGACGTGGTGGGGTGGCCAGGCATGTATGTGGACCTCAACGTGGTGCATTCAATGGGGAACAGATTGCTTCTATGGGAGCACGGGTCGCCCCCGGGACGTGTTCGCTGCCGATGGCACGCTCGCGACACCAACGGCTGTGGTTCAGCGCGGTAATACCGGTCCGCTCGGTGCGAGCATGTTCACAAGGGCATGTGACGGTGTCATTGTCGAACGCCACTATACATCCGATTGGGCCCAGGCGGTGCGAGCGAAGCTGGAACGAGTTCAGGCTTGAGGGGCTTGGCGGACCGCAACCTCCCTTGCGCCATTCGCCCTCCTTCCGTGCAGCGAGACCGAGAATCGACATCCTCCGACGGTGAGGGCCCTCGATGACGGTCGGTTCGGCAGCAGCGTTGGCGGGTTTGTCTTGGGTCTCGGCGAGAGTGGACGGCCGGCATCGAGTAGGGACGGTCCCAAGCGCGGCAATGATCGGCCAAGTGTAGGTATACCTTTCCTCAGGAGGATGACATGCGGGTATGGCGAGTTAGCTTCAAAAGGTGTGTAAATGAGGAAAGGCGGTATAGCCTTCCTGGGTG
>CAZFSA010000086.1:0-19671 GCA_964521535.1 uncultured Gemmatimonas sp.
GGTCGATGCGCTGGCCGTCGGCGCGGCCGCCGACGCCCTGATCCGGGTCGCCGGTCTCACGCCGGTTGGCAAGGTCCGGCTGCGCGACGGTCGAACCGGCCAGCCCTTCGAGAGCGATGTCACCGTGGGCACGATCTACATGCTCAAACTGAGCCACCTGGTCGACGACAAGATCCACGCCCGCTCGATCGGACCGTATTCGCTGGTGACCCAGCAGCCGCTGGCGGGCAAGGCCCAGTTCGGCGGCCAGCGCTTCGGCGAGATGGAGGTCTGGGCCCTGGAGGCCTACGGCGCCGCCCACCTCCTTCAGGAAATGCTGACCGTGAAATCGGACGACGTCAACGGCCGGAGCAAGGTGTACGAGGCCATCGTCAAGGGCCAGAACCTGCCCGAGCCCGGCATCCCCGAGTCCTTCAACGTGCTGGTGAAGGAGCTGCAGGCGTTGGGCCTCAAGGTGACCCTGGGCGCGACCGCCGAAGGCGAGGAGTAAGGCGACGATGATTGATTTTCGCAGCGGGCGCGAGCCCAAGAGTTCGAGCTTCGACTACATCGCGATCCGGATCGCGAGCCCCGAGGAGATCCGGGGGCCTCGGGACCCGAAGGAGCGGGAGCGCCTGGAGCTGCAGGGCCTCCGCACCTGGTGGTCGTGGGGCGAAGTGACCAAGCCGGAGACCATCAACTACCGCTCGTTCAAGCCGGAGCGCGATGGCCTCTTCTGTGAGAGGATCTTCGGGCCGGTGAAGGACTGGGAGTGCCACTGCGGCAAGTACAAGCGGATCCGCTACCGGGGCGTGATCTGCGACCGCTGCGGGGTGGAGGTGACGCTCTCCAAGGTCCGGCGGGAGCGGATGGGCCACATCGAACTCGCGGTCCCGGTGGCCCATATCTGGTTCTTCAAGACCCTGCCCAGTCCGATGGGCAACCTCCTCAACCTGACCCTGCGGGATCTGGAGCGCGTGGTCTACTACTCGGCCTACGCGGTGATCGAGCCTGGCAAGCAGGACGTCGAAGTGAACCAGCTGCTCGACGAGGAGGAATACCTCAACCTTCGGCTGAAGGCCAAGGACGAGGGCGACACCGGCTTCCGGGCCGAGATCGGGGCCCCCGCCGTCCGGGCCCTCCTCGAGCGGATCGACGTCAAGAAGCTGGCCGACGAGCTGCGCAGCTCAATCGCCAGCGAGACCAGCCAGCATCGCAAGAAGCAGATGCTCAAGCGGCTCAAGATCGTCGACGCGATGCTGTCGTCCGGGGATCATCAGGACGTGGCCAACAACCCGGCCTGGATGATCATGGACGTCATCCCGGTGCTCCCCCCGGACCTCCGACCGCTGGTGCCCCTGGACGGCGGGCGGTTCGCCACCAGCGACCTGAACGACCTGTACCGCCGGGTCATCAATCGCAACAACCGGCTTCAGAAGCTGATCCAGCACCGGGCGCCCGAGGTCATCCTCCGCAACGAGAAGCGGATGCTGCAGGAGGCGGTTGACGCCCTGTTCGACAACGGCCGTCGCTCCAAGGCCATTCGGGGCCGGGGCAAACGGCCGCTGAAGTCTCTCTCGGACATGCTGAAGGGCAAGCAGGGCCGGTTCCGCCAGAACCTGCTTGGCAAGCGGGTGGACTACTCGGGACGCTCGGTGATCGTCGTCGGTCCCGAGCTCCGGTTGCACCAGTGCGGCCTTCCCAAGGCCATGGCGGTGGAGCTGTTCAAGCCGTTCATCATCAACAAGCTGGTGGAGAAGGGCATCGCCGAGACCGTCAAACGGGCCAAGAAGATCGTCGAACGGGAAGGCCCGGAGGTGTACGAGATCCTGGAAGAGATCATCCAGGACCACCCGGTGCTGCTGAATCGGGCGCCGACCCTGCACCGGCTCGGGATCCAGGCCTTCGAGCCCAAACTGGTCGAGGGCAAGGCCATCCGGATTCACCCCCTGGTGTGCGCGGCGTTCAATGCCGACTTCGACGGGGACCAGATGGCGGTCCACGTACCGCTGTCGTTCGAGGCCCAGCTGGAGGCCCGGCTGCTGATGATCTCCTCGAACAACATCCTCAAGCCGTCGGATGGCCGCCCGGTCGCGGAGCCGTCCCAGGACATGGTGCTGGGCTCGTACTGGCTCACCAAGCTCGCCCCCGGGTTCGAGGAGCCGCTCCGGCGGGCGGGAAGCCGGGTGGAGCAGGTGAAGGCCGAGCTTTGGAAGGACGCCCGCCACTACGGGTCGATCGCCGAGCTGGAGATGGCGCTCCTCGCGGGTGCGGCGGGGTACCATACGCCGATTCATTTCTGGTACATCCCGCCGGCCGAAGCGGTCGACCGGGAGCCGCGCTGGCTTCGCACCACTGTGGGACGGGTGCTCTTCAACAACATCCTGCCCCGGCAGCTGGTCGCCGAGATGGGCTTCCGCGACGACGTCATGAAGAAGCGGGCGCTTTCGGACCTGGTGCTGAACGCCTACCGGCGCGCAGGCCTCCGCGAGACGGTGGAGTTCCTCGACCGACTGAAGCGCTTCGGGTTCGATTTCGCGACCACGGGCGGCATCTCGATCGGGATCGAGGATCTCGAGATCCCGGCCGAGAAGGCCGAGCTGCTGGACGAGGCCCAGAAGCGGGTCGAACGGTTCCAGCGGGCCTACAACACGGGCCAGATCACCTTCGGCGAGCGGTACAACAAGGTGATCGACGCCTGGACCCACGCCAACAATGACGTGGCCGAGGCCATGATCAGTCACATGCGCCAGAGCCGGGGCGGCTTCAACCCCGTGTTCATGATGTTCGACTCGGGGTCGCGCGGCAGCCGGGACCAGATCCGTCAGCTGGCCGGCATGCGGGGCCTCATGGCCAAGCCGCAAAAGAAGCTGACCGGCGGAATCGGCGAGATCATCGAGAGTCCCATCAAGTCGAATTTCCGCGAGGGGCTGTCGGTGCTGGAGTACTTCATCTCCACCCACGGCGCCCGGAAGGGCCTCGCCGACACGGCGCTGAAGACCGCCGACGCCGGCTACCTCACCCGGCGGCTGGTCGACGTGGCGCAGGACGTGACCATTACCGAGGAGGACTGCGGCACCATTCTCGGCCTCGAGACGACCGCCCTCAAGGAGGGAGAGGACGTCATCGAATCGCTGCCGGAGCGGATCGTCGGCAGCGTGGCCGCGGAAGACGTGTTCGATCCGCACCAGCTCGACGAACACGGCGATCAGCGGCTGATCGTCCAGGCCGGCCAGCTGATCACCGAAGAGGTGGCCGACGCGATCGACGAGGCGGGCATCGAGCGGGTCAGGATCCGTTCGGTGCTCACCTGCGAGGCCAAGCGGGGCATCTGCCGGATGTGCTACGGCCGAAATCTCGCGACGATGGACATGGTCGACATGGGCGAGGCGGTCGGGATTCTCGCCGCCCAGTCGATCGGGGAGCCCGGTACCCAGCTCACGCTCCGGACCTTCCACATCGGCGGCACCTCCGCCCGGATCGCGGAAGAGGCGGAACGGCGGGCCCGGTCGGACGGAAGCGTCCGGTACACCAAGGGCCTGGAGTACGCCGACCTGCCGGTCGAGTACGAGGACGGCACGACCGGCACCGTCCGGATTGCGCTGACCCGCGACGACGAGTCGGCGGAGGACGAGGCGAAGGAGGGGATCCTGATCGTGGATCCGAAGGAGCCGTCCCACGTCCTGTCGCGATACCCCGTGCCGCAGGGCGCGATCCTCCACGCGGCCGAGAACGCCCCCGCGACCCGCGGCGACGCGGAGCGGCGGGCCACGGTGCTCTATACCTGGGACCCGTACAACGATCCGAGCATCATCAAGACCGACGGTCAGCTCCGGTGGAAGGATCTGGTCCCCGGTGTCACCCTCCGCGAGGAGCTGGACGAGGGCACCGGCCTCCGGTCCCTGGTGGTGACGGCGGATCCCGACCGGGAGCTGCATCCCTCCGTGCTGGTCTACAGCGCCAACCGGAAGGACCCGCAGGAGTACACTCTGGCTGAGGGCTCCCGGATCATCCTGGGCTCCCCCACCGATCCGGTCAGCCGGGCCATGACCATCCCGGACCAGGCCAATCCCTGGTCCAGCCGCTTCCAGGTCGAGGAACGGCCGATTGCCGAAGCCTGGCCCGGCAAGACCAAGAAGGAGGCCCGCGACCGGACCGTGTACCTCTCGCCTCCGGTCCAGGTGACCAAGGGCGTGACGATCACCAAGATCCCGCGACAGGCGTACAAGACCCGCGACATCACGGGCGGCCTGCCGCGGGTGGCCGAGCTGTTCGAGGCCCGCCGGCCGAAGGATCCGGCCACGATGTCGGAGATCGATGGGATCGTGAAGTTCGGCGAGATCAAGCGGGGCAAGCGCGAGATCTTCGTCTACCCGATGAAGGCCGATGGCACCCTGAACGATCAGGAGCCGCCGCAGGTCTATGAGGTGCCCGCGGGCAAGCACCTCCGGGTGCACGAGGGCGATCGGGTCCGGGCCGGCGACCGGCTGACGGAAGGCCCCGTCAACCCGCATGAGATCCTGTTGATCAAGGGGCCCCGGGCCGTTCAGGAGTACCTCCTGAACGAGATCCAGGAGGTCTATCGCCTCCAGGGGGTGCGGATCGCCGACAAGCACTGCGGCGTGATCATCCGCCAGATGCTCCAGAAGGTCCGGGTCACCGATCCCGGCGACACCGGGTTCCTGGAGTCGGAGGCGGTGGACAAGATCACGTTCCGCGAGGAGAACGACCGGGTGGTCCGGCGGAAGGGAACCCCCGCGACCGCGGAGCCGCTGCTGCTGGGCATCACCAAGGCCAGTCTCACGACCCAGTCCTTCATCTCTGCGGCCTCGTTCCAGGAGACCACCCGGGTGCTGACCGACGCGGCCATCCGGGGGGCCAAGGACGACCTGCGTGGCCTCAAGGAGAACATCATCATCGGCCACCTGATTCCGGCGGGGACCGGCCACTACCGGTACGTGGATCTGGAGATTCAGGTGCCGCCCGGGTTCGAGCCCCCACCCCCGGCACCGGTGGAGGAAGGCGCCGCCCCCTCCCCGCTGGCCGTGGTCGAGGAGGTGGAAGCCCTGTAGCGATCGACCTCAGTCGGGGCGGAGGCGGCGGATGGCGGGGTAGGGCGGCGGTTCGCTCACCCCGCCTTCCCGTACCCGGGTCTGCACGTCCTGCCAGTAGGCGGCACTGAAGAGATCGCGGTGCCGGGCCAGGAAGTGGCCGTGCAGGGGTTCGGGAAAGCGGAGGAACCGCTCGAATTCCTCAGGGAAGATGTCGCTCTCCCGGACCGAGAACCAGGGCTCGGCCGCCATCTCCTCCTCGGGGCTCGTGGCCTCGGGCAAGGAGCGGAAGGTGCAGCGGTCGAGCGGCTGAATCTCGTCGTAGTCGTAGAACACCACCCGGCCGTGCCGCGTCACGCCGAAGTTCTTGGCCAGCATGTCGCCGGGGAATACCCCGATCCCGGCCAGATCCTTGATCGCCTGGCCGAAGTCCAGCACGGCCGCCCGCGCCTCGGCGGCCGGAGCCCGCCGGAGATGAAGATCGAGCGGCGTCATCCGTCGCTCGGTGTACACGTGACGAAACACCAGCCAGCTCCCCACCAGCCGCACCGTCTCCGCCGCCTGGTGCAGGAGTTCCTCCCGGACCGCCGGCGCAAAGGCGTCCGCCGGCAGCGAGAGATCCTCGAATTCCTGGGTGTCGGCCAGCCGGCCGCCATATTCCTGGCGAAAGACGAACTCGTATTTCTCCCGGACCTCCCGCCGGCTCACCTGCTTGGGCGGCAGGGCGCGGTCGCGGATCACCTTGAACACCACGTTCATCGGACGAAGGGCGAAGACCACCATCACCATCCCGGGCACCCCCTCGGCCGGCTCGAAGCGGGTGCCGGGCTCGGCCAGCACCCGAACCAGCTCCTGGTAGAACTCCCGCTTGCCGTGCTTGTGATAGCCGAGCACCGTGTACAGCTCGTCCAGCCGCTTCATGGGAAGGAGCGAGCGAAGAAAGGCCACCGCGGGCCGCGGCGCCGCCAGGTCCACCTGGAAATAGGTCCGCGTGAAACCGAAGATCATGCTCGCCTCGGCCGGGCTGGTAATCACCGCGTCGAGCGCCAGACCCTCCTGCTGGTGCACGGCGGCCAGGATCAGCGGAAACCGGCCCGCAGCCGTTTCCAGGCGACCGGCCAGGAAGGCGCGGCGTCCCCGGAGGAGCGGCTCCGGGAGCAGGGCCAACCGGCCTCCGCCGGCCAGGCATCCGGGATCCTGCGCCAGTCGCGTCACCGCCAGGCCGGGATCGCGGTCCAGTCCGATCCAGGATGCCGGTGGCGCAATCCGAAGGAGACCATCGGCCAGCCGGGAAGCCAGCTCCTCAGGCGTCGCCCAGGTGGTTTCGATCGCCGCATGCAGGTCGGAGAGGGAGGGTGGGCCGGGATCGAGAAACTCCGTCTCGGGGTCTGCGCCCACCGTGCCGAGGAGCCGCCGCATCACCGAGTTGAAGAAGGTCCGCGCCAGCTCGGCATCCGGCCACGCCGCGACCGCCGCGCCGAACCGGCGGCGCACCAGATCCGGTCGAAGGGGTTCCCACTGGCTCAACTGCCCGAGCCGCACCAGGGCCTCGGCCACCCGCCGGGGGTAGCAGTGGAGTCGGGAGTCGGCGGCCGCCCGCATGGCCGACCAATCGCGTTCCCGGAAGCTCCGGGCAGCCTGGCGGGTCAGGTCCCGGAACTCGGTCCGCTCGGCGCTGTAGCCCGCCAGGATCGCCTCCACCGCCTGGCGGTTCACCGGATGGGTTTCGATGCGATCCTCGTTCGGCGCGGGCTCCCGAGGTAGAATACCGCGGACCGCCACGGACCCGCCATGCCCGGTCGGCCTCCGTGGCGGGTGCCGATGCCCCCGGCCCGCGCCCGGGCCGGCGGCTCTCAACGGCCGGCAGCCGCCAGGACGACCTGGTCGTGCGCCACCCGAGCCAAGTCGGCAATCAGGCGGGATTGTGAATCGCTTTGTGGAGCGGCACGGCTCGCCGGGAGGCGCGAACCCCGGGTCGCGCTCACTGCCTTCCGGCTCGACCCGGCTGCTCGGCGGGCGGAACTACACCGCATGACAGAAGGAGGTGCTCCGTGACCATCAGTCGTCGGACCTTCGTACAGGGATCGGGGGTGGCGGCGCTGGCCGCAGGGCTTCCCGCCAGGCCCGCCGCCGACACCGGGCCTGAAGACGAGGCCCAGGACGAGATCTGGATCGACGCCCTCAGCGGTACCCGACTGGGCGACGAGGGCTTCGCCGACATCGCCCGGTCCGGGATCACGATGATCGACACCACGCTGGGCCCGGCCGGGACCCCGACGTTCAGCTACGAAGCCGCGGTCCGTGACCTCGCCACCTGGCACGGCCACTTCGCCCGCCACCGGGACCGCCTGATCCACGTACGGCGGGCCGACGACATTGTTCAGGCCAAGCGGGAGGGGAAGCTCGCGGTCATGCTCGGGTTCCAGAATGGGACCCACCTCAACCGCGACCTCCGCAATGTGGATTTCTTCTACAACCTGGGGATTCGCCAGATCCAGCTTACCTACAACGAGCTGAACGCGCTCGGGGCGGGATGCACCGAGCGGGTGGATGCGGGTCTCAGCGACTTCGGGGTCGAGGTGGTCCATCGGATGAACGACCTCGGCATGCTGGTGGACCTCTCCCACTGCGGGGTACAAACCACGCTGGACGGGATCGAGCTGTCGAAGAAGCCGGTGATCATCTCCCATTCCAACGCCCGCGCCCTCAACGACAACCTGCGGCTGAAAACCGATGAGCAGATCCGGAAGCTGGCTGCGAAGGGCGGAGTGATGGGGATCACGACGGTGAACTTCTTCGTCAGCAACAAGCCCCGGTCTACCCTGGACGACTTCATCGCGCATATCGAGCATGTCGCCCGGCTGGTGGGCGTCGATCACGTCGGGATCGGGAGCGATTCGAGCATCGGCGGCTGGCGGCAGTCGTTCCCGACCGAGAAGGCCTTCTGGGACTTTCATGGCCAGTTTCGGTTCAAGCCCGGCGCCGACGTGCGCTGGCCGCCGTTCATCGAGGAGCTCGACGTACCCGAGAAGTTCCACGTGATCCGTCGCCGGCTGCTGCAACGGGGCTTCTCCACCGCCGACGTCGCCAAGATCCTGGGCGGCAACTTCCTCCGGATCTACCGGGAGATCCTCGGGTGACCTCGGCCGGGCCGACGTCCATCCCGAGGACGGTAGCGGAACGCCGGGCGCATCGTGTCCGCGCCCGGCCAGGCGATTCCGGAAAGCCACCCATCATGTATACGTTTCAATGCAGCGCCCGACCCGGATCCCTTGCCGGTGAGGGAACGGGCGGTGCCGGCACGGCTGCGATGATCGGGACGCCAGCACCGGCACCATGATCGGAGCCGCGAACTCCCCCGGCGGGTGACCGTTGCTGTCGACAGCCAGGCGAAGGAGTCCGTTCCCCTAAAGAGGGTGAGGCCCAAGCCCATGCGTGAGCAAGATCCGCTGAGCGAGGAGTACGCCGCCCGCCGCCCCCGATCCGCCGACCTGAATCGGCGGGGCCGGACCCTGTTTCCGGCTGCCGGGGCCACTCATTTCACCCGGGTCGGGGCCCCGTTCCGTCCCTACATCGCCCGGGCGGAGGGTTCGCGGAAATGGGATGTCGACGGGCACGAGTACGTCGACTACGTGATGGGCCACGGCGCCCTGGTGCTGGGCCACGGGCACCCGGCCGTGGTGGCAGCCGTCCAGCGCCAGGCGGCGCTCGGCCTCCACTACGGGGACAATCACCAGCTGGAAGTGGAATGGGGCGAGCGGATTCGCGAGCTGGTGCCGACGGCGGAACGAGTGGAATTCTTCGCCTCGGGGCAGGAGGCCAACCTCCTGGCCATCCGCCTCTGCCGGATCGCGACCGGCAGGCGCAAGGTCCTGCGATTCGTCCGAAACTACCACGGCTGGGCCGACGAACTCTCCGCCCCTGGAGCCCCCGGGACCGTGGCCGAGTACGTGGTCCAGATTCCTGCCAACGACCCCGCCCTGCTGGAGCGGCACCTGGCGACGCGGGAGTACGCCCTGGTCATGATCGAAGGGGGAGGCGGGTACCTGTCGGGCCGCCTCCCAACCGACTGGTCCTTCTTCCAGGCTCTGCCGGAAGTGGCGGGGCGCACCGGCACCGTGCTCCTCCTCGACGAGGTTGTGACCGGCTTCCGTGAGGCCCCTGGTGGCTGGCAGGAGCTGCTCGGGATCAGGCCCGATCTCACCACGCTCGGCAAGGCCGTGAGCGGCGGGCTGCCCTCGGGGGTGCTGGTGGGCCGCGCCGACCTGTTCGCCCCTCTCGGGCCGGGCAGCCCGCCGGACCGGCTGGTGGTCCATGGCGGCACCTGGAATGCCGTGCCGGTTACGTGTGCCGCTGGAATTGCAGCGCTCGAGACCTATCGCGGGGGCGGGCCCCAGCGGCAGGCCGCTGCCGCCGCGGCGTTGCTCCGGCGCCAGGGCAACCAGATGCTGCGCCGCCTCGGGGTCAGCGCCCGGCTCTTTGGCCGCAGCGTGACCCACCTCTATCTCGGACCCTGCGACCCTGGCCTGGCCGGTGACGACGATCCGCCGACCCGCGATCCGGCACTGCTCGTCAACCCGGCCGTTGGGCCAGCGCACCGTCGCCTGGATCTCCACCTGCTGCACCGCGGCATTGCCTCAATGCGAGGCGAAGCCTTCGTTCTCTCGGCGGTGCACAGCCCCGCGGACGTGGAACAGACGGTCGCCGCGCTCGAGGCGGCCATGCTGGCCATGCAGGCCGAGGGCACGCTGCCCGACTGAGCGGGCCGCTCCAGGACTACCGCGGCAGCACCGGCAGCAGGATGTGGCTCGGGTGCATTGGCGTGTGGTGCACCGCCATGTTGCCCACCACCGTCCCGGTCACCCGCGCCTCGTCGCCGCCTGTGTTCGAGTTGGGGAACGAGTAGTTGTCCATCGCGTTCATCACCGCGATTCGGATCCGGTGCCCCTTCCGGAACCGGTTGGCGATCGACCGGAGGCCGATCTCGTATCGGACGACCTCGGCCGGGTCGCCGGAAAGGAACTGCTCGGTCTCGAAGTTCCGGCCCAGAGCCCCGCGCTGGAGGTCCTCGTTGTGGCGGAACCGGGCCCGTGCCACCCCCACGGTAAGTCGGTTCGATCGACCGGACGTGTCGACATCGGCCAGGTGGACCCACCAGTCCGTATCACGAACGTCCGTCGACGCGTACAGGACCAGGGTGACGTCCCCGGCGATCGTGAGGTCCTCGGCCAGCGGGGCGGAGGTGAAGGTGACGACATCGGGCCGGGCCTCGATGTCCTTGAAGTCGTAGGGAAACGACTGAACGTCCTCCCATCGCTGCATCTGATCGAAGCTGTACCAGTTCGGGGGAGGCGCCGCCGGGTCGTAGCGGTACCGGTCGGGCGGCTGGGGTGCGCTGGGCGCGCTCCGGGTGAGTGTTCCCCGGGTGGTGATGCGGGCGGCCTCGCCGTCGCTGTGGAGGTACCAGGCCTCGGGTCTCGCGTCGGCTGGTGGCCAGGTCTCGGCGGATCGCCACTCATTGGCGCCGAGAAGGAAGTACTCGACCTGCCCCCGGTCGACCCCGTTGTCGATGCCCTTCAGAAACCGGTCGTACCACCGCTGCTTCAGCAGCCAGATGTCGTCGCGAACGGCGTCCGGGCCGAAGCTGTAGCCGTTGAGCCTGCGGTCGACGTTGTAGCCGTGCTTCCAGGGGCCGAGAACCAGCCGCTGCGGGCCCTGACCGTAACGCCGCATCAGCGCCCAGTTGCTGGCCGTGCCCGGCAGGTCGTCGTCGAACCAGCCGCTGATCTGGAGGGCGGAGAAGTCGCGGGGTTCGGTGGATCGGTACCAGTTCTGTCGCTGCCAGTACTCGTCGTTGGTCTGGTGCGAGAGCAGGGTGTCCCACTGGGGAATCTCCTCCCCCGTCGCGAACCGATCCAGGTCGATCAGCGGGCGATGCCGGAAGACTTCGCTCCAGGTCCGCCCTGGCAGCAACGGTCGGTCCAGCATGTAGAACATGTAGTAGGCCATGCCCTGTACCATCGTGCCCGCCCAGAAGGGCTGGTCGCTGAACGCCGTCCCCATGGAGCTTTCCGGGATGATGCATCGAAGCGCGGGATGCCGCGCCATGGTGATGGTCCACTGGGTGTAGGCGACGTACGACCCCCCCTGCATGCACGCCTTGCCGTCGAACCAGGGCTGCGCCGCGAGCCACGTCAGGGTGGCCGCGCCGTCGGCGGGCTCGTTGATCATCGGCTCCCAGGTTCCCTCCGACCGGTTCGCCGGATCCCAGTAGGCCGTACCCCGGGCCGCCTGCACCACGAGGGCGTAGCCCCGGGCCACATGGTGCCAGTAGTCGTTGATCAGGTTGGTGATGCCGTACGGAGTACGGATCAGCACCGCCGGGAAGGGGCCGGTGGAGCCGCCGGTCGGCAGGTACACCAGGGTGGCGAGCCCCACGCCGTCGGCCGCCGGAACCATCGCGCGGTGGGCCAGGCGGTATCCGTGCACCGCCGGCGAGATCCCCGCCGTGGTCCAGCGGCCGACCGTGGTGAGCCGCTCCTCGCCTCGACGGACCAGAACCACGTCGCCGGTGAGATCCATCGCGGCGACGAGTCGATTGCCGCCGTCGAGGATCAAGTCGACCGGGCGCGAGGCATCGCGCGCCACCCAGCGAACCGCCCCGGGAGGACCGCCGCTCACCGTCTGGTGGCGGACGTAGATGGTACCGGTATCGGGCCAGCCTACGGCCTGATGGCCGCGCCAGTCGCGCTGCTCCAGACTCGCCAGCCCCGACACCATCCGGCGCAATGCGCCGGGGAGGAGAAACAGGGTATCGCTCGCTACGGCGCGCTCCGCCGCACGGTGAGTGGCCCCCCAGAGGTTGGCGGCCCGATCCCGGCGCCGAAGCGAGTAGGCCCGGGCGCCCGGACCTCCGGCCAACGTGAGCTCCGCGTCCCGTACGCCCTTGACGTACACGTCGTACACCAGTGGCCGGGTCTGAGCGGTCCCGCCGCCAAGAAGCAGCGGCAGGAGGAGGAACGGGACGGCGCGAAGACCGGCCGGCGGAGCGGAGCGACGCATGGCGGAATCCTGGGTCGGGGGAGCGCGTACCGACCCAAGATAGCGCCGGCTGCTACCGCGGCCGATATCGCGTCAGGTCCCGGCTGCCCTCCCGCGGCCAACGGCCCGGGCGGCCCCACTGCCGCTCGAAGCGCGGCCCTCGGAGTTCGGCCAGACGTTCGCGCTGGTCCGCCGTGAGGATACCCCGGATCTGCTCCGCCCGAGCGTCCGCCCGGACCCGCATGGTATCCCGGTCCCCCGCGATCCGGGCGGCGAAGGCGTCGTAGGTGATATCACCTGCGGCCAGCTCCGATCGCAGTTCGATCATTCGTGCCAGGTGGCCCTGGCGCTCCGCCACGGCCTCGCGTCGGACGGCTGTCAGACGGGCGATCTGCTCCGGGCTCAACCCCAGTCGTTCCCGCATCGCCAGCACCGTCTCGGCCGAAAGGGGCCGCGGCGCGGCTTGTCGGCCTCCACGGGGCTGGGCGGCGGCCGGGAGGAAGGTTGCGACGATCAACAGGCCTGCGAGGGCGACCGACGTTTTCATGGAGCCTCCTGCGGTGTTCGGGGCGCGGCATCGTTGCCAGCCGCGACCAACGTGACCGGGAGACGAGCCGGTCGCGGTCCCGTTAAGCGCCCCCGACCTGAGCGGGGTTGCGATGGCGGGATCGGCCGGGGAGACTATGGGGCAGCTTGAGGCAAACCACGGAGAGTCGCTTGAGCACCGAAGCCGGGGTATCCCCCCTGAGTGGAGGCCCGCTGTCCGGGACCCGCGTGATCGAATTCCAGGGAATCGGCCCGGCCCCGCTGTGCGGGATGCTGCTGGCCGACCTGGGCGCCGACGTCGTGGCGATCGAGCGGCCCCGGGAGGGACCGATCGACGCGCTTGTCCCCCCGGCCCTTCGGATTCCCGCGCGCGGCAAGCGGCGTGTCGTTCTTGACCTCAAGGACGTCGCGGGACGCGGCCGCGCCCTCGAGCTGGCCGAGTGCGCCGACGTGCTGCTCGAGGGCCTCCGACCCGGCGTCATGGAGCGGCTCGGCCTGGGCCCCGACGTGGTCCTTGCGAGGCGACCCTCGCTGGTGTACGCCAGGGTGACGGGGTGGGGGCAGGAAGGGCCCCGTGCCCCGACGGCGGGTCACGACATCAGCTACCTCGCGTTGAGCGGGGCGCTGGAGCTGCTCGGGCGGGCTGGCGGCCCTCCCACCCCGCCGATCAACCTGCTCGGCGACTATGCGGGCGGCACGATGTTCGCCCTGACCGGGATCCTGGCGGCACTGTGTCTGTCAAGGAGCACCGGGCTGGGTCAGGTTGTTGACGCGGCGATGATTGACGGGGTCGCTGCGCTGCTGGCGCCCCTCAGGGCTCTGCGGGCTGCCGGGCACTGGCAGGGCCCGCGGGGAACCAACCTGCTCGACACCGGTGCGCCCTTCTACGACGTCTACCAGACCCGGGATGGAAAATGGGTGGCCGTCGGGGCCCTGGAAGATCCCTTCTTCGCCGAGCTGCTCGAGGGGCTGGGACTCGACCGCAAATGGCTGGCCGACCGCCACGACCCATCCTGCTGGCCCGGCCTGCGCCAGGCCCTGGCCGAGGCGTTCGCAACCCGAACCCGCGAGGAGTGGGACCGGCGCTTCCGTGACACCGACGCATGCGTGGCCCCGGTGCTTACCCTGGACGAGGTGGAGAACGAACCCCACCACCAGGCGCGGGGAGCGTATCGACGGGTCGGTGGCGCGACCCAGCCAGCGCCGGCCCCGCGCTTCAGCCGCACCCCATGCCGAGTGCCGCAACCGCCGCCCGCGTCAACCGTGGCTCTGGACGCCGTTCTCGCGACCTGGCGGTCGACCCCGGCGCCGCCCGACGGAGCCTGAGGCTTTCGCGAGCCGGCGGTTGGTCGGTTCAGGGACGGGCCAAGCCGGGTGGCGCAAGGAAGATCCGCCGTACGGCCCCGGACCGGTCCTTGGTTCGCACCGGCGCCGTCCACGGGGCTTCCACCAGCGCGATCGGTGTGGCGGCGATGCTCCGGAGGGCCGCAAGCAGCGAGAAATCGTCGGCGGCGGCATCGTCGACCAGGTATCCCTGGTCCCGGAGCGAGCCGGCCGTGAAGGCACTGAGCGGGTTGGCCATTCCAGCATTCAGGAAGCCGGTCATCAGCTCGTTCCGTGCCACCGACTCCCGCCAGTGCACGTCCCGGGTCCCGGGCCCGCCGCTGTTCTCTACCGGAACGATGGTGCCGCCGAAGGAAGCCAACGGATCCGCCGCAATGAACGCCGCCCTCGCGGCGGGGCCATGGAAGAAGGGGTCACCACCTCCGCGACCGGTAATCAGTCCCATCAGGTTCCACAGGGATCCGAACCCGAGGACATGGCCCATCTCGTGGAGCACCACGTCCACGAACCGCCCGGTATTTTCGAGCGTCGCCACGTCGTCCAGGTCGAAGATCATTCGCCCCACGACGGGCAGCAGGTCGCTATCCCGGATGTAGCAGGGCCCCGCCTGCCCGAGGATGTTGCCCGGTCCGTCGATCCGCTGGATGGTGGCGAAGATCACCACGTCGTCGATCGTTTCGGTCAGGGGCTGGCCCCCGCAGAAGCTCATGTCCTCGGATCCGTCGAAGGGGATCGGCTCGAGGTCCCCGAGGATCAACCGCGCCCACCGCGCGGCGGCGGCCTCGAAGGCTGCACGCTGGCTGGTCGTGGGCTCCGGTCCGATGAAGCGGACGTCGATCGTGAAGGCCCCAGCCGGGGGCGGGACGCTGGCCACCGGGAAAAGCACCGGAGGCAAACCGGCCACGGTCCCGGAGACCGATTGTGCTCCGGCCGTCGGTCCCAGGCGCCACGCTCCGAGGCGGGCCTCGCCGCGGTAGTCCGTGGTCGGACTCGATCGGCTCAAGGTCCCACCCCCTCCAACCACCGCGAAGGTCACCGGCACGCCGGCCACCGGCTGGCCGGTGGCGTCGCGCACCCGGATGGCAGGGGTGGGCGTGACGAAGTTGCGCACCATTGCCGACGCCGGCGGCGGCTCGATCGCGACGGCGGCCGACGGCACGGCCGCCCGTCCCGTGGCGCTGAAAGAGACCCCCGGGGTGCCCGGGATGTCGGCCTTGAGTTGGTTGGGACCGGGGTCGGGACCGAGGACCCACCCGGTTGCTCGGGCGATCCCGTCGGGCCCGGTTCGGGCCACGGCGCCGCCCAGCACCCGGCCCCCGCCTGACGTGACGGCATAGGTGACAACCACGTCCACCAGCGGCTGGCCGGTGTCGTCCAGGGCCAGCACCGCCGGCGGGACGGGCACCTCGGTGCCCGCGTTGACCTCCTGATTGTCGCCGCCGGCGGCCTGGACCACGGCTGGAATGGCGAAGGCAACGAACGTTGCCGTTCGCCCCTCCCCGATCGAGGCGATGAGAGAGAAGCTCCCCGCCTGATTCGCGACGGTCCACGACCCCACGCCGGCCACGCCGGCCTGGTTGCTGATCGTCTCGGCGCCGACCACGGTGGATCGGCCCGTCGGATCGAAGAACGACACGGCCTGGCCGGCGACCGGATTGCCGAAGGCATCGGTCACCCGGACGGCTGGTGGCACCGGCACGGCCCGGCCGACCACGACGAACTGATTGGCAGTGGTGATCGGAGCGACCAGCGCGGCCGGGCCCGCGGTCACCGTTGCCTGGGCAGTGGCCGGTGGAAGTCCGGACACGACAGCCGAGAGCGTTTGCACGCCCAGGCTCCCCGCCAGTCCCCAGCGGACGCTCACCTGACCGTCGGCAGCGGTCACGGCGCTCGAAGCCGAGAGGGTTCCGGCGGGATCGCCAAGGGCGAAGGCCACGGAGATGCCGGGAAGGGGGCCCTGGCGATCGGTGACCCGGAAGACGATCGGATCGGCGAGTTGAGAGCCGGCAGTCCCCTGCTGGTTGTCGCCGGCCACCACCGCGATGGCAGAGGGCTGGCGGGCGGGAGGGGAAGGTCCCTCGCCGCCGCAGGCCAGGAGCCCGAGAAGGAGGGCCGCGGCAGCGGGTCGGCCGGCAACCAGCGGGGCAGGCATCCGAGGGTCGGGGTGCAACTCTCAGGGGGAACGATGGCGGGTGCGGCAGAGGGACGCAAGCTCATGCTTGACCGCACGTTATGAAGCAGGTAGCTTGCATGGCTCCCGGGGCGATTCCCCGGGAGAGGAGAATAACGGTCAGCCCTCGTTCGGGAAGCGGATGCCAACGATCAACCAGCTGGTTCGCCGGGGCCGGAAGTCGCCCGTGTACAAGGAGAAGTCTCCCGCCCTCAAACGGAGCCCGTTCCGGCGCGGGGTCTGTACCCGGGTCTATACCGTCACGCCGAAGAAGCCGAATTCGGCGCTCCGCAAGGTCGCCAAGGTCCGGCTGTCGAATCACTTCGAGGTGATCGCCTACATCCCGGGTGAGGGACACAACCTTCAGGAGCACTCGATCGTCTTGATCCGGGGTGGCAGGGTGAAGGATCTCCCGGGCGTCCGCTACCACATTGTGCGCGGGACCCTGGACGCGGCTGGCGTCAACGGGCGCAAGCAGAGCCGGTCGAAGTACGGCGCCAAGGCGCCCAAGGAAGCCGGAGGCCGCAAGTGAGCCGGCGCCAGAAGGCGATCAAGCGGCCGGTGCCGCCCGATCCCCGGTACGACAGTCAGACGGTGTCGAAGTTCGTCAATGCCCTGATGTACGAGGGGAACAAGAGTCTGGCGGAGCGGGTCTTCTACGGGGCGATGGACCTGATCGAGGAGCGTACCGGCCAGCCAGGGGTGACGGTGTTCAAGCAGGCGGTCGCCAATGCCAAGCCGGCTGTGGAGGTGAAGAGCCGGCGAGTCGGGGGCGCCTCGCTACAGGTGCCGGTCGAGGTCCGGCCGGAGCGCCGGACCTCGCTGGCCATGCGCTGGTTGATCCAGTTCGCCCGGGCCCGAAGCGAGAAGAGCATGCCGGAGCGGCTGGCAGCCGAGCTGATCCTGGCCTCGAAGGGCGAAGGGAACACGATCAAGAAGAAGGAAGACACCCATCGGATGGCGGAGGCCAATCGGGCCTTCGCCCACTACCGCTGGTAGGGGGCCGGAAGGTCGGGGGCGGCGACATCGAGCCGATCCCCCCAAGTTGGCTGTGGAATTGACTTTTGGCCTTCCGGGGGTGATAATAAAAGGCTCCCGTTCGTAGCAACGGGCGGGGCTGGCCAGGTGCGGCCGGCCCGGGAACATGGGATGACGTGCTGGAGGCCGGGTCGGCCTCGGCACCTCTCGTCCTCCGGCGACAACGCGTGGGCGGCCCCAGGGGCTGTCCCGTCCCCGATCCGGCGGTTCAGGCCGGAGCCGGGACGGCGCGCGGAGCGATACCACGGCCCGGGGCCGGTTCGGTCGCCCCGCTTTTGTATTGGTCGGCGGGGGACGGGGACCACGGATGAAAGACGGACGGGAATGCCACGGGAAACACCGCTCGATCGGTATCGGAACATCGGCATCATGGCGCACATCGATGCCGGGAAGACGACCACCACCGAGCGCATTCTCTACTACACCGGCAAGACCTACAAGATCGGTGAAGTCCATGATGGCGCGGCCACCATGGACTGGATGGAGCAGGAGCAGGAGCGGGGGATCACGATCACCTCGGCTGCGACCACCTGCTTCTGGAACAAGGATGGGGAGCAGTACCGGATCAACATCATCGATACCCCCGGCCATGTGGACTTCACGGCCGAGGTGGAGCGCTCGCTCCGGGTGCTGGATGGGGCGGTCACCTTGCTGGACTCGGTGGCCGGCGTGGAGCCCCAGACCGAGACGGTATGGCGCCAGGCCGACCGCTACGGGGTGCCGAGAATCATCTTCGCGAACAAGATGGACCGGGTAGGGGCCGATTTCTTCCGCTGTGTGAGCATGATTCGGGAACGGCTCACCCGAAAGGCCTTCCCGCTGCAGCTCCCGGTCGGTTCGGGGGAGACGTTCACGGGCCACATCGATCTCTTGCGCCGGGTGGAGCGGGTCTTCGACGACGCCACGATGGGGAAGACCTTCACCGAGATGCCGGTCCCCGAGGCGCTTCGGGATCAGGTCGAGCAGTGGCGCCACGAGTTGATCGAAGCCGCGGTGGAGCACGAGGAGGATCTGCTGGAGAAGTACCTGGCGGGGGAGGAGCCCACGCTGGAGGAGATCAAGCGGGCCATCCGCCGGGCGACGATCAAGGGATGGATGGTGCCGGTGCTGTGCGGGGCCTCGTTCAAGAACAAGGGAGTGCAGTCGCTCCTCGACGCCATCATCGACTATCTGCCCAGCCCGATCGACATCCCGGCCATCACCGGCCACCTCCCCCTGCACGACGAAACCCGGGTCGAGCGGAAGACCAGCGATCAGGAGCCCTTCTCCGCGCTGGCCTTCAAGATCATGACCGACCCGTACGTGGGGCGGCTCACCTACTTCCGGGTGTATTCGGGCTCGATCAAGGCCGGCAGCTACGTCTACAACAGCACCAAGGACAAGCGGGAACGCATCGGGCGGCTGCTGCAGATGCACGCCAACAAGCGGGACGAGGTCGAGGAGGTGCTGGCGGGAGATATCGCGGCGGCGATCGGGCTCAAGGAGACCCGGACCGGCGACACGCTCTCGGACGAGGACCAGCCGGTGATTCTGGAGGCGATGCGCTTCCCGAATCCGGTGATCGACGTGGCCATCGAGCCGAAGACCAAGGCCGACCAGGACAAGATGGGCGTGGCCCTGCAAAAACTGGCGGAGGAGGATCCCACCTTCAAGGTCCGGAGCGACCCGGAGACCGGCCAGACGATCATCGCCGGGATGGGCGAACTGCATCTGGAGATCATCGTCGACCGGATGAAGCGGGAGTTCAAGGTCGAGGCCAACGTCGGCCGGCCGCAGGTGGCCTATCGGGAGACCATCACCCGCGCCGTGAAGGGTGTCGAAGGCAAGTTCATCCGCCAGTCGGGCGGCAAGGGGCAGTACGGTCACGTGGTGATCGACCTGGCGCCGGCCGAGGCCGGGACGGGCTTCCACTTCGAGGACCGGATCGTGGGCGGCGTGATCCCGCGCGAGTTCATCAAGCCGGTCGAGGCCGGGATCAAGGAGGCGCTCGAAGGCGGGGTGCTGGCCGGCTACCCGATGGTGGACGTCAAGGTCGCGCTGGTGTTCGGCAGCTATCACGACGTGGACAGCTCGGAAATGGCCTTCAAGATCGCCGGTTCGATGGCGTTCAAGGAGGCCGCCAAGCAGGCGAAGCCGATCATCCTCGAGCCCATCATGGAAGTCGAGGTGGTCACGCCGGCGGACTACCTGGGCGACGTGATCGGCGACCTGTCGGCGCGGCGCGGCAAGATCGGGGGGATGACCCAGCGGGGCGACGCCCAGGTGGTCGCGGCCGACGTCCCGCTGTCGGAGATGTTCGGGTATTCGACCACGCTCCGGAGCATCAGCCAGGGGCGGGCGGTCTATTCGATGCAGTTCGATCACTACGAGCAAGTGCCGAAGCAGGTCGAAGAACAGATTGTCGCGAAGACCAGGGGATAGTCATCGGCGCGGCAGAGCGGATCACCACCGCACACCGGAGTCAGGGGACCATGGCGAAGGCGAAGTTTGAGCGGACGAAGC
>CAZFSA010000087.1:0-19539 GCA_964521535.1 uncultured Gemmatimonas sp.
CCCGAGGAGCCGATCGGCGCGCGGGGCGTGGTGTACGCCGCGCGCGACCGGGCCGGGATGATCGTCCTGGTGACGCTCACCACGCTGGCGAGCCTGATTCCGCTCGCGGCCGGCACCGACGCCGACAGCCTGTTCGGGTCGATCGCCCTGGCCACGGCGGGGGGGACGCTCGCGGGCACGATCGGGGCGCTCTGGGTGCTGCCGGCTCTCCTATTTCGGCGGCGGACAGCCCCCCACAGGGGTCAACCGGAACTCAGGACCGGCCGGCGGTGGCTCCGCCGACGTTGACCTTGGGACCCTCGGTCAAGTTGCCGCCAGTTGTTGGCGGCTGGTCGGGCCCCACCGACAGCAGGCTCGGCTTCCTCACACTGCTCACCGACCCGCGACTGACAGCGGGGCCAGCCACCCAATTTGTCGACCCACCTGCTCAACAACGCGCGTGGTGAGGGGCAGATGCCCTGCGACGACCCCTAGCCCGCAGGCGGCCTGGAGCTGAAGGGCCCCACGTTGTCGGTTCAGGCTGACCCGATCCGGGTATGCCACCACGAGCCGTACGATGGCGTCCACTGCCGCCAGATCTCCGCGTTGGACGCGGGCCGCCACCGCCGAGAAGGCCCGGTCGGCCTCACCCGCGTCCCTATCGTGCCAGGTTTGAGCCGTTAGGACGCGAGCCGAGTCCGGGCCGAGACGGAGGCCAAGGCCGCACGGCGGATGATCACAGGGGGATAGGATGCACGAGTGGTTGCCGCCTGCCCTCTCGGGATACCAGCTTCCCCATGCAAAGAATTCGTGTTGAAACGGCCCCGGGAAAATGCAGTTGTGACAGGCTCCGCACCAGATGTCCTGAAGAACCCGATCATACGGTCTCATCCGGTCTCATCGCCACCCGCTCCCGGACTGGACCTTCCACGCCCGGGCCCCCCAGCACAACGGCTGCTGCGACAGCTAGCGTCATCGTCCTCATCGCTCGACCCCTTTCGTACTGGCAGTCCGACGGCATTACCGGATAAACCCGATGGGTATCAGGTCAACTCGGAACGACCCATCAGCATTCTCGGCCTCGCACGCGAGTTCCGTCCGGGGCGAAATCGCGCGGCATGCGTGGTCTACCCGAGTCCGAGCGAGGAGGACGCCGGACTTCAGGTCAAGCGCCTCTACGATCGTATCGTGGTAGCGACTGGGATCGATTCGCTCGACCATCCAGCCAAGCTCTCCACCGCCAGCGTACGGTCGGACCGTGATGCCGCTACGCCACCGCGGGTCCGGCACCCGGATGAGCACCAGCACCACGCCTTGCCGGGAACCGACCCATGCAACCCATGGCTCCGGCGGGTTCAGCTCCCTTGCACTTGATCGGGCCCTGATTGACCTCATGGCCGGAGAATCGCTCTGCCACGTCGCGGGCGCCTGGTCACCGGTAGACCATGCCTCGATCTCAAACCGGGATAGTCTTCGTACCGACAGCAGCCGGCCAGCCTCATCGATGCCGAGCGCCCGCATCAGGGACGAACCATCGTCGCTCGGTGTGATAAGCTCCTTCATCCCTCCGAAGCTTCGGATCTCGCTCCCCCGTCGGTCGAACAGGTGATGAGGCACGCCGACCCGTGCCGGACCCCGAATCGCAGCATTCACCACGAGGGCGCCTGCGCCGGGCCACCAGAGCATGCTGTAGGTGTGCAGTGGAGCCGGCGCATCCCGTACGTACCGGAAATCGGGGGCCAGGAAGGCGAGTCGACGATTTCCCCGGTCAAACATGACGACGGTGTCACCGGGAAGCGTCGCGAGGGCGGTCACTCGCTTGAACTCGCCCGGGCCCTGACCGCTTCGCCCAATTGGGCGGACGTCTCCGCTCCGCGGGTCGAACACCAGGGGCACGCCGCTTCGGTCGGGCTGAGTCAGCAAGAGTCGCCCCTGGCTGTCCCAGGCGTAGTCACCGGGGAACTCGCTCAGTCCCTCCGACCGGCCGCCGACGCTGGCGCGGACAGAACCGGTCACCAGGCGGCAAGTACGGCAGGCGACCGTGCCAGCGATCCGAGAGGCCGGGGTTGTCTCAACGGGCGCACGTTGAGCCTTCGCCGGCTCTGTCAAACTCGCGGCGACGACCAGCGTCAGCAGACCCAGCCGAACGAGGTTGGCGGCCTGCGCGGGAGGCCTGGCACGTCGCGTTTGGGTGGCTCTTGCTGCGCCGCAGCCAGTCAGCCACCGGTCCTCGGTGCTACCGGGCCAACGCGCCGCCTCCATCTCGTACCGAAGGCCCACGGCCGCCTCCACCCCATGCCAGCTTGGTTCCGAACTCAGAGTGCGACGGCTCTCACATAGGCGCAAGCTGTCAGGGGTGACAGGTCAGGGCCGCCTGCTATCTGGCAGCCTGCTCAGGGAGCCAGCCCGTCCGGGCCAGCTCCCCGCCGCCCATCACGCAGATCCAGAGCTTGTTGCTTGCATCCCGGTGGACTTTCTCAGTCGCTGAGCGGGGGAAGAGGGAGAGCACCCGTCCGGTTCCGAGAACAGGCCGCCGCTTCGGCGTGCGGGTACGCGCTTCCGGCAACTCAGTCGATGTCCGGCCGTGGCGGATCCGTTCTGAGCAGCGACCGCACAAGTTGGGCAAGCGGCTGCTCCGTCGGGCCCTGGTGGGCCGCCCACGTGGCCATCGCCAGCAGCGGGTCCACGGCCCGCGGAATCGGGATCAACGCAACTGTCCCTTCACAGTCGCCCCGGATCTCAACGACTCGCCGCTGGAGGTCCAGTCGCAATATCTCTGGATACCGGGCTAAGAGCTCGGCCATTCGCGAGCCGTCAGCGCGCGCGAGCTCCCATCCGAGGAGCTGCAACCTGGCCGTCGCAGCAAACCCTCCGCCGAAGGAATCGCAGGGTACCAGGTCGCTGCACCATCCCCAGATGCAGCCGGGTATGCAGTCCTTGTTATTGTGACAAAGAATGCAGCCACAGTAGGTCCCGGCTGCGTAGGGATTGTTCTCGCACTGGTAGCAGTAGCCGCAGCTTAACTGCGCGGCGCTGGGTGTCGGAACGCTCAGGAACAGCCCCCCGGCCACCAAGGCTCCCAACGTCCTCATGGTCATCGCTCTGCTCCTAGTGCAGTATCCAATCGCCAGATGGAGAACTTCGGCACTCCATCCGGGCCGGTCCCGTCGCCGAAGACCAGACCGTCGCCAAGAAACCCCCACAGAAACTGCGAGGTTCGTTGGGAGGCCAGCAGCGCTCCACTCTCGAGGTCGACCACCTCGATCACCGTATCGAAGATGCCATCCGGGTGACTCGGCTCGTAGCGAGTAGCCCCCACCCCCCTCCGCGCCGGCCGGAGGTTCCTCCGCCACTCTCGGTCCGCGACCGTGATCAGGATCCAGAGCCGGTTGCTGGTATCCCGGTGGACCCGCTCCAGGCTCGGGCTGGGCGGTGCCTCTGGGCCGAGGCGAGGCGGCTGGGTGTACGGCCGAAACCAGTCCACGTTCCTGACGAACCCGCCAAGAAACCTGCCGGCCGTGTCCCATTGTTCGATTCGATATTCGTTCCGTCGGGCCGCGTACACCGTCGCGCCCGGCCCGGCCGTCAACTCCCGGCGACCTGCCCAGGCGCCATCGGGGAGGTACGGCTCACCCGGGTGCGCGCCGAACGATCGCAGCAATCGTCCGTCCCCTGGCGCGATCAGGTGCAGCGGCGCATCCCAGAGGTCTGCGGTCGGCATTGACGCATTCCGAACGACATGCCCGGTCGAGAGGACGACCGCGTCGTAGGTGCTGCCAGGTGCCGGGAAGGTCCGCACGACCTGGAGGTCCGGACTGAGGACGTTATGGCGCTGGTTCCCCACATCGAACACATGGACGGTGTCCGCCCGACCCACGGCCAGCGCCTGAATGCTGCGGAACTCGCCCGGACCGGAGCCCTGGCGCCCCACGGTCGCGACCAGCCGCCCGGTCGAGTCGAAGACGGGCATCCCGTCTGGGGTCCGCCCGTGGACGAAGCGGCCGCCGCGGATCCGGGCCACTGCTCGACCCCACTGCACCGATCCGCGTCCACTGTCCGACCCCAGCGTGGCGATCGGCCGCAACACCAGGCACGACCCACAGGGGTTCGGCGCCGTGATGGGCCGCAGCGATGGTCGCGCTTGGCCCATCGCCGGCGGCCCGCGCAGGGGGCCCAACCATCCGAGAAGCGTGGCAGCCCCACAGGCTACCACAACGACAGATCCGATCGGCCAGGGTCGCGACGCCCGGTCATCCATTGCCGCACCTCGGGTCCGGCGCCGGAACTCGACGCGGGTTGCCAGGCGCCGATGCATTGTTCAACTCCCATGGCCCGTTTGCAAGCTGTCAGGGTGACAGGCCGGTACCCCCCGCGATCTGGCAGCCTGCTCAGGGATCCCGCCCGTTCGCCAGGTCGCCGAGCAGCGCCGCAACCGCGAGGAAGAGCTCCCGCTCGTTCTGGACGCCGAGCCGCCGCCGAATCTGGGTGCGATGAAAGTGCACCGTCCGCGGCCGAATGCCCAGTTCCCGACCGATCTCCGCGTTGGTCAAGCCGCGCTGAATGCCGCTCAAGACCTCGGCTTGCCGGCGGCTCAAGCCGCCGACACGGCGGCCGGCCACCCGCGGCAGAGAGGGAGGGAGGGAGGGAGGGAGGGAGGGAGGGAGGGAGGAAAGCCACCAAGCGGCGTTTCCCACCCCCGGCTCGGAAACCAGCGATAGCCGGCCGACACAGCTGCCAGGGCGGCCAGAAGCGCCCGCGCCCCGGCCTGCTTGGCGACCACCCCGCCAAGGCCGCGCCCCCTTGCCCGGCCCAGCCAGGGACGGACTCGGGCAGGCGGTTAGCAGAACGACGGTCCTCGCCGGAAACCCTCCCAGCGCCGAGTCGATCAGATCCAGCCCGTCCCCATCCGGGAGCCGCCAGTCGAGCAGGATCAGATCCGGACGGTGGGCTGCGACCTCCTCGGCCAGGCCGCTCCCGTCCGGCAGCGTGCCGACCACGTCGTAGTAGGGCGCCAGCAAGTGGGCGAGCAGGTCGCGCACCAGCCCGTGGTCCTCTACCACCAGGATCCGCCGCCGCATTCGTCCCTCGCCGACCAGTACCACCAATAACGGTACCGGCGGCGCGAGCCGCCAACAACCGGTAGCAACATCGATCGGGCCTCGCCTCGCTGATCACGTCGGACGGGCCAGGCCCAGCACCAGATCCAGGTCGCGGCCCAGCCAGGCCGCCACCTTGCCCTCCCGATAGGTGGCCCAGGCCAGCAGCGACCCCGTGGTCACCGCGAACAGGGCGCGGGCCAGCGCCGCCGTGTCCACCCGCCGGAGCGCGCGGGTCCTCACCGCCTCGTCCAGCAGCTCGGCGATGAGCCGCTCGTTCTTCCGCCCGGTGGCGACGAGGTAGCGGCGGAGCGTGGCATCGGCCAGGTCGATCTGGAGGTAGGCGCCGAAGCTGTGGATCATGGTCTCCGGCGTGGCGGCCATCTCGGCGTAGCACAGGAAGAAGGCGCGCACGATGGCGAGCGGCGGCCGCCCTTCGGCGCGGAGCCGGGCCACCAGCGGGCCGCCGTCCCCGGCGCCCTTGGAGAGCTGCACCAGCAGGTTCCGCTTCGACCTGAACCGCTGCACCAGCGTGGCCGGCGCGAGCCCGGCCTCGCGGGCGATGGCCGCCAGGGTGAGCCGGGCCGGCCCGTCCCGGGCGATGACCCGGCCCAGGGCCATGGCGATGGTGGCGTCGTCGACGCTACGGGGACGGGGGGACACCTTGCGCTCCAGAACGCGACGTCCTATTATAACCGAACGTTCGTTTATAAACAACCGGGAGAGGCAGATGCCCGCTCGACAACTCCGCTACGGCGTGGCCATGAGTCTCGACGGCTTCATCGCCGGGCCGAACGGCGAGTTCGACTGGATTCCGATGGACCCCGACATCGACTTCGCCGCCATCTTCGCCCGGTTCGACACCCTGGTGATGGGCCGCCGCACCTGGGAGGCCAGCGCCGGGAGCGGCGGGGGCATGATGGGCGGGCAGGCGGTGGTGGTGGTCTCCAACACCCTCGATCCGGCGGCCCACCCCGGGATCACGGTGCTCCGCGGCGACCCGGCCCCGGCCATCGCCGGCATCAAGTCCCGACCCGGGCGGGACCTCTGGCTCTTCGGGGGCGGGGTGCTGCTCCGGAGTCTGCTCGCGGCGCGCGTGGTGGACGGCCTCGACCTCGCGATCGTGCCGATCCTGTTGGGCGGGGGGATTCCCTTCGTGGCGCCGTCCGGCCCCACGGTGCGGCTCGCGCTTACCGGGCACCGGGTGTACCCCAAGAGCGGGATCGTGTCGCTGGAGTATGACGTGCGGTACGAGTGAGGCCGGCCGCCGGGGGCCCGTCCGGTCAGGCCGGGGGCGCCTTCCCGCCCAGCTCGCTCCGCAGCGCCAGCCAGGTCCAGGCGGCGCCGGCCACGTCCACGATGCTGAGCAGCAGCAGCGTGGGCGGCGCCCACCCCAGGGCCACGAATACGCCGAAGAAGATCGGCACGGTCGCCCGGACCCTGACCGATGCCTCCAGCATCGGGAGGAAGTTGGCCCGGGCGGCGATCACGTAATAGACCGCGAGAAACAGCGCCAGCATCCCCACCACCCGGATCCAGACCTCGCCGGTGGGCTCGAGGCCGAACAGGCCAAGCAGGGTGTTGGGCGCGAGGAGGAGCACGATTCCGAGCACCATCAGGTACAGCGCGAAGAAGAACAGCGTCTGCGCCGGCTTGGTCATCATGGTTCACCCCGCTGGCAGGCCGTGACCCCCGATCGGCGTGGTTTCGACGCGGTTGCTGAAGCCGGCGATGAGCGGACGCCCCTCCGCGATCGCGGCCCGGACGGCGGGGAGGGCGAGCGAAGCCTGGTGGCTCTCCCGGCGGTCCCAGACCTCGGTGATCCAGAGCCCGTCGGCGTCCTCCGGGTCTATGGCCACGATGTAGCTCAGGCAGCCCGGCATGTCGCCGGTGCCCCGGAGCAGGATCGCGGCCAGGGCGTCGCGCTGGCCCGGCAGCGCCGTGATCTTCCCGATCAGTCCGTACATGGTGCAGACAATACCTCGTGGGTCGTTGGTCGTCCAATCCGGCCTCTGGCGCATCGGGCCATCGCGGGCGAAGTTCTCCGCGTTACCGTCTCGGAGGCAGTCCGTGGGAACCAGCGTGGTGCGGGAGGCGCGGCTCCGGCCCGAGGCCGCGCATCTCTATCCCGGCGTGCCGGCCGGCGTCTGGCTTCCGGCCTCGGAAATCGGGGCCAAGCTCTTGATGAACCACCTTCGGGCAAGCCACGCACCGCGGCTGGGCAATCGGCTCCTCGACGACCGCCACTTCGAGTTCCGCGGAGGCGCGAGCCGCGGCACCGCGACGCCCCTCCGAACCAGGCACGACGACGTGGAGTCCGCCAACTACCCTGCCTGAGCGCGGGTCGGCTCAGGGCGATGGCCGCCGCAGGTCCGGCAACGTGCCCGGAATCTCGGTCTCCAGGGTGGGCGCCGCCTCCGGCGGCAACGCCGACGGGATCTCCCCGCTCTGGTCCAGGGCCCGCCGGAAGAGAATCGGCCCGACCAGTTCGTTGACGGCGATGACCGCGACGAAGATCGCCTGAAGCTCGCCACCCCGACCCGGGTAGGCCTGGCCCAGCAGCGTGGCGAGGCCGAGCGCCACGCCGGCCTGGGACACCAGACCCTTCCAGACCAGGCGGCTCTCCGGCGGTTCGCCGGCCCAGGCCGCGCCCGCCCGGGTGCCGAGCCAGATCCCCAGCATCCGGACCAGCACGATCGGGCCGGCGAGGAGCAGGATCCCACCCACCTCGAGCGGAATGATCTTGGTGCCCGCCACCGCGAAGAACACCACGAACACCGGCGCCGCCGAGCGCTCCATGGCGTGCCGGAGCGCGGCGCCGTGCTCGGGTCGGCTCACGTTCTCGCTCACGAAGCCGGCCACCAGCAGGAGGAGCAGGGTCTCGACGTGGAGCACCCGCGCCAGCGTCTCGCCCACCAGCGCCACCATGATGGCGAAGAAGAAAAGTTCCTGGCGAAGAAAACGGAGATACAGGGCGACCGCGCCTCCGAGCACGGCGCCGACCAGGATCCCGCCGCCCAGCTCCCACACCAGCCGGAGCGGCCCGTGAGCCGCTTCGGCGGCCGACGAGGGCACCACCGCGCGGGTCACCGCCAGCACCGCGCTGAAGAGCAGCACCACCGCGACGTCGGCCACGAGCACCACGCCCAGGGTAGTCTGGGCCACCCGGCCCCGGGCGCCGGTTTCGGTGAGGAGCGCCAGGGTCACCGCCGGCGAGTGCACAATCGCCACCGAAGCGAAGAGCAGGCTGAACACCACGATCTCGGCCGGCGCCGCGTTGGCGAAGGCGGGGACCCGCCCGAGCACCAGCGTCATCGCCCCCGCCAGCAGCACGAAGGCGATGCCCAGCTCGGCGGTCATGATCCGGAGGATGGCGGGCCACCGGTGCCGGAGCTCGGCCCAGCGGAGCTCGGCGCCGGCCAGATAGGCGATGAGCGCGATGGCAAGCGAGGAGACCGGGGCCAGCGACGCGGAGGCCTGCTGGCTCACGACCTCGATCCCGCCGGGCCCGAAGACCACGCCCGCCAGGAGGTACCCGACGATCTTGGGCAGGCCGAGCCCCGAGGCGATCTCGCCCACGCTGTAGGCGGCGAGGATCAGGAACCCGAAGGTGAGGAGCCACTCCGATCCCCGGCCGGCGTCGCCCAGGGGGGCGATCAGCTCCATGCCGCCGATCAGGAACGCGAGGATCACCAGCCGGCGCATCGTCAGGCCTCCGCCGCGTCCGGCGCGGGCCGGTCCGGCGCTGGAGCGTCGGCCGCGAAGACCGACCCCGCCAGCCGCGCCGACACCAGATCGGTGAGCAGCACCGAGATCACCACCGCCGTGAAGACGATTCGGCCGATCGGGAGCTCGGAGAGCTGGAGGTAGTTGAGCCCGATGATGAGCGCAAAGCCGCCCTGCCCCAGGAGCCCCCGGCCCCAGTTGCCGCCCAGCACGGGCAGTACGCCGTTGGCGCGGGCGGCGAGCCGGGCACCGCCCACCTTGCCCAGCGCCCGAGCCGCGAGAAACGCCAGGGTGACGAGCACCCAGTCGCGGGCCGCCGGGTTCCAGGAGGCGCCTGCCAGGACCAGCACGGCGAAGTAGAGCGGTCGCTCGATCCGGGCCAGCGAGGCGCGGATCTCGCCCCGGCGGAGCGAGGTGTTGGCCAGGATGGCGCCGAACACCGCGGCCGAGAGCATCGCCGAGAGCCGGAGGTAGGCCGCGGCCCCGCTCACCAGGATCACGGCGCCGATCAGGGCGATCACCAGCCGGTCGGGCTTGCGCTCTTCGCCGACGAAGAGGTGGAAGAGGACTCCTCCCACCGCGCCGATCGCCACGTTGATCACCACCCACTCGGTGGCTGTGGGCGCGCGGGGGAGCACGGCTGGCTGCCGGTGGAAGTACGCGGTCAGGATCCCGAACACCACCACCGCGATCGTGGCCCCCATCCCGGCGGACACGGTGAGCTGCCGGGAGAGCGGGTCGCCAGGACGCCGGCCGGCGGTGGCCACGCCGATCCCGGCGGCGGAGGTGACGCTGGCCATGGCCCCGAGCGCGACGGCGGGAATCACCGCCTCCTCCGGCGTGAGCCCCAGCGTGGCGACCAGCAGCCACCACTGGGTCCCCGCCACCAGCGCCAGGGTGATGACGACCTCGACGAACGCGACCCGGTAGACGACCCCGGGAATCCGGAGCAGTCGGGGGAGCAGGAACTGGGCGCCGAGGAGCGCGCCGGTCCAGCCGAGGCCGAGGGTGATGAGCGGGCTCAGGCGGTCGAGCAGCTCGGTGCTGAGGAGCCCGGAGACGTGGGGGCCCAGGAGGATGCCGAGCAGGAGGTACTCGGCGCCGGAGACGATCCGGAACCGGCGAGCCAGCCAGTCGAACACCACGTGCGCCGCGAGATAGGACGCGGCGACGATGGGAATGAGGATCAGCGAGTCGGTCACGGACGGGCCGGTGGCCTCAGACCCGGATCACGATCTTGCCCAGGTGCGCCCCGCTCTCCAGGTAGTCGTAGGCCGCCGGGGCCTCCTCGAAGGGGAAGACCCGGTCGATCACCGGCCGGAGACGATGGCGTGCGAGGAAGGCGTTCATCGCCTCGAAGTCGTCCCGCGAGCCGACGTAGATCCCGGTGACGCGGGGCGTGAGACCGATGAACCGGCCGATGGGCATGGTCTGGGCGAAGCCCGAGAGGCCGCCGATCAGCGCCACGTGGCCATCCAGGCCCAGGGCCTCGAGGGCCCGGGGAAGGGTGCCCTCGCCGCCCACTTCCAGCACGTGCTGCACGCCGGCGCCGCCCGTGAGGGCGCGGACCTCGCGCTGCCACTCCGGGTGGGTGCGGTAGTTGACGGTACCGAACGCCCCCATCGCCCGGGCCCGTTCGAGCTTGGCGTCGCTGGAGCTGGTGATGATGGGCCGGGCGCCGGCGGCGACCGCGAACTGGAGCCCGAAGACCGACACCCCGCCGGTGCCCTCGAGAAGGACGAAGTCGCCGGGCGCGAGCCGCCCGTGGGTGAAGAGCGCGGTCCAGGCGGTGACGGCGGCGCACGGGAGGGTGGCGGCCTCTTCGTAGGAGCGGTGCTCCGGGATCGCGACCAGGCCGTTCTCGTGGCTCACCACCATCTCGGAGAGCATCCCGTCGATGGCCCCGCCGCGGGCCGAGGCGTTGGCCGCCGGGGTGCGACGGCCCCCGGTCCAGTCGGCGAAGAAGGTGCCGGCGACGCGATCGCCCACCCGAAACCGGCTCGTCCCCGGGCCCAGGGCGATCACCTCGCCGGCGCCGTCCGAGGTGGGGACCATCCCGCCCGGCCCTCGTGGTCGCGCGGCCCGGACGTAGAGATCGCGGTGATTGAGCGACACGGCCCGCACCCGGACCAGCACCTCTCCGAGACCGGGGGAAGGCCGGGGAACCTGCCGCACCTCGAGCCGGTGCGACTCTCCGTCGGCGATCAGCTGGTACTGGCGGATGGTCTGACTGCCGGCGGAGTCGGGGCTCGCGGCCAGGAGGATGACGGCGAGCGCAAGGCCCGCGTCCCTCGCCGGGCGTCGCGCGCTGGTCAGGGCGCGGTGCGGCATCGCGGAACCTCCGGGAAGTGGTGGGGTGCGGGTTGGCCGGTGGCTCAACCTACCGGGGGAATGCCGGGCCGTGCCAGGGGTTCGAGCCCCGGCCTCCACTCCCGGCCCCGGGGGCGCAGGCCGAAACGACCGGGCCCGGGTTCGGAGGCGCTAAGTATTTGCGTCAACACCAGTTAGGGTACCGGACCCCAATTGTCGCAAGGAGTCGGGCCGGTTATGTTTCACCGGTGTTACTTCGACTGGCGTCGCCGGTCTCCCGCGTTCCCCTGTGAGTGAAGCAAGGCATGACTGCGCCCAATTCGCGCGAGCGGATCCTGCCCCGCCCGATCGAGGAGGAGATGAAGCAGAGCTTCATCAACTACTCGATGAGCGTGATCGTCTCCCGCGCCCTCCCCGACGTCCGGGACGGCCTCAAGCCGGTGCACCGGCGGATTCTGAACGCGATGAACGAGCTGGGCCTGGTGCCGGGCCGCCCGTACAAGAAGTCGGCGACGGTGGTGGGCGAGGTGCTGGGCAAGTACCACCCCCACGGCGACAGTTCGGTGTACGACGCCCTGGTCCGGATGGTCCAGGACTTCTCGCTCCGGTATCCGCTGGTGGACGGCCAGGGCAACTACGGCTCGGTGGACGGCGATCCTCCGGCGGCGTATCGCTACACCGAGGCCCGGCTCACCCGGGTGGCGGTGGCGATGCTGGAGGACATCGACAAGAACACGGTGGACTTCCAGCCCAACTTCGACGACCGGCTGGAAGAGCCCACGGTGCTGCCGTCGAAGGTCCCGAACCTGCTGGTGAACGGTTCCAGCGGGATCGCGGTCGGGATGGCCACCAACATCCCGCCCCACAACCTCCGGGAGATCTGCGCGGCGGTGGAGCACCTGGTGGACCACCCGGACGCGACGGTCCGGGACCTGATGCGCCACGTCCAGGGCCCCGACTTCCCGACCGGCGGCTTCATCTACGGGCTTCAGGGGCTCAAGGAGGCGTACGAGACCGGGCGGGGCAAGGTGGTGATGCGGGCCCGGGTGCAGATCGAGGAGAAGGAGTCGTCCGGCAAGTCGTCGCTGGTGGTGACGGAACTCCCCTACCAGGTGAACAAGGCCCGCCTGGCCGAGGACATCGCGGCGCTCGCCAACGAGAAGAAGATCGAGGGCATCTCGGCGATCCGGGACGAGTCGGACCGGGACGGGATGCGGCTGGTGGTGGAGCTGAAGCGCGACGCGATTCCCCACGTGGTGCTGAACCAGCTCTACAAGCACACCACGATGCAGTCGACCTTCGGGGTGATCAACCTGGCGCTGGTGAAGGGCCAGCCGAAGGTGATGGACCTCAAGGAGATGCTCCAGCACTACGTGGAGCACCGGCACGAGATCATCACCCGCCGGACCCAGTTCGAGCTGGACCAGGCGCAGGCCCGGGAGCACATCCTCGAGGGCCTCAAGATCGCGGTCGACCACATCGACGAGGTGGTGCAGATCATCCGGGGCTCGCGCGACGTGGCCGAGGCCGACGCCCGGCTCCGGGAGCGGTTCGGGCTGTCGGAGAAGCAGAGCGAGGCGATCCTCAACATGCGGCTCGCCAAGCTCACGGGGCTGGAGATCGACAAGCTGGAGGCCGAGCTGGCCGAGGTCCGGGCGCTGATCAAGGACCTCAAGTCGATCCTCGCCTCGCGGCCGAAGCGGATGGCGATTCTCAAGGAGGAGATGCGGGAGGTCGCCAAGACGTTCGGCGACGACCGGCGGACGGAGATCATCCCCGACCAGTCGGAGTTCTCGGTGGAGGACCTGATCGCCGAGGAGGACATGGTGATCACGATCTCCCACACCGGCTACATCAAGCGGACCCCGGTGTCGACCTACCGGCGGCAGCGCCGCGGGGGGCGGGGCCTCACGGGCGCCACCACCAAGGAAGACGACTGGATCGAGCACCTGTTCATCGCCAGCACCCACGACTACGTGATGTTCTTCTCCAACCGGGGTCAGGTCTACTGGCTCAAGGTGCACGAGATCCCGCAGGGGGGGCGAGCGACCCGCGGCAAGCCGATCGTCCACTGCATCCAGATCAGGCCCGAGGAGCACGTCACCGCGCTGGTGCCGGTCCGCGACTTCAGCGACGACCGGTGGCTGATGTTCGCCACCCGGAACGGGACGGTGAAGAAGACGGTGCTCTCCGACTACGGGAATCCCCGGAGCAGCGGCATCAACGCCATCAACATCGAGGACGGCGACGAGCTGATCGACGTCCAGCTCACCGACGGCAACAACGATATCGTGCTGGCCACCCGGGACGGGATGAGCATCCGGTTCCACGAGAGCGACGTCCGGCCGATGGGCCGGGCCACCACCGGGGTGAAGGGCATCGAGCTGGAGCAGGGCGACGCGGTGATCGGGATGGTGGTGATCCGCCGGGACGCGACGCTGCTGGTGGTGAGCGACCGGGGCTTCGGGAAGCGCTCGGAGCTTGCCGACTACCGGGTCCAGAAGCGGGGCGGCAAGGGGATCATCACCTTCAAGAACACCGAGAAGACCGGCGCCTGCGTGGCCTTGAAGGAGGTCCAGCCGCAGGACGAGCTGATGATGATCACCCGGAGCGGGGTGATCATCCGGGTGCCGGTGGACGGGATCCGGGTGATCGGCCGGAACACGCAGGGGGTCCGGGTGATGAACCTCGACGAGGGCGACCGGATCGTGGCGGTGGCGCGGGTGGTGAAGGAGGACGAGGAGGGCGCGGAGGAAACGGCGGAGGAGGCGGCGGAGTAATCCGGCGCCGGGGCACGGGAGGCGCGACGATGACGGCCACGGCGGTACCCACGATCACCCGCGAGGACCTGGCACGTACGGCGGCGGCGCTCCGGGAGGTGACGCTTCCCACGCCGCTGGTGGAATCGGCCGAGCTGTCCCGGCGGTTCGGAGCGCCGGTGCTGGTGAAGTGCGAGCAGCACCAGCCGATCGGCGCCTTCAAGATCCGGGGGGCGTTCACCGCCATCTCCCGACTGGCCCCCGAGGTCCGGGCCCGGGGCATCATCACCCACTCCAGTGGCAATCACGGGCAGGCGGTGGCCTGGGTGGCGAAGCACTTCGGGGTCCACGCCGTGATCGTGATGCCGGAGACGGCGCCGGCAGTCAAGGTCGAAGGGATCCGGCGCCACGGCGCCGAGATCGTCTTTACCACCCGGAAGGAACGCGAAGCACGGGCCCGGGCGCTGATCGCGGAGCGGGGGCTCGTGATGGTGGCGCCCTACGACGATCCCGACGTGATCATGGGCCAGGGAACCTGCGCCTTCGAGATCCTGCAGAGCCGCCCCGAGGTGGAGACCATCGTTTCGCCGGTGGGCGGCGGCGGAATGATCGCCGGCACCTGCGCCGCGGTCCAGGCGATGAAGCCCGGGGTGGCGGTCTACGGCGTCGAGCCGGCGGTGAGCCCCAAGCTGGCCGCTGCCCTGGAGGCTGGCCGGCCGGTGGCGTTCGAGCCGGTGGAGACGCTGGCCGACGGACTGGTCCCGCCCGCCACCGGCGAGTTGACCCTGGCCCACATCCGACCCGTGATCCGGGCGGCGGTGGCGCTCAGCGAGGAGGAGATCGCCGCCGGGGTCCGGTTCCTCTACTGGTCGATGGGCCTCAAGGTGGAGCCCTCGGGGGCCACGCCGGTCGCGGCGCTCCTGGCGGGAAAGATCGTCCCCCGGGGCACCACCGCGTTGATCCTGACGGGGGGGAACGTCGACCCCGACCTCTTTCGGCGCCTGGTGAGCTGAGCGGTGGCTCCTCCGGCGCACGTGGTGATCGTCGACGACGACGAGACGCTGAGCCGGGCGCTCGTGGCGGTGCTCACCGCCGAAGGGCTCCGCACCACCACCCGGTTCCGGGGCGAGGGCCTGCTGGAGCATCTCGATGGCGATCCCGCCGACCTCCTGATCCTCGACCTCTCGCTGCCGGGCGTCGACGGGCTCACCGTGCTGGAGCAGGTGAAGCAGCACCCGGTGCATCGCGACACGCCGGTGCTGGTGCTGTCGGCCTCCACGCCCGGCGAGGTGGCGCCCCGGGCCCTGGAGCTGGGCGCCAGCGACTACGTCCCCAAGCCGTTCCATGCCCCGGAGCTGCTGGCCCGGATCAAGGCCCAGCTCCGCACCGGACGGGAACTCACCGCCGCCCGGGCAGCGGCCCGCGGCGGCGCCGAGCTGGCCGACATCCTCCGCGAGGCCTCCACCCAGGTCTCCCCGGCCGAGATCTTCGGCGTGCTGGTGAAGCGGATCGCCCGCGGGCTTCGGATCTCGCGCTGCTCGATCGTCCTCGATGATGGCAACGGCGAGACCGCCACGGTGGTGGCGGCCTACGAGAATCCCTCGCTCCGCCACCTCACAGTGGAGCTTCGCCGCTATCCGGAGCTGCTCGGCCCGGTCGTGACCCGCGAGCCGCTCCTGCTCACCGACGTGCACTCGGCCGACCTCCTGGCCGAGACCCGGGAGCTCTGGCGGCTGGAGGGGCGGATCGTGCCCACGACCTCGATCGCCTCGATTCCCTTCCTGCTCAAGGGCGGCCGCGCCGGGGTGTTCTTCCTCCGGACCACCGGGGACGACGATCCCCTGGGCCCCGAGGATCTGGCCTTCGCCCAGCGGGTGATCAGCGCCGCCGGCCCGGTGCTGGACCGGGCCTACGACTTCGAGGAGGCGGTCCGGCGAAGGGACGAGATGCGCCAGCTGGCCGACACCGATCCCCTCACCAACCTCTACAACCGGCGGGCCTTCCGCGACCGGCTGGAGGGAATCCTGGGACGGGCCGAGCGATCGGGCGGGTGCCTGGCCTGCCTGATGCTCGACCTCGACCACTTCAAGCGGCTCAACGACACTTACGGCCACGACGTGGGCGACCGGGTCCTGATCCAGCTGGCGGACCTGCTGCGCCGGGAGCAGCGGGCGATGGACGTGCTGGCCCGCCTGGGCGGCGAGGAGTTCGTGGTGGTGCTGCCCGAGACCGGGCTCCGGGGCGCCCGGATCTACGCCGAGCGAATCCTCCGCAAGGTGTCGGCCGCGACCTTCGGCGGGAAGAGCACCCCGGTGCAGGTGACGGTGAGCATCGGAATCGCCACCTGGCCCGACGAGCGGGTGACCGATGTCGACTCGCTGCTCCGGCTGGCCGACCAGAACCTCCTTCGCGCCAAGGCCGACGGCCGCAACCGCTTCCGGGATTGAACGACCGTCGCTGTCCTCGCTGCGGGGCGACCTACGGCCCGCCGGCCCGGTTCTGCATCCGGGACGGCTCGGCGCTCCTGATAAGGGACGGCAGCTCGGCAGCTCCCACCGGGCCAGCTGGAGGCCGCCCCACCGTGCCACCGCGACGTTCGCCGGGACGCCACCGGACGGGCGAGATCCGGGCCCCGAGCGCCCGAAGCGATCCGGCCTCGAACCTTCAGGGCCGGATCCTCGACGGCCGTTATGCCATCGAGGAGCGGGTGGGCGAAGGAGGGATGGCCTGGGTCTACCGTGCGGTGGACCGGCAGACCGGGGGGCCGGTGGCGGTCAAGGTGCTGCTCTCCCGGCTGGTGAACGACGCGGAATCGGTGGCACGCCTGGGACGGGAGGCGGAGCTGGCGATGAAGCTCGATCATCCCAACGTCTGCGGCCTGCTGGGCCACGGCACCGCGCAGGGGCTGCCCTATCTCGTGATGCCGTTTCTGGAAGGCGAGACCCTCGCTACCCTGGAGAACCGGGTGGGCCCCGTGCCGCCGGCGCGGGCCGTGGCGATCCTGGAGCAGCTCTGCCGGGGCCTTCAGCACGCGCACGAACAGGGCGTGCTGCACCGCGACCTCAAGCCCGAGAATGTGATGCTGGTGCGCGACGGTGACGGGGAGCGCGCCGTGGTGATGGACTTCGGGCTGGCGAAGGAGCGGCTGGTCGGCCCCGAGCTCAACCGGCTCACCGCCACCGGCATCGTCCTCGGCACCCCGGAGTTCATGAGTCCGGAGCAGATCCGGGGCAAGCCGCTCGACCCCCGGAGCGACGTCTACGCCCTCGGGGTGCTGGCCTTCGAGCTCCTGACCGGGGAGCTGCCTTTCACCGGCCGGACCGCACAGGAGACCATGCTCAACCATCTCACCGGACGCCCGCGGCGGCTCCGGGATGCCAACGCCGAGCTGCCCGAGTCGCTGGAGCGGGTGGTGGCCCGCGCCCTGGCCCTCGATCCGGCCGACCGGTATCCCTCGGCGGCGGCGCTGGCGCAGGCGTTCCGCGCGGCGATCGCGGAGGCGTGAGCGGTGACCCCGATCGGGATTCGCCTCTTGCTGGTCGCTGCCTGGCTGGGAGCGGCCCGGGAGGCCGCGGGCCAGGCGCCGCTCGGCGCCCGGTACGACGGCGAGCGCACCCGCCACGACGCCCTGCACTACGACGTCTGGATCCGCCTGGCCGACTCGGGCTCCCGCTTCGAAGCCCGGGTGGAGACCCGATGGCGGCTGGACGGCCCCGAGCCGATCCGTCTCAACCTCGATCCGGTCTATACCATCCGCTCGGTCACGTTGGAAGGACAGCTGACGCAGGTCACCCGCCGGGGGGACGAGATTCTGATCCCGCTTGCCGCCACGGCCGGCGAGGTCACGACCCGGATCGAGTACCACGGCGCCCCGCCTCCCTTCCCCGGCGGGCGCACGCGGACCGATGACGGCCTGGTCCAGCGCGGCCAGGGCGAGAGCCGGCGGATCTTCGCCGACAACTGGCCCAACCGCGCCCGGAAGTGGCTGGCCGCGCAGGACCATCCCAGCGACAAGGCGACCGTGACCTGGACGATCGAGGCGCCGGCCGTCCTCACGGTGGTGGCGAACGGTACGCTCGAAGGAGTCGAGGACGCCGCGCCGGGCCTCCGCCGATGGCGCTTTTCGATGCCGGAACCGATCCCGGTGCACACCATGGTCCTGGGCGCCGCCCGGCTCGCCGCCACGCCGATGGGCCAGGCGGCCTGCGAGATCCGGTGCGTCCCGGTCGCGGTCCTCACCTATCCGGGCGACTCGGCCTGGGCGGTGACCGGGCCGTTCCGCCGCGCGGGGGAGATGGTGACGCTCTTCAGCCGGCTGATCGCGCCCTATCCCTATCCCGAGCTCCGCCACGTGCAGTCGTCCACCATCTTCGGCGGGATGGAAAACTCCACCGTCATCTTCTACGACGAGAACGCCTACTTCCGGCGGGCGCTGAGCGAGGAGACGGTGGCCCACGAAACCGCGCACCAGTGGTTCGGCAACGCGGTGAGCCAGCGCGACTGGCACCATCTCTGGCTCTCCGAGGGGTTCGCCACCTACGCCACCGCGCTCTGGAACGAGCATCTGGGCGGCGACCCGGCCCTCCGGACCACGATGGCCGCCAACGCCCGGGCGGTGATCGGGTCGCCCGCCACCGAGCGGCCGATCATCGACCCCGACGCCCGGGACTTGATGGAGCTGCTCAACTCCAACAACTACCCCAAGGGCGCCTGGGTCCTGCACTCGCTCCGGGGCCTGGTGGGCGACTCCACCTTCTTTCGCGGCCTCCGTCGTTATTACCGGACCTTCGAGCACGGCAACGCCCTCTCCAGCGACTTCGCCGCCATCATGTCGGAGGAGGCCGGAGTCGATCTCGACTGGTACTTCGAGCAGGCGCTCACCCGGCCCGGCTATCCGGTGCTGGCGGTCGACGCCCAGGCCGACGGCGGCCACGCCGGCATCACCATCACCCAGGTCCAGAAGCCGGAATGGGGCCGGTTCCGGATCCCGAACCTTCAGATTCGGGCCGGCGACCGGATGCTCACGGTCTCGGTGGCGGAACGCGAAACCCGGGCGGTGATCCACTGGGAAGGGAACCAGCCACCGGCGGTGACGGTGGACCCGGATGGATGGTGGCTCCTCGAGACCCGGCCCCGCCGAGCCCCGTGAGCGGAACGATCCCGGGCTGTCGGTGGGGGCGGCTCGCTCTCGGCTTCCTTGGGCTCGTTGCCGTCGCCGCCGGGTGCGCGGTGACGCCGCTCACGAACAAGCTCGAGCCGGGCGAGGACCCGATCGTGATCGGCGTGGGCGAGGGGCGGGACAGGCAGACCGATCTCTTTGCCGCCGCGGCCTCGGGCGGCCCGTTCTTCCGCCTCACCTTCAGCCGGCCGATCGAGGCGATGCCAGCCCTGTCGCCCGCCGGCACCGCGGTGGCATTCCTGCGAGCGCGATCACCATCGGATACCATGCACTGGGAGCTGGTGGTGCTCAACCTGCTTACGGCCGGCGAGCGGAGCGCGCCGCTCCCTGACGGTCTCGGTCGGCCCGCGGCCCTCGGCTGGAGCCGAAACGGTGACCGGCTCTACGTAAGCGGGGGGACAGCGTTGGCCACTGCGGCGCCACCGGCGCGCCTCACGCTGGCGCCGGTGGCGGCCGCCCGGGCGACCGAGGCCGACAGCGCCACCCGGAT